>JACQKU010000016.1 GCA_016204335.1 Candidatus Liptonbacteria bacterium
GGGTCAGCCGCTCGCAGGTAAAAGTTGAACGGGTTATGGCGTGGGGATTGGTCGGCATCGGCGCGTATCTTTTTCAATATCTGCCCTTTAAGATGGCATTCTGGGAAGGTTCAATTTTCCATGTCATGTGGAATGATATTGTAATGAGAACTTTGCCAAGCATAGCAGAGAGCGAAAAGATTGAAGAATTACTGAACATTCAAGGGGGCACTGCCACCATTTTGCCGTGGATATTTATCGGGCTTATGGTCGGAGCGGTGATTATTTGGGACGCATTTGTTCAGCGCAAAAAGTTAACACCCCATACCATCGCTTCCAGCGAGCTACGGGGCAGGCAAAATCAAGTCATACAATGAACACAAAGTTTTCAATAATCCAAGTCGCTTACGCCCACGAAGAAGGGGCGACTACTGTAACCGCCGACAATACCCTCGGCCCCATTTTAGCGTTAGCAATTATCATCTTGGCCATAGTCGTAGCCAAGCGTATTAAAAGTAAAAAAGAAAATAATTATGGAAAATAAAATTAACATGACCCTCGTTACTCGCGAGGGGTGCGTGCATTGCGCGCAAACAAAAGAGCTCTTAAAAAAGATACAGCCCGAGTATCCCGATCTTGTCGTTGAAGAAATAGATATGACAACGCCGCAAGGGCAAGAACTCATCAGCAAATATGGCATTATGTCGAGTCCCGGGATCATAATTAACGGAGAGCTATTCTCTATGGGCGGAACGACAGAAAAAGAACTGAGGGCCGAACTCGCAAAATTAATCAAGAAATGACAATATCAACGCAGGCGGGGTCCAGTCAGTTCCGTTCGGATATTTTCAAACAGACACCGCAGAAGAAACTTATACAATCTCAAACACTTTCTTTTTTGACGAAAAACCGGAGACGAGACGGACGCGTGAGCGGGGTATGCCAAAGTGCCGGGCAAGAACTTTCACAATTGCTTCATTCGCCTTGCCGTCTCGTGGCGGTTCTTTAACTGCAACCGCGAAACTCGTTTCGCTTTTTTCTCCCCATAGGGTCGGCGAAGACGGACTTACTTGTTCGATTTTTTCCCTTTTAGAATTAGGTTTTGCCTTCACGAAAATTTTCATATTGGATTTATTCCTTATTCAATATAATCCATTTTCTCAATCTGTGCTATAATCTTCCAGTTATGCCTCTTATTAAAAAACTTATTGCCAACAAAATAGTCATCGGAATCGTCGCGGCGGCCATAGTCGGCATAGGTTCGTACAAATTTTTTTCTAAAAAACCTGCGCATCAGCTTATTTCTGTGTTGCGCGGCGACATCGCGGAACAGGTAATCGTCACCGGCAGTACGAAGCCGGTGCGGAATATCGACCTAGCGTTCGAACGGACGGGGAAAATCGTCCGCGTGAATTTCGGCGTGGGCGCGACTGTAAAAACCGGAGCGGTGCTTGCGGAACTCGGACATGGCGAACTCTCCGGACAATTGAAAGAAGCCGAAGCGAATGTCGCGGCGGCGCGCGCAAAACTTGACGCGCTGAAGCGCGGCGCTCGGCAGGAAGACATTCAGATTACCCGGACGCAGTTGAATAAAGCCGAGCAGGATTTGGCGAACGACTACGACGGCGTGCTTTCGATTTTGAGCGATGCCTATTCGAAATCGGACGATGCGGTGCGGAATCAGGTAAGCGCTCTTTTTTCAAACGCCGATACGACAACGCCGCAACTTACTTTCGGCGTGAACGATTCACAGATGCAAATTGACCTGCAGGCTCAGCGCGCAACCGCGGGGATAGAATTGAACGCCTGGAAAAATGAAATTGCCGCGCTGAATGCCGCGGCGCCGTCAAACTCCGCAAAAACTCTCGAACAGGGGCTCAAAAACGGACAATCCCATTTGGCGGTCGTTCTCGCGTTCCTCAATAAAACCATGGATGCGATTGTGGCGGCGCCGTCTTTAAGTTCGGCGACTGTCACCGCATACAAAACAAGCGTGACGACCGCGCGCGGGGAAGTGAATACGGCAATCAATAATGTCAACGCGGGCAGTCAGGAAATTGCCTCGCAGAAATTCGTCGTGAATCAGAACAAAGACCAGTTGGCGTCCCAGACAGCAGGCTCAACCGCGGAAGATATACGCGCGCAGGAAGCGAGCGTGGCGCAAATGGAAGCGGGCGTGACCGTCGCTGAAGCGCAATTGAACCAGACGGTTATGATTTCTCCCATCAACGGAACCGTGACGAGGCAGGACGCGAAAGTCGGGGAAATCGCGGCGGCGAATAAATCGCTTGTTTCAGTCATTTCAGCCGACAATCTTGAAATTGAAGTTAATATTCCCGAAGTTGACATCGTAAAAATTATTCTTCAAGACAAAGTCGATATTACGTTCGATGCGTTCCAGGGGGAAAAATTTTCCGGCAGAGTCGTAAAAATAGACCCGGCGGAAACAGTCGTCGACGGCGTCGTGAACTTCAAAGTGACGGTGGCGTTCGACAAGCCCGACGGGCGGATAAAAAGCGGACTTACGGCGAATCTCGGCATAGAGACCGTGAAAAAATCGGGCGTCCTCATTTTGCCGCAGGTGGCAATCGTCCAGAACGACCGGGGCGCGTTCGTCAGAAAATACGAACGGGGGAGTACGAAGGATTATCCCGTGAAAATCGGAATCCGCGGACAGGACGGCAATGTGGAAATACTTTCCGGAGTGAGCGAGGGCGACAGCGTCGTGAATGTCGGAATCAAGGCACAATAAAAAGTTATTACGTTATTCGGTTATTAAGTTATTATGACAGGCTTAATAACTCAATAACCTATTTGCTTAATAGCGGGTTCAAAAGATAATGATCTCTCTTAAAAATCTCGGCAAAATTTATTCCGATGACGACACCGATACAACAGCGCTTCAGGATATTTCTTTCGAAATCAAAAAAGGGGAATTTGTGTCCGTAATGGGGCCTTCGGGTTCGGGGAAATCAACGCTTCTCCATATTTTGAGTTTTCTCGACCGGCCTACCTCCGGCTCGTACACGTTTTCTGGAAAAAGCATCAATGATTTGAGCGATATCGAACTTGCCCGTATCCGAAACAAGGAAATGGGATTCGTGTTTCAGGCGTTCAATCTTCTTTCGCGCGCCTCGGTGTATGAAAACGTGGAGATGCCGCTTATTTATTCCGTTGACCTTCCGGCGGGCGAACGGGCGGAGCTTGTCCGCAAAGCGATTGAGGCAGTGGGACTGAAAGAAAAAACATTTGTTGAAGCCGGACGGCTCTCCGGCGGGCAGAAACAGCGCGTTGCAATCGCGCGCGCGCTCGTGAACGACCCAAATGTAATCTTTGCAGACGAGCCAACAGGGAATCTTGATTCCAAATCCGGCGCGCAGATTATGGAAATTCTCGACGACTTGCACAATGCCGGCCGCACTATTATTTTAGTCACCCACGAGACATACACCGCGGAGTTCGCCGACCGGCGCATACAATTGAAAGACGGACTCGTCGAAGTCGATGAGGCGACGAAACACGACGGAAACAGGAAAGAATTTTTTAAATAGAGTATCGATGCGAATATACTAATTTACTAATAATACGAATTAAAGCCCGGATTCATTAGTATAAATAGTACCATTCGTATATTGGCCTCGATAAAAATAAAGAAATGAAAATAAAAGATTCAATTCAAACAGCGACGCGGGGATTGAACCACGCGAAATTGCGTTCGCTTTTAACGATGCTCGGGATTGTCATCGGCATCGCGTCCGTGATTCTTCTGATGTCCATCGGTTCGTCGGCGCAGAGCTTGATTCTCGACCAGGTGAAAGGAATCGGCTCAAATCTTATTTTCGTCGTGCCCGGAGCTACAAAGGGAAGCCGTTTCTCGTCGCCGGCATCCACGCAGGGCATTATCATAAAAACGCTGGTCGAGGGCGATGTGGACGCCCTCCGGCGTGAAGCGGTTGCCGCGAAGGTCACCGCCGAGGTGCGAGGCCAAGCGAAGGCCGTGTATGAAAATAACGACGCCACGGTTACATACGAAGGAATAACCGCCGAATTTTTTCCGATGAGAAATTTTTCCACCGTGAAAGGATTTTCCTTCACCAACAACGACGTCGCTTCGTTCAATCACGTGGCGGTGCTGGGGCAGGCGATTGCAGAGACGCTTTTCGGCGACATTGATCCTGTCGGGAAATTATTCCGTTTGCGCGACGTGCAATTCCGAGTCATCGGCGTTCTTGAAAAAAAAGGGCTGGGCCCGTTCGGCATTGACCAGGACGCTCTCGTTCTCATTCCGATTACGGTCGCGCGAAAACAGCTTCTCGGGATTGACTACTATAACGCCATCACGGTTCAGGCGAGCGACGCGTATAATATCGAGTTTGCAAAATCGAGAATCTCCGACGTGTTGCGGCAAAGCCACCGTATCACGAATCCGGACAAAGACGATTTTACGATTCGCACACAGGAAGACGCGCTCTCCCTTCTCGGCAACATCACTTCAATTCTCAAAATATTTTTGACCGCCATCGCTTCCATTTCACTTATCGTCGGCGGCATCGGCATTATGAACATTATGTTCGTGTCGGTCGTCGAACGGACGCGCGAAATCGGGCTGCGGAAGGCAGTCGGCGCGACAAACTCCGATATTTTGCAGCAATTCCTTTGGGAAGCGGTTATTCTTACGTTTATTGGAGGATTGGTCGGAATTTTTATCGGGTCGTTATTTACCGTCCTTACTTATTTTGCCGTCACGCGGTTCGCCGGCATCGACTGGGTTTTTTCCCTGCCGATTTCGGCTGTTCTTCTCGCGGTCGCGGTCTCAACCGTCATCGGAGTCGTGTTCGGCATTTATCCGGCGTACCGGGCTTCGCGCTTGAATCCGACGGAGGCGTTGAGGTATGAGTAGCGCTCGAATATCTTTTTCGGGAACCGGCGTCAAAATTTCTTTCCTTCGACAGTGAGCTCGGGACAGTCGAACTGCAGCGGAAATTTTTTGTTGCAATGATATTATGTATCACTATGATAACTTACGATCGTAAGATATAATAGTAAGTGTTCGGTTGCGCAATTTTGACATACTGTTTCCGACGGCTCCTGCCACTATGCTATAGCGACTTAAGGAGACCAATGCCGTCGAGACTCCGATAACTTCCCAAAAAAGATATCCTCGCGCTTATTGGGAGAAATTCTTTTCTAAGCGTGCGTAGGATTGGACGATGTTCGAACGGTGTTAATAGAGGTAACTATTTCTTGAAATGGGTATATTCTTCAGGATACTCTATATCAAATTTTTCACATAACGCAGAGACAGCCTCCAAATATTTCTCCGGCCATTTATGTATCCAAGGGGCAAGGAACTTAACCTGATATTTAGGCAAGATACATCTCACGGTATGACCATTTATTGTCCCTGTTCCGGTCAAGGATTCTGCCGGGTACATAATTCCTTTCACTATATTTCCTTTATCGTCATAAATAAATGCGTGAACATCAATTTCGTGTCCTTTATCATCGGCTAAAACAAAGTTCCATTGGCTATACTCTCTAACTTGTTTATATCCTTGCACGGTTAACACTTCGCGCAAGCTCGATACATCTTTCCATTGGATAGCAATATCTAAATCTTTATGAGGTCGCAGCTGTTTGCCTAACAGCGCATCAACGCTCCATCCGCCGTCTACCCAAATTCCGATACCCATATTTTCCAGTTGGATATAAAAATCAACAACATCTTTTGAGGTCATAAATTTTTCTAGAACAACTTTTTCTTCTGACATTTTTTATTCTAGCGAAAGTTCTTTGGTGCCCGGGGTCGGGGTCGAACCGACACGCTCTTGCGAGCGGCAGATCTTAAGTCTGCTGCGTCTGCCAATTTCGCCACCCGGGCGCAGGTTTACTTTAACAGCTTGTCGATGAATTTTTCAAGCGGAGTTCGCCAGTCGGTTTCCAATTGAGAGTAAAGCAGCTTAATCAATTTTTCTTCTTCGCGAGATAACTTTTTCCCCGATAATTTTTTAAGCTTGCGAAAGATACGGCGGTCTTGAGGTTTGGACAAGACGTAAGGAGTTTTCGGTTTTGGAGGAAATTTCATTGTTTGAGGCCTGGGCGGGAATCGAACCCGCGTATAAAGGTTTTGCAGACCTTCGCTTTACCACTTAGCAACCAGGCCGTTCAGCTATTATCTTCCTCTAAGAGGGCTTTTTCAACTCCGGCGGCGTGCTCGGGGCCGCGGTCGAGTTCGAACCATATATTCGGCATCGGCCTGATGTTTAGTTTTTTGAAGAGCGCCGTTTGGAGGAAATTGCGCGCTTTATTGAGCGCGTTCAGCGCGTCTTTCGATTTTTCGGCGGGCCAGACGCTAATTCTCGTTTTCGCGGTTTCGAGTTTTTTGTCAACTTCGACTTCGGTGATGGTGACAAGAATATTCTCGAATTCCAATTCTCTCGCGATGATGCCGCTTAATTGTTCCCGTATTAATTTTCCGACTCGTTCCGGACGATGGTTCATCCCGTTAGAGACAGGTCGCCTTGGGCGACCGTAAATAAGCCGGTTTTGCAACGCCGGACCTTTTTGCCTGCAAGTTGAAGTTTAGTTTGGAAATCATAGGCTGGTTGTCTCTAACTGGATTCATTTTAGAAAGGCATCCGCCATTTTGGGGGGAAGGCAGGCGGTATGCTATAGCATACCGCCTGCTTATTTATGAAAAAGTGAATGTTATAACTTTGGTTTGGCTTGGATAAGAAGATTGTCGCCTGTTTTCAAAAGTATTTCCGAATTGACTAAAAGACCCGCTTCTTTGCCTTCGGTTACTTCGGTCGCGTCTTTTTTCTGCTGTTGAAGATTTAGCGTTCTGCCGGAGCCGACAATGATTCCGTCGCGCTCTATTTCAAAAACCGCTTTATTTTTGAAAACTCCGGATTCGACTTTGCCTCCCACAACCTGTTTCTGCGGGCTTGACTGGTTGAATACCGCGAGAATTTTCAAAATTCCCGTCGGCTTCGGCGCTTCGAGTTCTTTCAAAAATTCTTCGGCGGCTTTTAAAAGTTCGTAGATGATTTCCGAAGAAATGATTTTTATGCCGTTTATTTCCGCGAGATTTTTCGACGTTTTGTCGGCGCGGCTTTTGAACGCGAGTATGATTGCCTTTGATGAAATCGCGAATTTCACGTCGTTGTCGTTCACGTCACCGACCGATTCACCGAGAACTCTGAGGACCGGTTTTTCTTTCGCTAAAGATTTGACGATTTCCGAAAGCGCTTCGAGCGAACCGCCGTCGGACGCTTTCAAAATCAAGCGGAGCCCGAGGAATTCTTCTCCGGGTTTTTCGCGTGGAGATGTTTTGGAAGATTCGCCTTGGACAGTTTCTTTCAACGCTTCAATCACGGAAAACGCTTCGCCGGCCTGCGGCAGTGTTTCAAATCCGATGACGAGCGCCGGAGCAGACGGCGCGATTTCTTTAATCGGCTCGCCGAGAAAATTTTCAAGAATTTTTATTTTGCCTTGTATCGTTGGCGTAGAAATGAAATCGCCGGCGCGCAGAGTCCCGTTTTTTACTATCAACGTCGCTTCCAGGCCGCGCTGCCGGTCAACTTTCGCTTCGAGCACATAGCCGGTCGCGGGGGTCGCCGGTTCGCATGTCAGATGTTCCACTTCCGCCGTCAGGAGAATCAAATCCAGAAGTTCGTCAATGCCATCGCCGGTTTTCGCGGAAACCGGCTGGTAGCTTATTTGTCCGCCGTACCCTTCGAGAAAAACGCCTGCGGCGGACAATTCGTTTTTTACGCGTTCGATGTCGGCATTCGGTTTGTCGGTTTTCGTAAGCGCCACGACAAACGGCGTTTTTGTTTCTCCAAGGATTTTTACGGATTCTTTGGTTTGTGGTTTGATACCTTCGTCCGCGGCCACGACGAGAATCGCGAGGTCCGCGATATTCGCTCCGCGCGAGCGCATTTTCATGAACGCTTCGTGTCCGGGCGTGTCTATAAATGTGATTAGTTTTTCATTATGTGTTACTTGATACGCGCCAATAGATTGCGTAATGCCGCCGGCTTCGCGCGATGCGAGGGTTGTTTTTCTGATATAGTCGAGCAGAGTGGTTTTGCCGTGGTCGACGTGACCCATTACCACAACGATAGGGGAACGATTTATTCTATTTCTATTCTGATTCTCAATCATTTTGGTCTTGTAAAGCTAACAGAAATCATGCATAATTACAAGAAATTTTAGTTTGGAGGCGTGTCTGAGTGGCTTAAAGAAGCGGTTTGCTAAACCGTTGTACGGGTAAAACCGTACCGAAGGTTCGAATCCTTCCGCCTCCGCAAACGTTTTTGCGGCTCTTTTCGATACTTTCCCGGAAATTTCCAACATGTCCAACAACAAAAAAAAGCGCGCCGTTATTTTTAATGTAGAAGGCGCGGTAGAGCGTGGAAATAAAAAGGGGAAGGAACTCGGATTCCCAACGGCGAATATTCCTTGCGATTCCTCAATACCGGGCGGCATCTACGCGGGAGAAGCGGTTTGGAACGGGAATATCTATCAAGCGGCGCTTTATAAGGAAGATAAGAAAGACATTGTCGAGGCGCATCTGCTCGATTTTTCAGGAGACCTTTACGGAGAAAAGCTGGCTGTTCTGGCGCATAAGAAAGTGAGGGATGTCAGAATGTTCGCAGAGAGAGAAGAACTCATCGCGGCTATTTTAAAAGACATCGCGGATATCAGAAAATTATGTTCACGGGAATAATCGCGGCGCTGGGAAAAGTGCGGGATGCTTCGGCGCGCGGCGGAAGCGTTTACGTCCTGATTCAAAAGCCCGCGGGATGGAAAGTTAAAAAAGGAGAGAGTATCAGCGTTGACGGCATCTGCTCGACCGTGAAAGGCCTTCGCGGCAATTCATTCGAAGTGGAATATATGCCCGAGACGGTTAAAAAAACCGCCGCCAAACTTCTGAAGAAAGGGATGTGCGTGAATATGGAGCGCTCGCTTCGCCTAAACGACCGGCTCGACGGCCATCTGGTGCAGGGGCATGTGGATACGACCGGAGACATCAGGGAAATCGGGAAAATAGGTAATTCGGTTATTTTGAAAATCGGTTTTCCGGGTCGGTATAGGAAGTTTATCGCCGAGAAGGGCTCGATTTCCGTGAACGGCGTGAGTTTGACCGTCGTTGCCGGCGGCGGAAATTGGTTCACTGTTTCGCTCGTCAGCTACACGCTTGAGCATACGAATTTGCGTAATCTCAAAAAAGGAGATAAGGTCAATCTCGAAACGGATGTTCTCGCGCGTTATCTTCAGGCGCCGAGGAGTAATCGCGAATATCGCTAATAAAAGCAAATATCGCGAATTTAAATTTCATACATTGTAAATAAACATTCGCATTATTTTGCCCACATTCGCATTATTCGCGACTACTTTATGGAAAGAAAAAACCGTACAAAAAAAATTATATTGCCGGATGGTTCGCGCTTGCGGATAGGCATCGTGGTTTCGGAGTTTCACAAAGACATTACGGACGGCCTTCTCAAAGGGGCGCTGGAAGCGCTTGGCGCGTGCAAGGTAAAGAAAAATAATATTCGCATACTGCGCGTTCCGGGAAGTTTCGAGATACCGTTCGGTTGTCTTTCTCTTCTTGGACGGAAAAAATATGACGCGCTTGTCGCTCTCGGATGCATTATAGAGGGCGAGACGAGCCATTACGTCTACATTGCTTCGGCGGTTTCCCAGGGGATTATGAATCTTTCGATTGAGCGTAATGTGCCGATAAGTTTCGGCGTGATTACAACGGACAATCTCGCGCAGGCAAAGGAACGCTCTGCAAAAAAGAGAAACAGGGGAAAAGACGCGGCGCTCGCCGCGGTGTCGATGGCGCTACAATATTAACATTAGCGGAGAATTAATTACTTTAATGATGAACGGCAATTTCCGCCGCCAGCGCGCGCAAAAAGGGCTCATCATACTCGCGGTTCTTGCCGGAACCGGCGCTTTTTTGTATTGGTATTTTTTCCACTCGCTTTCACTTAAGGAATTATTCAGCATCCGGCATTTTTCCGAAAATTTTTCAACGGCGGAAATCAGAAGATATATTTCGGCTCCGCCTCCGCTCCGCCGCGAAGAATCTGCCGCGTCATCTCCGCTTACCCCCTCGGGCATCATAGCGAATACCAATATTCAAAGGAATCGACAGGCCGGTTTGCCTGCGTTATCGGAAAATCCCGCGCTTGACGATATAGCGGGATTGCGCCTAGATGATATGTTTCGGAAACAGTATTTCGCCCATACGGCGCCTGACGGTGGAAACGCGGAGATGGCCGCCGGAACAGTCGGCTACGATTATATCGCTATCGGCGAGAATCTCGCGCTGGGACGTTTTGCCGGAGACAAAGGCGTGGTCGCGGGGTGGATGAACAGTCCTGGACATCGCGCGAATATTTTGAGCGCCCAGCTTACCCAAATCGGCGCCGCCGCGCGCGAAGGGATGTTTAACGGAGAATATATTTGGATTGCGGTGCAGGTTTTCGGGAGGCCGGCTTCCGAGTGTCCTCTTTTGAGCGCGGGCCTCAAAACGCAGATAGACAATTCGAAAAATCGGTTATCGCTGATGGAGACGGAGATTCAGGCAATGCGAGCCGAGTTGGGAGGCATGAAACAGAAGTACGGGCCGGCGTATAACCAGAACGCGCGAAAATATAATCAACTTATAGACCAATATAACGCCCTTCTTGCCGAAACAAAGGCGGATGTCTTTGAATACAATCAGGAAGTTACGGCATTCAACCAATGTCTCGGCTAGCGGCTACAGCCGGTTCTCAAAAATCGAAAATCGGAGCGCCTTGACTCTTTTCGCGATACGGCGTAGCATTTCAGAGTAAGGTTCTTATTTCTTTAATCCCTTTCCGGCGCATTGGCGTATTCGGAAAGACAGAATAAGACGGCGGTCGACTCACTTTCTTGATATTAAAATACATCGAGGAAAAATAATTTAGAGACAGATGGCAAAGAAATTATACGTGGGAGGGTTGTCTTACGACACCACCCAAGAAGGCCTGAAAGACGCGTTCTCGAAAGCGGGAACCGTTGTGTCAGCCAACGTCATCACCGACAGAATGTCGGGCCGCTCGCGCGGATTCGGTTTCGTGGAAATGTCCACGGATGAAGAGACAGACGCGGCGATTGAAATGATGAACGGCAAAGAGCTTGACGGCCGGACTCTGACTGTGAACGAAGCCAAACCGCCGGAGTCGCGTCCCCGCGACGGGGGCGGATTCCGGAATGACCGCGGTGGAAGCCGTGGCGGATTCGGCGGAGGCAACGATCGCAGAAAGAGCTGGTAAAAACGGCTTACGAAAAATCCCCCGCACAGGGGGATTTTTGTTTGCTTTTTATGGTGTTTTAGCCGGTTGCGAATCCGACGGTTTTTATGGTAAAATGAGTCCACTTGGCCGAA
This sequence comes from Candidatus Liptonbacteria bacterium, assembly GCA_016204335.1. Taxonomy (GTDB): domain Bacteria; phylum Patescibacteriota; class Minisyncoccia; order UBA6257; family 2-01-FULL-56-20; genus JACQKU01. The sequence continues at coordinate 11,414 of JACQKU010000016.1, forward strand.
GCAAAAGGGCTATTTATTTTTGAAATGGCGAAAAAAATCAAAGAAAAACCGGCGGCGCAAAATCCGGCTGAAAATGGCCAGCCTTCGTACACAGCGAAGGATATTTATGTTCTTGAAGGGCTTGAGCCTGTGCGTAAACGGCCTGGAATGTACATCGGTTCGACCGGGACCGACGGACTTCATCATCTTATTTGGGAGGTGGTGGACAACTCGATTGACGAGGCGATGGGCGGTTACGCAAAAAATATTACAATTGAACTTTTGCCGAAAAATCAGGTAAGCGTGACCGACGACGGCCGCGGCATTCCGGTCGAGATTCATCAGCATACGAAAAAATCCGCGCTCGAAACCGTGATGACGACTTTGCACGCCGGCGGAAAATTCGGGGGAGAATCGTATAAAGTTGCGGGCGGACTCCACGGCGTCGGCGTGTCGGTGGTGAACGCGCTTTCCGAATGGCTGCGCGTGGAGGTTTGCCGGGATGGAGGGTTGTACGCGCAGGAATACGAGCGCGGGAAACCCAAGGCGAAAGTTAAAAAAGATGGGAGTTCGAAAACAACCGGAACTAAAGTTATTTTTTCCCCCGACCCGCAGATTTTTTCAACCATAGAATTCAACGAAAAACGAATCGCGGACCATCTCCGCCAGCAGGCGTATCTGACCAAAGGCATTCGGCTAAATTTTTTCGACCGCCGGAAATCGCCGCAGTCGCTCTACGGATTTTATTTCGAGGGCGGCGTGCTGTCATTCGTGAAATTTCTTTCGCGGAACGAAAAATCGCTTCAGGACGAGATTTTTTACGTTCAAAAGCAGGCGGACCCTTCGACTGAAGGCTCAGGGCGGGGAAAAGTGGAAGTTGAGGTCGCGTTCGCGTATGTTGATGATTTTGATACTAAGGAGATGAGTTTCGCGAATAATATCTACACTCCGGACGGCGGAATGCATCTGACGGGATTTCGTTCGGCGCTGACGCGGACATTGAACGGTTACGCGCGGAGCGAATCGTATCTTAAGGAAAAAGACGAAAATCTGACGAGCGAAGATATGCGCGAGGGGCTGGTTGCGGTTGTCTCATTGAAGCTAAGGGAGCCGCAGTTCGAGGGCCAGACAAAAGCGCGACTTGGAAATCCGGAAGCGAGAACCGCCGTTGAAGCCGTTGTCAACGAAGCGCTTAAGGAATTTTTGGAAAAACGGCCGAGTGAAGCAAGAAAAATCATCGAGAAAGTGATGCTCGCCGCGAAAGCGCGAATGGCCGCGAAAGCCGCGAAAGACACCGTGCTTCGAAAAGGCGCGCTTGAAGGCTTGACGTTACCTGGCAAGCTTGCCGACTGCTCATCGCGCCATCCCGAAGAATCAGAGCTCTTCATTGTTGAGGGTGACAGCGCAGGCGGTTCATGCAAATCGGGGCGCGACCGGCGCACTCAGGCAATCCTTCCGCTCAAAGGAAAAATTTTGAATGTCGAAAAAGCGCGGCTTGACAAGATGCTTGCGAATATCGAGATTCGCTCGCTCGTGATTGCTCTCGGCACCGCTATCGCGGAAAATTTCGATTTGGAAAAACTCCGCTATCATAAAATTATTTTGATGAGCGACGCGGACGTTGACGGCGCGCACATCAGGACGCTTTTCCTGACGCTTTTTTACCGCTACTTCCCGCAGATTATTGAGAAAGGACATCTTCTTATCGCTCAGCCGCCGCTTTATCGTATTCAGTCCGGCAAAGAAGTTCGTTACGCGTACAACGATGCCGAGAAAAACAGGATTGTTACGGAGATTCAAAGAGTCAAGGGTCAAAAATCGAGCGACAAGCGACCCGCCTCCGCTAAAGCTTCCACCGATGCCAAGGCTTTGGCGGACAGGTCGGCGGGCAAGCAAACGTCAAGCGTCGCTGGAGAAGAAAAAGCGGAAGAGTTGGAAACCGGAGAAACCGGCGAAACAAAACCCTCCGGCGTTTCAATACAACGTTACAAGGGTCTCGGCGAAATGAATCCTGAACAGCTTTGGGAGACGACGATGAATCCCGAGAACAGGATTTTGAAACGTGTTATGGTTGAAGACGCGGAAAAAGCTGACCGTTTGTTCAATATTTTGATGGGTGATTTGGTTGAGCCGAGAAAACAGTTTATTCAGGCATACGCGACCGGAGTGAGGAATCTTGACATTTAGTCGCTACGAAATACGAATTTCTTACGAAAATACGAAAACGGCTGGATTTGAGATTTGTATATTCGCTTGCCTGCCGGCAGGCAGATACATTTTTAATGTTTTGTAGCCCGATATTGCTTTTCCTCGTGTCTTTTGCTATGGTAGTGGAACTAAATGATTGACAAGATTAAGAAATTTTTCGAGGAAACACGGTTGGAATTCCGCCATGTCAATTGGCCCAGCCGGAACGAGGCGGCGCGGCTGACCATGGTTGTCGTGATTCTTTCGCTTTGTCTTGCGGCGTTTCTCGGCGCGTTCGATTATCTTTTTACGTATCTATTGAGAATTTTTGTGGTAAAAACTTAAATGAACGAACTTCAAAAAACAGATAATGCGAAGCATTGGTACGCGGTTCACACATATTCCGGATATGAAGAGGCGGTTGCGCGCTATCTCAAACAGAGGATAGAATCGCTTTCGATGGACGATAAAATTTTCGACGTCATCATTCCGAAAGAAAAAAAGATAAAAGTGAAAGACGGGAAGCGGGAATTTATCGAGGATAAATTGTATCCCGGCTATGTGCTCGTGAATATGGTTTTGACCGAGGATTCGTGGTATGTCGTCAGAAATACGCCGCGGGTCACGGGGTTCGTAGGTCCGGATAACACGACTCCTACGCCGCTTTCCGAGGAAGAAGTGAACGCGCTTCTCGGCAGAATGTCGAAAGACGAGAGTTCGTTCAAAGTTGATTTGCGGGTCGGCGACGCGGTCAAGATTATTGACGGACCGTTCAAGGATTATGAAGGGAAAATCGTGGAGGTCGACGAGGAAAAAGGAAGAATTAAGGCGCTGGTGGCGATATTCGGCCGCGACACTTCACTTGATTTGGATTCCTTGCAGGTTAAAAAAATCTAAAAGTATCAAGTATCATGCGTCACGTATCAAGATAAAAAATTCTAAAACTTTCTTGACGCTTGATACCTGACACTTGACACAGAACAATGGCCAAACCAATAAAAACAACGATAAAACTTCAAATCGCGGCGGCGGCCGCGAATCCCGCGCCGCCCATCGGTCCCGCGCTCGGCCAGCACGGCGTGAACATCCAGGAGTTCTGCAGACAGTTCAACGAGGCGACCAAGGAAATGGCGGGCGATATTATTCCAGCCGAAATAACTATTTTCGAAGACCGTAGTTTTACGTTCAAACTGAAAACTCCCCCGACTTCGGCGCTTCTCAAAAAAGCGGCAGGCATTGAGAAGGCATCCGGCAATCCTTTGAAAATCAAAGTTGGAAAAGTGAGCAAAGCAGACGTAAAAGCTATTGCCGAACGGAAAATGATTGACCTGAACACGGATAATCTTGATGCCGCGATAAAGATTGTGGAGGGAACGGCGCGTTCGATGGGAATAGAGGTAGGATAAGCGTAAAAATCTTTTCTCCCCGGTGGGTTTTTTTGAATCTGCGGGGTTTTTGCTTGTTGAAGCTTTTGATGTAAACTTAAGGTAATGCATAAAAATCCTTACCTGGGGAAATTTATCGTGTTTGAAGGCCTGGACGGTTCCGGGGAAACAACGCAGGTTTCTCTTTTTGGAGCGTATGTAGAAAACCTCGGTTCAAAAGTTTTCATTACCAAGGAACCGACCAAAAACAGCGAATACGGAAAAGAGATAGAGGATATTTTAAAACACAGAAAAACCGCCGAGGGCGTCGAGCTCCAGAAACTTTTTGCGAAAGACCGGAACGAGCACCTGGAAAAAGAAATCATTCCGGCGCTCAAAGAGGGAACAAACGTCATTTCCGACCGTTATTTTTTTTCGAGCTTCGCGTTCGGTTCGATTGATTGTGATTTGGAATGGCTCATCGAACTCAACGACGATTTTATTCTGCCCGATGCGACATTTGTTTTGATGGTTAAGCCCGAAACGGCGGTTGAGCGCATAAAAAAGCGAGGACTCGAAACCACTTTTTTTGAAGAGCTGGAGAAATTGAAAAAAGTTATCAAAAATTATGAATCCCTCCGCGGCCGTTTTGAAAATCTCTTTTTTATCGACGGCGAACGCTCCATCGAGGAAGTGCACAAGGAGATTGTCGAAAAAGCCCGCAATTTTCTAAAATAGGGTATGGATTACTTGCCGACCATCGGTCTTGAAATACATGCAGAGTTGAAGACCAAGACCAAGATGTTCTGTGATTCGTTAAACGATCCGGATGAGAAGCGTCCGAACGTGAACGTATGTCCGGTTTGTCTCGCGCATCCCGGGGCTATGCCGGCGATTAACAAAAAAGCGGTGGAAGCGGTTATCAAAGTCGGCCTCGCGCTCGGCGGCATAATCAATCCGGTCAGCAAATTCGACAGAAAAAATTATTTCTATCCCGACTTGCCGAAAGGATATCAGATTTCGCAGTATGACCAGCCGTTGGTGGTCGGCGGGGAGCTTTTAGGAGTTAATTTAACAAGGATTCATCTTGAAGAGGATACGGGGACGCTGATTCATGCGACAAGCGACAAGGGGCAAGAGACAAGTTTGGTCGATTTTAACAGAGCGGGAATACCGCTAATGGAACTGGTTACCGACCCCGATATCAAAACCGCCGAACAAGCAGTCAGTTTCGGGAAAGAACTCCGGCTCATTTTACGCTACCTCGGGGTTTCCGATGCCGATATGGAAAAAGGCCAGATGCGCCTCGAAGCCAATATTTCGCTTCGCGAAATCGCGGACATACGCGGACTTCGCGCGGACCAACGCGGAAAGTTGGGAACCAAGGTGGAGGTGAAAAACATCAATTCTTTCAAGGCGCTTAGTTCCGCAATCCAGTATGAAATCAAACGCCAGGCGGAAGTTTTGGACAGCGGCGTCAAGGTTACGCAGGAAACTCGCGGATGGGACGACGCGAAGCAGAGGACTTTTTCCCAGCGATTGAAAGAAGAGGCGCACGATTACCGCTATTTCCCGGAACCGGATTTGCCGCCGTTCGAGCCGATAAAAGTTTTTGATATTGAGGATATGAGGCGGCATCTTCCGGAACTGCCGACGCAAAAACGCGAGCGGTTTCAAAAAGAATTCGGCCTGTCTTCCGAGCAGGCGGAGTTTCTCGTCGAAGATAAAAGACAGGCGGATTTTTTCGAGGCCGCGGCGAGCGAACTTGAAGAGGAAGAGAAGGAAGAAGTTTCGAGTATTGAGAAAAAACCGCGCGAAATTCTTTTCAACTATCTGACAAGCGACCTTGCCGGACTTATGAATGAATCGGGAATAAAGTTTGATAAAATGTCCGCCATAGGCGGATCCCCGCCTGACGGACGGGCAGGCGCCTCGGGCGGAAAAATAAATCCGGAACAGCTGGCTCATCTCGTTGATTTAATCGTTGACGGCAAAATAATGAGCCGACAGGCGAAAGACATATTGAAGAAAATGTTTGAAACGGGAAGCGACCCCGAAGAAATTCTCGAATCCGAGAGTTTACACACGGTTTCCGGAGAAGAGGATTTGAAAAAGATTATTTTGGAGATATTTAGGGAAAATCAAAAAGCTGTTGACGACCTCAAAAAAGGCAAAGTCGCGAGCCTGGAATTTTTGGTGGGCAAGACAATGGCGAAACTCCGCGGCAGGGGAAATCCGGAAACCATCAGAGGTATTATTTCGGCGGAATGTACAAAATAGGTTGACAAGATAGATAAAATTTGTTATATATCTTTAAGCTGTACTTGAAATCCAGCGCGACCAGGTCGCGCGACTATATAATCAAGAATCGAATAGTTAGAGAACGAAGCTCACTCAAGTTAAGGTGTCTCCGCAGAGAGCGGAGGGAAAGGATTCAGAAATGAGAGTCCGTGGACAACGTGACATTACTGTCGACAAGAAAGGGCGCTTGGTTCTTCCACGCGAGCTTAAGGAAGAACTTAGTGCTCATGTCGTGCTGTCGTTGGCGGAAGACAGCTGTATCCGGATTGATGTATTGCCATTTACCCACGAGGCCGACCTATCGGCTGTTCTGGTTTCTGTTGAGAAGGACTATTACTCGGGCCCGAGGGTTTGTATCCCAAAGGTCCTACGCCAAAAGTCGGTTTCGTTTTTCTACGGGCGAACAGTCACTCTTGTCGGGAAGGGTGACTACCTTGAAGTTTGGCCTCGACCGAACTCGTCCAAGTGATTTTCGGCTAAGCATCACGAGGCGTCCCAGCGCAATGCTACGGGCGCCTCAGCTGTTTTTTGGCGAGAAATTTTTTGACCAGCGCAAGCGTTTCTTTTTCATTTTTTACCTCCACGCCAATTTTTAAAATAGATATCCTTTACAGTTTTACAACTGCGATACTTAATGGAATTTGAACTTCACTTATACAGTGTTATGACGCGTCATAACACTGTACCTTGCGCATAGGATTAGGCCGTCAATTACTTCTCAAAAATTTTTTACAAAGCCGCATAACTTTTTTCAATCCGTAATTGGTGTGGGGATGTATCCACACAATTTCTTCATCTTTTTTGAACCACGTCATTTGCCGCTTCGCGAACGCCCAAGTATTCTTTTTGACGAGGTCAATCGCTTCGTCAAAAAGCGCGGACTCGCGCAGAATTTTTTGTCCGCGTAAATCCGCGTTCAGTCCGCGTTGTTCCGCGCTCTTTCCTGCGTACAGGAAAGTGATGATCTCGCGATAGCCGATGGCGTCGAACGCAACTTGTTTATCCCCGTATTTTCTTATTAACCCTTTCACCTCATTTACCAATCCGTCTTTCACCATTTCATCAACCCGAGTTTCAATCCGTTTACGAAGTTTTTCCGGCGGAAGCGCAACGCCGATTTTCAGGACGTCAAAAAGCGGTTCCCCTTTTTTTCTTTGCGCCGAAAAAGGTTTTTTCGTCGTGAACGCGATTTCGAGCGCGCGAATCACGCGCCGCGGGTTTTTTCCGTCAACGATATACGCGGCTTCGGGGTCTTGTTCGACAAGCTCGCGGTATACGGTCGCCAACCCTTCTTTCTTAATTCTCATTTCTAATTTCTTCCGCAGCGCCGGATTTGGTCTGACTTCAGGGATTTCAAGATTTTCCACAACGGCTTTCACATAAAGACCGGTACCGCCGACAAGAATCGGCAGTTTGCCCTTTTTTATAATTTCTTCGATTGCCTTGATTGCGCCTTTTTTGTAATCGGCAACCGTGTATTCTTCGTTCGGATTTTTTATGTCTATGAGATGATGTTTAATGCCTTCTGCGTATACAGGCGTTGCTGCCCCGCCCTTTTCCAAAAGAGGCGGGGCGCTCGATTTCGCATCTGCTCGCCTTCGGCTCGCAGGCGAAATCGGCGGCTTTGCCGTCCCGATATCCATTCCACGGTAAATCTGCCGCGAATCGGCGGAAACTATTTCGCCGTTTAACTTTCGCGCAATCTTAATCGCAAGCGCGGATTTTCCGCTCGCCGTTGGTCCGACAATGACGATAAGTTTTGGCTTTGTGGGTAACAATTTTGACATTGATTTTCTTTAATTATAATCTTTTTACAGCACGCCTATGAGAGGGGGTGAGGATTACCGCAGATACTAAAATCAGCGTCATCTTTCTTGTCCCAAGCAAGGCGGCGCGGAGGGTTATACCACCTTCGCGCCGCCTCAAATACTTTTATTACGATAAATTTGTCTTATTTATGGACCTTTTCTGGATTATACGCTTGTGCATAATTGTACTTGCAAAAACCGATTGATTCTATCATAGTTATTTTTAAGAGCACTCTTGACATTCACCATACTACCAAATCGCGAGGACAATACTCGCGTGGAAAGGAGGCGTAGTCCGCAGTTAACGGTCGAGGTGAAAGAAACCCGTTCGGTTTCCGAAAGGAGACCCCATGAAGCGAATCTTCGCAGTGGCTCTGATGGTCGGCGCGCTCATCGTGACCGCCATCGTTTCCGGTCCGGCCCCGGTCGCGGCTGCCGCCGACGGCTTCGGCGTGCAGCAGACCCTCATCTGCCCGAGTAGTACCCTGGCCTCGGCCGACCTCATCGGCGGGCCGACCTCGACCTTAGCCGCCGGTTTCATCGACGACGTCGCGTTCTCCTACACCACGGCCACGGCGGCCACCACGACGACCTCCGCTACCGCCACTATGCATAGGGGAGGCGGCCTGGTCATCGGCCACCATACTGTGCCGGCGGCGCACCTGGCCACTCGTGGTCATCCGGCGGGGACGACCGCCGCGAAGACGCTGACCTCTTCGGCCTGATACTGGGTGTAGTCCGGGCAACCGCGCGAGCAGGGCTCTCAAAGCGTTGCGATGAACATGCACGCTATGCGAGGTGACCCTCGCTGAGTTCTCGCTCGCGCACTGCAGTAAACGTTCGCAACCCCGGAGGTGTCTTGGTCAAGTCGAGTCCGCCGGGCTCGTTAGCAGTCGCGTGGCGACAGTAGCGTTCAAGTAGTCGCCGCGCGATCCGGATTTTTCCTTTCCGCACGACAAATGTCCGACCTAGCAGGTTGGACGACTCGCCCCTGGCGAGTCAGCGTAGCAGGGTCGCCCATCGAGACGACCCAACTGGGGTGCGGTGGATGTCTTCGGGGCATCCACCGCACCCTACAAATTAGAACCGCCATTCATCGGGCGGCTTTCTTTTTTTATAGGGTTTCAGGATTATTTTTTTGTCGCGAGAGGTTTTTACGATGAAATATAAAATTTGACATTTTTATAATTTAAAGCGACACTCTTGATAGTTTCACGGCGGATACCGTATTCATTGCAGGAAACCCGAGTACGAGGAGGTATCTGTTCATGAGTAAACGACACGAGGAGCAGGCGCGCAGAAGACAGGCCCGCCAGGCGCTCCAGTTGGCCGCAGGAATTGCCCGGGCCCAGAAGAACGCCGCGAAGAACGCCGAAAAGAAGAAATGGAAACGGCGGAGATCCTTCTAGGCCAGCTCCCAGTCAGCGGCAAGCGGCGTGGAGGTACCCAATCCTCCCGCCGCCCCCATTATTTTTCAATCGACTCAAGCCACTCATTATAAGCGGTATTTCTTTTTTATGGGGAGTTCCAAATTATTTCACTATCAGGTGTTATGACGCGTCATAACGCTCTGTTTCCCCCGCCTAAAAAGGGTTAAATCGTCTTATCCCTGATTTCTTTTTCTATTTTCTCAACAAGTTTTTCAATATTCATTTCACCTTCCCTGCCCGCCGAAGCGTTAGCGTCAGTGGAAGTATTCGGCGCGAAGGCGGGTTGCTTGCGGCGGTAATGCCGCACGCTCGCGGTGTTATTTTTTTCTTCCCGTTCGCCGACAACGAGAATATAGGGAATTTTTTGGAGTTCGGCTTCGCGGATTCGTTTCCCGAGCGTTTCATTCGCGTCGCTTAATTCTACGCGGATACCGCTATGCCGTAGCATAGCGGTGACGCTCTCGCCGTATTTCATAAATTTCTCGCTCAAAGGCAGAACAATCGCCTGCACCGGCGCAAGCCAAACCGGAAACGCTCCCGCGAAATGTTCTATGAGCACCGCGATGAAACGCTCGAGTGACCCGTAAATTACGCGATGAATCGCGACAGGAGTTTTTTTCCTGCCGTCGCTCCCGGCATATTCCAATTTGAACCGCTTCGGCTGCTGAAAATCGAGTTGGATGGTTCCCATCTGCCATTCCCTCCCAAGAGAGTCCTTCATCATAATATCCACTTTGGGGCCGTAAAACGCGCCCTCGCCTTCCTCGACGAAAAATTCCTTGCCGCTTTTTTTGAGTATATTCGCGAGCGACGCCTCGGCTTTTTTCCATGTTTTCGGGTCGCCCATAAAACTCTTCGGCCGGGTTCCGAGCCGGAAGCCGTAGGAAATTCCGAAAATCGAGTAAAATCTCTCGACGATTTTCAATATTTCTTCGTATTCGGCGGCAATTTGGTTTTCCGTCACGAAACAGTGCGCGTCGTCCTGCTGGAATTCGCGGACTCTTAATAATCCGTTCAGCGTACCCGAGCGTTCGTAGCGGTGGAGCGTGTCGGTATCGGACAAACGGAGCGGCAGGTCTTTATAGCTCCGCGATTCCGAACCGAAGACCACCATCGCATTAGGGCAGTTCATCGCTTTCAGTCCGTATTCTTCGTTTTCTTTTGTTTTGGCAATGAACATTTCCTCCCAATAGTGTTCAAAGTGTCCGGAGGTCGCATAGAGTTCTTTTTTGTTCAGAAGCGGAGAAATGATTTCATGGTAATTTCTTTTGCGGTGTTCCTCGCGCCAAAAGTTAATGAGCTCGTTGTAGACGATAACTCCGCGCGGCAGCCAGTAGGGCATTCCTGGGGCGGTTTCGTGGAACATAAACAGTTTCAATCGCGCGCCAAGTTTTTTGTGGTCGCGTTTTTCGGCTTCTTCGCGGAGTTTGAGATAATCTTCCAGTTCCTTTTTATTCCCGAAGCCGATGCCATAGATTCTCTGGAGCTGGGGATTTTTTTCGTCGCCGCGCCAGTACGCGCCGGCGAGGTGCGTGAGTTTGAAAGCGTCTTGAGCGATTTCTTTGGTGTTCTTTACATGCCCGCCTTTGCACAAGTCAATAAATACGTCGCCCGTAGAGTAAACCGTGAGATTTTTCCCTTCTTTGCCGAATTCCCTGATAAGGTCGAGTTTGAATCGCTGTTTTGCGAAAAGTTTTTTCGCTCCGGCAAGAGTGATTTTTTTTCCGCTAATAGGAAGATTCTTGGCGATGAGTTCGCGAATCGTTTTTTCAAATTCTTTCAAGTCATCCGGCGTAAAATGTCCCTGCTTGCCGGCGGGCAGGCGCGGCAGAAGAAAATCGTAATAAAACCCGTTTTCAATCACGGGCCCGATGCCGAGTTTCGCGTCCGGAAATTTTTTCAGCACTGCGGCGGCCAAAAGATGCGCCAGCGAGTGGCGGATATTTTCAATATTTTGGCTTTTCGATTGTTTTTGCATTGTGAGAATTATATCCTCAATATTTCTTTTTTTAAAGGTCTTAACTCTGGATGAGGAATAGTGTATTATTAAAGCAATGCCAGGTAGTGAAAATTCGACTTGTTCGCCGGAGGCGAACAAAAAGAATTACAATCTAAAATATTGCACTCATCTGTCATCCATTGAATCAAAAATAAGTATGGACACCACCAAAGTTAAGTCGAATTTCTACTACCTGGAATGCTCGACATAAAATTGCTCCGTGAGGAGCCGGAAAAAGTGAAAAAAGGCGTTGCGGCAAAAGGAGACGACCCCAAACTGGTTGACGAATTTTTGCGATTGGACGAAATTTGGCGGAAGCTTACGGCCGAAATTGAAAACCTCCGGCACGAGCAAAAGGAACTCGAGGGCGAACGCGATTTTGAAGCGGCGAAAGCGGTGAAGGAGAAAATAAAGGAGAAAGAAAAAGAACTCGGCATGACAGAGACCGAACGGCGGAACGCGTGGATGTCGATTCCGAATATTCCGTTTGAAGATATTCCCGCGGGCAAGAGCGAAGAGGATAACCGCATACTCCGCGAAGTCGGCGAAAAACCGGAATTCGATTTCGTTCCCAAAGACCACGCGGAGCTGGGCAAATCGCTCGGTATCATCGATTTCGAATCTGGTTCGAAAATCGCCGGTTCCGGATTTTACTTTTTGAAAAACGAAGGGGTTTTGCTCGAATTAGCCCTGGTTCGTTACGCACTCGATTTTTTGACGGAGAACGGATTCGTTCTTTGGCTTACGCCGGATCTGGCTCGCGACACATTTTATCTCAGCACCGGTTATCATCCGCGAGGACCGGAAGCGCAAACCTATACCATCGAAGGTTCCGATTTGGGACTTATCGCGACTGCGGAAGTGACGCTTGCCGGCATTCATTCGGATGAGATGCTTGAAGAGAGCGCGTTGCCGAAATTGTACGCGGGCTACTCGCATTGTTTCCGCCAGGAGGGCGGCGCGTACGGGAAATATTCGAAAGGTCTTTACCGCGTCCACCAGTTTACCAAAGTGGAAATGTTCGTTTACTGCAAAGCCGGCGACTCGCCCGAACTGCATCAAAAACTTCTGTGGCTCGAAGAAAAATTATGGCAAGGATTGGGGATACCGTATCGGGTTCTTGAGATGTGCGCCGGCGATTTGGGCGCGCAGGCGGCGAGAAAATTCGACCTTGAGGCGTGGATGCCCGGCAGAGGCGACTGGGGCGAAGTTACCTCGACTTCAAACACGTCTGATTACCAGGCGCGGCGATTGGGTATCAGATTTCGCGGCAAGGACGGCAACGTTGAATTTGCGCACACGTTGAACGGCACTGCCGTCGCGACTTCGCGCGCCATTGTCGCCATTCTCGAAAATTATCAAACCAAAGAAGGGAAAGTCGCGATTCCGAGCGTCCTTCAGAAATATGTCGGGAAAGAAATTATCGGATAAGCCGGATTTTGAATGTCCGCCCGGCGTCAGGACATGGATTGAGCTTGATGCCAATGCATGCCGGCGCAATGTCAGGACATTCCGGCGTTTGGTCGGTCCCAAAGTTAAACTCTGGGCAGTCGTGAAATCAAACGCGTACGGCCACGGACTCTCGACTTTTTCAAAGGTTATCGATTCGACGGACATTGACGGGTTTTGCGTTGACAGCATTCTTGAAGGATTGCGCCTCCGGAAAGATGGCATCAGGAAACCGATTTTGGTTTTGGGTTTTACGCTGCCGGCATTTTTCGAAAAAGCGGCTTCAAATGATATTGCCGTGACGATTTCAAGTTTTGATTCACTGCGGGCGTTTGATAGAACAAAGCGAAAGCCGTTTTTTCATTTAAAAATTGACACTGGCATGCACCGCCAGGGATTTCAAGAAGAGGAAATGCGGAGAGCGATTGATTTTTTGAAAAAACGGAAATTGCGCCCGGAAGGGGCGTATTCCCATCTGGCGTTTCCAGAAAGCAAGAAATCGTCGTTGAATCAGCAGAAAGTTTTTGAGCGGTGTTTGGAATTTTTCAAAAGCGGCGGCATTCGTCTCAAATGGATTCATTTAAGCGGAACCGGCGGCGTTTGCGAGAGAAGGCCTTTTTACAATATGGTTCGCGTCGGCTTCGGACTTTACGGCTACTTCCGCCGTCCGTTCCGGAATAAATTTCTCCATCCGGTTATGAAATGGAAAACAGTCGTCACAGAAGTGAAGCGGACTAAAAAAGGCGGGAGAATAGGCTATGATTTCACGGAACGATTCAAACGCGACTCAACAATCGCTATTTTGCCGGTCGGCTACTGGCACGGCGTTGACCGCGGTTTATCGGGTGTCGGAGAAGTTCTGGTTCGCGGGTGCCGGGCCCGAATCATGGGCAGGGTTTCTATGGATATGATTGCGATTGATATTACCGATATTCGCGGTGTTCGAATCCGGGACGAAGTTGTGCTTATCGGCGGGCATGGGAAAGAGTTTATCGGAGCCGATGAAGTGGCGGAGAAAATCGATACCACGGCTTACGAAGTGCTGACGCGAATCAATCCGCTTATCCAAAAAATCGTCGTTTAAGCAATGCCAGGCAGTGAAAATTCGACTGGTCGCCGCAGGCGACAAAGAATAACGGCTAAACCCTAAATTATCCAACAACATAATGCCAATGCAAAAGTCGAGATTATAGATAGTCAAGTCGAATTTCTACTGCCTGGAATGGCTAACAAAAAAAGTTCTTTTTCGCTGTCGGATGTGTACAAAAAAGAAAATCGGCGCCGGCGCCGCGTCATTCTCGGCGTAATCGTGTTTCTCATTTACGGCGTTTTTCTCGGAGGGGCGTGGCTGGTTGTCCGCTCGCCGCTTTTTCGGATTCAAAAAATCGAAGTCGGCGGCAATCAAATGGTTTCGGGCGGCGATATACTCGCGCTTGTAAATCGGAGAATGTCGGACGGCTCTTTTTTGAAACGATTGCTCGGAGCAAAGAACATTCTTGCCTGGCCGGAAACGCTTTCATTAGACGATTTAAAATTTAATCCGGAATTGAAAGGTCTTTCAATAAAAAAGGACTATAAAAAAAGAAGCGTTGTCGTCACAGTTGAAGAGAGGCGGCCGTTCGGCGCGTGGTGTCTCATGAAACCGCAGATTAACGCGGATGAAACGCTGATAAACGCGGATGCGAGCAACGGTAATATCAGCGAAAATCTGCGTAGTAATCTGCGTGAATCCGCATCTTCATGTTGGTGGTTTGACGACAGCGGAACGCTTTTTGCGAAAGCCATGCATGTCGAAGGCAATCTCATCGCTGTCGTTGACGACTACTCGCAGAAAAATCTCGGATCGGGCTCAAACATTTTGCCCGGTGAATTCATTCCGAACATATTTTCCATTTTTAAAGTGATTTCGGGCGGCGAGTTGAGCGTTAAGGAGATTCGACTCAACGATATAAATCTTCAGGAAATTGAAGTTGATACGTATGCGGGCTTGCCCGCCGGAGCTTTAGCGAAGGAGGGCTTGAAGCTTTATTTCAGTTTGCGGTTTCCGGCCGACAACACTCTTGCCGTCATTCAGTCCTTGAAAAATCAGTCCGGATTCGACAAATTCCAGTATCTCGATTTCCGGGTGGAGAATAGGGCGTATTATAAGTAGCTTATTAGCTGATTAGCTTATTAGTTTTGCTTCGTTAAAATTAGCAATTAAATATTTTTTCTTTCAATTTCAGTCCAGCTAAGTTGCCCCGTAGTAGTACCAAAATCTGGTTTATACATTCTCATTTTTGGAGATAAAACTTTATCGTAGGGCAAGTACGTTTGCCGTTTTAATTTTCTTTCTTTTGGCGAAAGTGCATAGTGTTTTAAAGCAGAGCGATGAGTATCACCGTAAATAACTACGATCGGACCCTTGATTTCTCTTTTTGATAAATCGTCCAGAGCTTCAGGAACTACCAAATTTCGGTAATCTTGGAGATTGTATAAAAATTGTCCAAGAGGATTATCTTTTCTACCAACAAATTTATCAGTTTGTTTATCAAAATAATCTGCTACTTTTGAAAGAGAAACAATACTGCCGGAAGCCATCGTTCCCAACATGCCTCCAATAAATGCGCGCCGCGAAATTTTTTCCCGCATGAGCTCCCCTATTTTTTTGCGGAGACCAAACGCTATTAAAGCAATAGGCAGACCGGCTGAAATTAAATTTTTTATATTTTGAACTTGTTCGTCTTTCTCGTTAGATGCGGCGATATCTCTAAAAAATTTTTCTCCTCCTTCGCCTTCCGAAGGGTCGGCGTTGATGACCAATTTATTTTGGGCGCCAGCCAAAGTACTGATATATTCGTAAAAGTGAAAGAATTCATTTATTTCGTTTTTCGCTTCTTCATTCAAATCAGCGCCCTCTAAAGCTGAACGCAATGCTATAACATCAGGACCTATTTCCACAACTACCGCCCCCGCCCTCTTAATTGCTGTTTCTAATTCTTGATGATGAAGTTCTATCGTTTCAGGTTTGTGCCAAACACCATATAACTCAAAATTTTTCGCATTCAATTGAAAACTTTCTTTGTGAAAAAATTCCTTTGCCATTTCCAACCTTTTTTGACGTTCTGGCGAAGGAGCTTGCTGAAAAATACTTTCTTGTTGAGGACGTTCTTGCTGCATGACCGGTATTTATAGTTTATAAATAAATATCGATGTTCCTGCTTTAAAGTCCGGTTCGGGAACATTGCCCATTCCGACTGCCGGTTGCCGGAACGAAGTTAACCAGCGATATTCATCATCAGGATTTCTATTCTGGCCCAGAGCAAGGGGTTGCGTTGCGCTTTCCAAAGTATTTATGGAAACCGCGAGCCATTCAATCGCGGATTTTCGCTGATTGTTGCCCAGATTTTCGCTGATATTATATCCGCGTTTATCCGCGTTTTCATCCGCGTTTATCTGCGTTTGTGAGGGGTTGCCGAGCGAAGACCGCCAGTCGATTTCTTTTTCTCCGAGATAGTATTTCGGGCTTCCGCCGCCGAAATAATCGACCGCGATTTTGTCGATTTCGGGATGGCTATCCACAAATGTTTGAAGTCGCAGCAAATCCTGTCCCCAGTCATAGTTTGAGTCCGTGGCGACGCGATACCCGCCCCGCGTGCCGCCGCCGAGTTCGTTGAAATACGACAAAAAGTACGGCGCCGAAAAAAACGCTTCCAACGGGAGCCAAATAAGGAGAACCGCAAAAATAGCATATCGCGCAAGGAGTTTCGGCAGCGCGGAGAGTGTCATTGCGAGCCGAAGGCGAAGCAATCCCGGCAGCTTCGGAAGATTGCTTCGGTCGTCCGCCGGCGCGCTTCCTCGCAATGATATTGTTCCAGCCAGCCATCGTTTCCAGGAACTCGCGGCCAAAATATAAATTAGGGGAATTGTCGGCATGAGATGGCGAAAACCGATGTTGAGCGGACTTTTCATGCTGTAAGCCCAGTAGAAGAGTATGAACACAATCATCGAGAACTCGGCGAAGTTAAGGCCGAGATAGTCGATGAAAAAATAACTTATAACTTTTAACTTATAACTCTTAACTCTTTTAACAATCGCCCAGATGCCGAGAAGGAGCGCGATAAAGACAATGAATAGCGCCGGCAAAGGTTCCTTCAGGAGATATGTGACAGGAAAGTAAAGCCGTGTGCCGGTAGAGGACACTTCTCCGAGGAAATAATTCGTGTTTCCGCCGGACGCGCGCTGTGTCACCATCAGAACGCCGAGGAGATATTCGGCGAACGGCCGCGTAACCGGATTTTTGCTCATCCATATGTCAAAATCCGCGACGCATCGCAGAGGTTTGCAGAACTTGCCCGCGGCAGGGGGCCCGTCGGCAAACGAAGCAAGAGTAAATTCCGTGTCGCTTACTTGTTTTTGAATCGGATAGTTGAGCGTGAAAAGGAAATAGAGAGGATAAACGACCAGGAAATAACCGATAAGAAAAACGGCGATGACCGAGCGGAAATACCGCCACGCGCGGACTGAAAATCTTTTCAGGCGCGCGCTCGAATCGGTTTCTTTCCAGTCGCGGGCGACTGTCGAGGCGAAAAAGAACGCGATGAGTATGAAAAAATACGGTATGAGAAGCACCACGGAGAATTTCATCAGTTGCGCCATGCCGAACGCGATGCCGGCAAAAAAAAGATTCCGTTTTGACGGCGCAAAGAGAAATTTGAGGAAAAAATAAGTTCCCGAAAGGATGCCCAAAGCCGCGCCGATATCGGTTGTGACGTAATGGCCGTGGGCGAGAATGGTCGGCGAAAAAGCGGCGAGAAGAGCGGGCAGAAGCGCCCATCGGTTTCCCAAAAGCTCCCGTGACCAGAAGTAAATCAGAATAATAAGTAGGAGCGTGAGAAGAATCGGTCCCATTCTTGCGGCGCGGACAATCAGGTTTGCGTCGTTGCCGGATTCATAGAGGAATTTCGCGCCCATTGTCCACTGTCCGTTGATGTCTTTCGTCCAGGCGGAATCGTTTGTCGGGAAATTCGGATTCAGAAAAAGAAGCGGCAGAGCGGCAAGCGCTTTTACGAGCGGCGGATGTTCGGGGTTGAGCCGGTAGTCGAGATTATGAACATAGCCGTAGCCGGCCGGAATATGGGCGAGTTCGTCCATAATCGCCGAGTCGCCGAACGACGCCCAAAGCATAAGCGAAAAAGCCACCGCGCAGATGAGAGCGAGCGCGAGCAGAGGGAAAAGCAAAGGCGATTTTTCTCCAAGGAACCGCATCATTATTATTGTAGCAAATTAAAATGATTTTGAGTTTTTATTGCGAACCGTTAGAATACAAGAGTAATCGCGAATGGCGCGAATAGTAGCAAATAATGCTAATATAATTCGCATTATTAATCGAGATTAGCGTCATTCGCGATTACTTTGATGAAACGCAAAGTTCCCAAGAAAAATATCTCCCAGCGCATAGCCGACATTGAAAAACGGGACGGGAAAGGGTATCGGCGAATTCCGCCCGGAGTTTTTTTCGATGATTCAATCAAAGGAGAAGCCGCGCAGAGATTTCTTAAAAACGGCGGGAGTGAAAACCGCGGAAAGGAAATCAGCCGGGACTCCGCCTCCTTTAAAACGGTGCCGCTCAAAAAGTTTTTTATCGCGTTTCTTGTTTCGAGTTTATTTATTGTCGGCTGGTTCGGGTTCCAAACCTATAAAAAATGGAACAACGCGCTGACGTTATTTTCGTCCGCCGGAGAACGGCTGGGGAAATTTACGGGCGCGGCGGAGCAGGAAGGGTTGAACAAGACAGACGGGCAGAAATCATTCTTAGACGGCTTTGACTTCGCGAAAGTAAAAATTTTGTTCGGTGGCGCGGGCGACGCGTACGGAAGTTTTCAGGCAATTTCGGCGGCGGCGCTCGATTTAGCCGGCGAACTCGATATTCTTCAAAACGAATGGCCGAATTTTATCTTCGGAAATAAAGGAGAACAGCTCATTGGCCATCTCAAAAAAATAAAAAGCGACCTTGCCGCGGTAAGCGAAGCGGACAAAAAACTTGCCGCGGCCCGCGTTGACCTGGGAAGTTTTTTTTCGGACGCGGGCGGTTCGCAATTATCGCTTCAGTACGATATCACCCGAATCGGCAATTTTTTGGATGCTTTGCTCCGTTGGCTTGAGTCGGCAAACGAGCATCATATTCTCGTTCTTTTTCAAAATTCTTCGGAGATAAGGCCCGGCGGGGGATTTCTCGGCAGTTATGCCGATGTGATACTCAAAAACGGAAACATTGAGAATATCGAAGCGCACGATATTAACGACGCCGACCGCGAACTCGATGCAAAGATTGTGCCGCCGAAACCGCTCCAGGCGATTGTCACGCGCTGGCGGGCGGCTGACGCGAACTGGTTTTTCGATTATTCCCTTTCTTCGAAAAAAATAATTCAGTTTATGGAGGCGTCAAAAAAATACGGCGCCGGTTCCATAAAATTCGACGGCGCAATCGCGATTTCACCGAAAGTAGTAAGCGATATGCTCGCGCTAACCGGGCCGGTTCAACTGGCGGGGCGGACCGCGGCAATAGATAAAGATAATTTTTTGTTTGAAATCCAGAAAGAAGTGCAGGCGGGGCAGGCTCCTTCGGCAGGCTCAGGACTGGGGCAGAGCAAAACTCCGAAAAAAATTCTTGAGGAGCTAACCCCGGTTCTCCTTGATAAACTGGTCGAACTTCAAAGCAATGAAAAGAAAATGCTTTTTCAGAAATTCGGAGAATGGCTTGCCGGCAAGGATTTGGCGCTTTACTTCAAAGAACCCGCTTTTCAGACCTTTTTCGATTTTTATAACGTTTCGGGCAAAGTGTTCGAATTGCCGAAAAATTTCAACGGCGATTATCTTGCGGTTGTGAACGCGAACATCGGCGGCGGCAAAACCGATTTATTCATAAAGCAAAAAGTATTTTTCAAAACCCAGCTTAATCTGGACGGCACCGCGAGCGACCATCTGGCGATTACGCGCGAGCACCAAGGAAACAAGTCAAATTCGTGGTGGTATCGCTTGCAGAATCAGAATTATCTCGAAGTGTTCACTTTGCCCGGCGCGGCGCTCTCGAATTTCGGCGGAGGATGGGACAGGAAAATTTATCCGAAAATAAATTACAAAACTTCCGGGTACGAAGTCGACCCGTTGGTGGCTCAAATCGAATCCGGAATGAAAAAGGATTTTAACTTTCCGTTAGTGAGCGTGTTTGAGGAGTCCGGCAAAAATGTGTTCGCAATATGGGTAAAAACGGACGCAGGAAAAACGAGCGTAATTTCGTTCGACTATAAAGTCCGGCTGTTCGCTCCGCCGGGGGATAGTCAATCGTATCAGTTCGTTTTTGAAAAACAGGCGGGCAGTACCGGAGAATATCAGTTTGAGTTGTACGCGCCGGTCGGTTTCCGCTGGAAGGAAAATAATCTGCCGGTGTTTGAATATAAAACAGACAATCCTTCTGGCCGTCTGAACATCAACTTGACATTTGAGAAGGCGTTGTGATATAACGAGCTCAGAAAATTGACATAATACTTGCTTGCGATTTCGCCTCGGCGCTTAGGATATTGATTTAGTAAAGTACTCTAAGCGATGCGGCGAAGAAGCGACCAAACGCCCGCATGGTGCGGACGTTCAAATCCCCGCGGCAGGGAGAATACCATGACGATTTCGGTTGAGCAACGTTTCTCGCTGTTCGCGAAGCTCGGCGAGAACCTCGATTGGGACTCGCTCACGAAGGAGCAGGTCCAGGTCGGCATCCGCGAGGCGCACACCTTCGCGGCTCGGGAGTTCGAGGTCTTCATCCGGAACGGTTTCCGGGTTCAGGTCGGCGATTTCTTCCGAGAGACGGGGGAACTGACGATTCAGATCCCCGCGCTCGCGCGTCCGACCCTGGCGGAACTCCGGGAGAAGTATTCCTGGATCCGCGAAGAGAATGGGATCGAGCGTGATACCTCGCCGACCGAGGCGGTCACGCTCAAGCTCGGCACCGTGCTCCGCCCCGACGAGGAGCGAATCAACGGTGCAGAGTACGAGCGCCGGCTCGCCCCGAGGTTGGATCTCACACTCAGCTACTAGCAGGCATGCTGGCTCGTCGAGCATCAGGACGAGTTCCCCGAGTTAGTGGCTCTTCTCGGAAATGTCTACATCGACTTTCCGGGGCTGGTCGTGGTGCGCGCGGGCGGCGACCGGGGCTTCGCCTACCTCCGCGAGGGCGGCGAGCGGTGAAGCTTGGACTGGGGTTGGGTCAGCGACGGTCTCCGCCGTAGCGGGCGGCTCGCGGTCTCAAGCAAGTAGCATCAGGTTCTTGTGGCCTTGGTCTTTCCGGCTTCGGCCGCTCGGACCCTCGGTCGCCCAAAGGGCGGCGAGAGCATACGGGCTCCTTCGACAAGCGATTGTCGTCGGAGCCCGTTCTAATTTTGTGATATTATGAATACGGATAGTAGATAATGCGCGCGCGGCTACGGTTGCGCGCGGTCGAATTCCGCGATGGCATTTGCCGGAATGAGGGCGGATACGTTTTCTCTCAGCGCGCGGTGTCCATACGCATACATACTGTTGCTACTTGGTGCGAGGAGCCAGGGAATTATAGATTCCGCATACGATACAATCCCGAGAGTATTCATCCTTCGGTTTACTCAGGATGACTCTGAGCGAAGTCGAAGCAGTCAAAGGATAGTGGCGCGGGCGGCTTTTCGCACATTCGTAGTGAACGCGGACGGCAACCGGAACTTCGCCTACCTCAACAAGGGCGGCAAGCGGTTTTTCTCGTGCCTTCGCGAAGATCTCCAACCCTGGGAGCCGTACTGGATCCGGATTGGACTCGGCATCGACTTTGGTCAGAGCGATCGGATCGCCGTTTCCGCTCCACTCCACGGTTCATAGCCTCGTAAGTTCCCGCAGCCTCCTGCACAGCTTGTCTCGTGCAGGAGGCGCTTCGTTTTTGAAACTATAACTATATTTTCTGGTCTTCTCTACAAACTCTACGATCGTATAAGTTGTAGAGAATAAGTTTTATTGCTATAGTAAATAGTATAAAGTTCATGCAATGAACATCATTGACGACCTCCTCATTATTTTGGGGAGTTACAGCGGCGGATATAAGTTGATGCGGAAAAGAATTCGCGGCTATACGGGGCCGGCAAAATTTCGAAACATTAGGGAACATCTTGACGCGAAAGACGCTACCATCAGCAATACGCTGTATCGACTTAGAAAAAGAGGATTGGTCGAACAAAGTAATAACCTATGGCATATCACTAAAAAGGGTACGGAGTATCTTGCTGAGCGCATATCCGCGTTTAAAAAATATCCCCGCCGCAAGCATGATCATACACGCCCGCGCAAGAAAGAAAAAAATATGGTGATTGCGTTCGATATTCCCGAAAAGTACCGTAAGAGGCGGGATTGGTTGAGAACGGAGTTGAATACGCTAGGATTCATCCCGCTCCAGAAGAGCGTGTGGTTCGGCCCGGCGCCGTTGCCTAAAGAATTCATTGACACTCTAGTAGAGTTTAATGTCACAGAATTTATGAAATTTTTTGAAGCCAAAGAATACGAAATTGTTTAGGATAATGAGGGTTCTCTACACTTCTTACGATCGTAGAAAATGTAGAGAAGCAGGCACAAAGCGCAAAAGATTATAAAGTTGAAAGGAGTATAAATTTAAGAGGTATGAGCAATATCAGAAATTTTGTAATAATTGCGCATGTGGACCACGGCAAGTCCACACTCGCCGACAGGTTTTTGGAGTTGACCGGCACGGTCGAGGCGCGCAAGATGGAGCCGCAGTATCTTGACAGGCTTGACCTTGAGCGGGAGCGGGGGATTACCATCAAGATGGCCCCAGTGCGGATGCACTGGAGGCCATCTCGCGGATTATCGCAGATAGATACGCGGATTGACGCGGATAGCGGAAAGTTATTGTACGAGGATATTACGTACAAACTGAGAGGAGCGTTTTTCGCGGTTTATAATGCTTTAGGGCCTGGCCACAAAGAAGCGGTGTATCAAAATGCGCTTGAATTAGAATTTAAAAAATTAAATCTCTCATTTGAGAGAGAAAAGAGGATTGATGTGATATACGAGGATAAGAAAGTAGGTCTATATCAACCGGATTTTGTCATCGAAAGTAAAATCATTCTTGAACTTAAAGCTTTACCTTTTCTTGCCGAGCCGCCAAAGAAGCAGGCGTGGCATTATCTCAGAGGGTCAGAATATCGTTTGGCACTTCTGGTGAATTTCGGCAAGAAACTTGAGATTGAACGAATCGTCTATGACAACATCCGCGAACATCCGCGTCCTGATCCGCGTGAATCCGCGCAGGTTGAGGAGTACATCCTCAACCTGATTGATACGCCCGGCCACTCTGATTTTTCCTACGAGGTTTCGCGCGCGCTCGCGGCGGTTGAAGGCGCGATTTTGTTGGTGGACGCGACCAAAGGCATTCAGGCGCAGACACTTTCCAATTTCAGGATGGCGCGGAACGCAGGGCTAAAAATAATCGGCGCGATAAATAAGGTGGACTTGAATCCGCCGGATGCGGAAAAAGTAAGAGGGCTTCTCGCCGATTTGTTAGATGTTCCGAAAGAGGAAATTTTCCGGATTTCCGGGAAAACGGGCGAGGGCGTATCCGACTTGCTTCGGGCAATTGTCGAGAAGATGCCCTCGCCCTCGCAGATTGAATCCGCGATGCCCGCGAGGGCATTGATTTTCGATTCGCTCTACGACGACCACAAAGGCATCATCGCGTTTGTGCGGGTGTTTGACGGGGAATTCAAAGCGGGGGATGATGTCCGATTTGTCGCCGCGGACAACGAGCTGAAAATAAAAGAAGTCGGCTATTTCGCGCCCGAGCTGAAATCCGCGTCAAAACTTTCGGCAGGGGAAATGGGATATATCGTGACGGGCATCAAAGAACCGGCGCTCGTCAAAATAGGCGACACAGTAATTGCGAATCCACGCGAAATTTCTACGCGAAAAGATGCGAACAGTATTAGCAAAGTTTCGCCTACCAATTCGCGAGGTTTCGCGTCGTGGGCTCTGCCCGGTTACAAGGAGCCGGCGCCTGTAGTGTTCGTTTCTTTTTATCCGGACGGAAAAACGAAATTCGAGGATTTGAAGCGCGCGTTCGAGCGGTTGAGACTGACAGATTCGTCTTTAAGTTTCGAGCCGGATTCGAGCGAAGCGCTTGGCAGGGGACTCAAAGTCGGATTTCTCGGCCAGCTTCATTTTGAAATCGCCGGAAGCCGACTCGAACGGGAATTCGGTTTGAGTTTTTTGACGAGTTTTCCTTCGATAGCGTACCGGGTATCCGCCAAAGGCGGATCCGCCTCGGGCGGAAAAGAAACATTGATAACCGTGAAAGACGCACATGAATTTCCAGACGACCCGGAAGCGGTTTTCCAGCCGATGATTAACGTGGAAATTTTCACGCCGCCGGCTTACGTAAGCCAGATTATGATTTTGAAAGAACCGTTTTATCTCGAAATAGGGGATATCAAGAATATCGGCGATAATGTTTTGATTCAGGCGAAAATGCCTCTCGCGGAGCTGATGAGGGATTTTGACGACAAGCTGAAATCCGCGTCTGCCGGATTCGCTTCGTTCAGTTACGAACTTGCCGGAGAGGAATTGGCGGATGTGGAGAAGCTCGAGATTTTGATAAACGACGAGCCGGTGCCGGCGCTCACGAGAATCGTTTTCAGGGCGGAAGCGGAGAGAGAAGGAAGGGCCTCCGTGGAGCGGCTCAAAGAGCTTTTGCCGGGTCAGCAATTTTATCAGGCGCTTCAGGCGCGGGTGCGCGGCAGAATAGTCGCCCGCGAGACGATTCCGGCGCTCAGGAAAGACGTGACGGGATATTTATACGGCGGCGACAGGACGAGGAAAATGAAACTTTGGAAAAAGCAGAAAGAAGGCAAGAAAAAATTACAGGAATCGTCGCGCGTGAGTTTGACTCCGGAAGTGTTCAGGGAGCTTTTGAAAAAATAGTATTTTGGCGTATCCTAAAGCAGTAATGACGAAGATTATCGCCGCAATCGTTTTGGGACTTTTGATTGTCGTGCTCGGCAACGAGATATATTTTTTTTGGAGCAAGAACAGGGCGGCGGAAACGCGGTATCGGGAATTGAAAATCGGACTCGACAAAGCCAAAGCGGATTACGGCCGTCTGGAGGAGGATTTTAAGTATTACCTCAATCCGGCGAATCTCGAGAAAGAACTGCGCGCCCGCTTCAACTACCGCCAGCCCGGCGAGAATCTGATTATCATCGTTCCAAAGGCATCTTCAACCAACGAATAAATATTCCGGCTTTCACTGTCGAGTATAATTTACAGAATAATAATGAAGTATAAACCGTATATCGTTTTTCTTTTGATTGCCAGCGTCGCTCTCTTTGTTATTCTTCTGATTTCTTTCGGCTATTATCCGATTGCCGCTGTGAACGGCCGGTTAATCAGCAAGCGGACATTTTTGAAGAATTACGGAGCTGCTGCGGCGTACTATCAGAATGTTCTGAAAACGTATCAGCAAAATTCTCTTACGGAGAAAACCGCGAGCTCGGACGATATTCAGCGTTCGGTGCTGACCCAGCTTATTGAGAACGGCATCGTGGAAGCCGGAGCGCGAAAAGAAGCCGGGGCGGATTTAAACGCATTAGTTGAAGAAAAAATCAGTCAGGCGAGCAAAGAGCCGGGTTTCGACAAAGCGGTGCAAACGCTCTACGGAATGAATCTGGATGACTTCAAAAAAGAAATTCTAGCGCCGCAGGCGGAACGCGACATTCTGACCGGACGGCTATTTCTCAAAGGCGGGAACATAGACGACTGGCTTCGTGACGCGAAAAAATCGGCGAAAGTTATTATTTTCTCGCCGCAGTTTCGTTGGAACGGAGATATTGTGGAGATGAGATGAAAATGGAAGTATGATGTTATAAGAACCAATGCGGGCGTAGTACCCGCCTGCGCGGGAGCTTCGGCGGGCAGGCGGTGGCTATACGTTAGCCCGCCTACCGGCAGGCAAGTTCCCAAGCCCCGCGCTAAAACAAGATTAATGCGAGATTAGTACAGTGGCAGTACGATTGCTTCCCAAGCCGGGTAGTGAAAATGCGGTGGAAAATTTTGCAGGTGTAGTATAGTGGCAGTACGCGACCTTCCCAAGGTTGTGGCGTGGGTTCGATTCCCATCACCTGCTCTGCAAGAGCAATCGCATTTCTACTACCCGGCAAGCAATAGACGCGAGTTCGATTCTCGTATCTCGCTCATTTCTTCGCTCATCACGGAGTTGCGAAACACATACCCGACAGACAAAAGATTAGTTTTACATTTTGGAATGCGTAGAGTCGGTAAGCGAAGAAGCGCGCTCCGTAATTCGAAAAGCGAAAGCGGGCCACAATGACAAAAATAAATTATACTTAACGCATGCTTTGAATGGCAGGCATAAATATATTTATGAACCCGGAAAAATCAAATAAACCGCCGTTTCATTACCGTCTTCTTTGGGGAATTGTTTTGATTTTGGCGGCGATTAATGTTGCGCTTATTGTTATTTTGTTCAGATTTAAAAATCAGGTTGCCGATTCCGCAATGCAAGCGGCGAATATATTGCGACAGGCACAAGCGCTGTCATCGGATATTACGCTCGCCACCGACATAATGATTGATGATAAATTCAATATTCCAATCAAAACCGTCATCCCGATTAAAACAACCGTGAACATACCGGTGGCGATACCAATTATCGGCCAAACCGTAATTCTAAAAGTTCCCATAGATACAACCGTACCGATAGACATAGCCGTCAATATTCCCGTAAAAAAATCCGTACCCCTAAACGTTAAAATCAGCAATATGCCGTTCAACGGTATCTTAAACCAATTTCAAGATTGGTTGGCGGCGCTGGCGATTCGTTTTGGTTCCGGCGGAAAATAGACGCCGGCGCCGCCATCCGGAGGCCAAAACTATGCCCCGATATTCGGGGTGAACGGCTCAAATACCGGTAAATGAGCCGTTAGATAGTGAAATAAGAGAGAGCTTGTATCGCGAAATCGTGTCGGGGCGGGTTGTTTTAATGAGTCCGGTTTTCCATTTCAACTTCAATCTGTTAAAATCAAACGATGAAAATTGATGGAGAGAGCGTCAGAAAATCGGCCTTGGAGGAGATAAAAAAAGCATCAATCCCTCAAGAGTTTGAAACAATAAGGATTAAATATCTGGGCCGGAAAGGGGCGCTGGCGGCGTTATTCGGCTCGCTCAAGGATTTTA
Source organism: Candidatus Liptonbacteria bacterium (assembly GCA_016204335.1). Classification (GTDB taxonomy): domain Bacteria; phylum Patescibacteriota; class Minisyncoccia; order UBA6257; family 2-01-FULL-56-20; genus JACQKU01. The sequence goes on from JACQKU010000016.1 coordinate 38,184, forward strand.
CGTTAGAGGAACGGCGGACAGTCGGACCGAAATTGCAGGCGTTGAAAAATGAACTGGAAGAATTGGTGAACAAGAAACAAGAAACAAGAGACAAGAGACAAGGAGTAAGCGATATTGACTTAAGCGCGCCGGGGAAGCGCGTGGAACGGGGGCATCTTCATCCGTTGACGCTTGTAGAGCGGGAAATCAGAAAAATTTTTCTCGGAATGAATTTTTCCATAATCGAGGGCCCCGAAGTTGAAAGCGAGTATTATAATTTTGACGTTTTAAATGTTCCGGCGAATCATCCGGCGCGGGAAATGTGGGACACGTTTTGGCTGAAACCGCGACCCGAAAAATCCGAATTCCATCCGAATGACCCGAATAAAACTTATAAACTTGCAAACGTATCAACTCATAAACTTTTGTTGAGAACGCACACGAGTCCGATGCAGGTTCGTTATATGGAAACGCATAAACCGCCGTTCCAAATTCTGGTGCCGGGGCGGGTTTTCCGTTATGAAGCCACCGATGCCAGCCACGAAACGAATTTTTATCAGTTGGAAGGATTAATGGTGGGTAAAAATATAACGCTCGCCAATTTCAAATTCGTCGTTGAAGAGTTTTTCAAAAAGTTTTTTGCCGGACAAAAAATAGAATTCCGATACAGACCGAGCTATTTTCCGTTTGTCGAGCCGGGACTCGAGGTTATCGTTAAACTTGAAGGAAAATGGCTTGAAATGATGGGCGCGGGCATGGTGCACCCGAATGTGTTCGAACATGCCGGCTACAATCCCCGCGACTGGCAAGGGTTTGCTTTCGGAATGGGACTTGACCGCCTCGCGATGGTTAAGCACAAAATTCCCGACATACGGCTTTTTTACTCGGGCGATTTGAGGTTTATCCGCCAGTTTTAGTTAAGTTATAAGTTCATAAGTTGGTAAGTTTTGAAGTTTAAGTTTGCAAATTAATCCAATGGCGACCGGACTAGATAATTTAAAAATTTATAAGATGGCAGAAGAACTTGAATTGAAAGTTTTTAATTTAACGAAGTTATTTCCCCGCGATGAAAAATTCAGGAGCGTTGATCAATTAAGAAGATCGTCATCATCTGTTACAAATAATATTGCGGAGTCCTATAATAAGCGTTCGCTAAAAGAGAAAATTAGGATACTGCATGATATAGCAAAAAGCGAAGCAGAAGAAACAAAACGTAATTTAGCCATTTGCATAAAGAAAGAATTTCACAGCGATGATAGAATCGTAGAGGATTACACAGAGCTAATTAAAGCAATAAGCGGTTATGTTAGATTTCTTAAGAATACAGATCAATCTAAAAAAATTTATAGGTTAATAAGTTTGTAAGTTTTATGGAAGAATTTGGAAGTTCATTATTGTAACAAACTTTCTAACTTAAAAACTGAAAAACTTAAAAACTAATATGAAGTTTTCCTATCCGCTCATCAAAAAACTTTTATCCGAAGCGCCGCCGAAAGCGAAACTTGCTGACGGCTTGAATTCCCATTCGCTTGAAACCGAAAATCTTGACGGCGATCTCTTCGATATCAGTTTGCCTTCGAACCGTTATTCGGACGCGGCGTCGCACCTTGGCATCGCCCGCGAGGTTGCGGCGATTTTCGGCTCAAACCCCCACACCAAATTTGGTGTGGGGGTAAAACTGAAAAATCCGGTAAAAACAATCGTGGACCCGCCGACCGACAGAGGATTTCTCGAAGTGAAGGTTGAAGACGGAAATTTTTGTCCCCGTTATGCGGCGAGGTATTTTGAAAATGTGAAAATAGGCAATTCGCCGGCGTGGATGCGGGAAATTCTCCATACCTGCGGCCTGAAGCCGATTAACAACGTCGTCGATTTGATGAATTTCGTGATGCTTGAAGTTGGACAAGCACTGCATGCTTTTGACTTCGATAAAGTCAAATGCATTATATTCAAAAATCAAATATCAAAAATCTAAATTAA
>JACQKU010000017.1 GCA_016204335.1 Candidatus Liptonbacteria bacterium
ACCGGCTGAAAGAATCTTCCCGCGAGAAATACGGCGCCGACCGCCAGGAAGTCGAAGAAGCGATTTACAAAAGATTAAGAGAGTAGGAAAGAGTATGTAATTAACTGCTATGCTACGGCATAGTACTATGCCGTAGCATAGTGCCGGACGGGAAATTTTTGCATTTACAACGCAGTTTGGAGAAAATCAAGCAATGGATATTTCAGAACTAAAAAAGCTAATGAGGGACAATTTTTCGGATGACAGCAAAACGCTCGATGCGTACAGCGTTGACGCTTCCATTTTCAGTATTCGGCCGGAAGCAGTTGTGTTTCCGAAAGATGTTCGAGATATTAGGCAATTGGTAAAATGGGTTATTGAGAAAAAGAAGAATGGAGAGCATATTTCTTTGACTGGCCGTTCGGCAGGCACCGATATGTCCGGCGGGCCGCTCAACGATTCCATTATCGTTTCGTTCACGAAATACTTTAATCGTATAAAGGAAATTACAGCGTTGCCTTCCAATCCGGCCCCAAAAGACGAACAAAAACATTCTAATATTCTGCAGAATATTAGAATATCGTATGCCCATCCGCAAGATGGATATGCGATTGTCGAGCCGGGAGTTTATTTTCGCGATTTTGAAAAGGAGCTCGACAGCCGAGGGCTTTTATATCCGCCGTATCCGGCTTCAAAAGATTTTTGCGCCATTGGCGGGATGGTATTAAACAATTCGGGCGGTGAAAAAACGCTCGAATACGGAAAAACGGAGGACTACGTCGAGTCGCTGAAAATCGTTTTGAACGACGGAGAGGAGCACGAATTGAAACCGCTTTCCGCCGGCGAACTACGGGAGAAAATTGCTGAAAAAACTTTTGAAGGAGAATTGTATCGCCGGCTTTACGAGTTGATTGAAAAAAATTATGACGAGATTCAAAAAGCGAAACCCGACGTGTCCAAAAATTCCGCTGGCTACGCGCTTTGGAACGTCTGGAACAGAAAGACGTTCGACATTATAAAACTGATAGTCGGTTCGCAGGGAACGCTCGGTCTCGTCACCGAAGCGAAACTGCGGCTCGTCAAAAAGAAAAAATTTTCCAAACTCGTCGTCATTTTCGCAAAGAGCTTGGAACCGGTGCCGGAACTGGTTAAATCCCTCTTGGCGGTTAAGCCGGAAAGCATAGAATCGTATGACAACAAAACGCTCGAGCTGGCGCTCAAGTTTTTTCCTTCGATGCTGAAACTGATGAAAGGGAATATCGTGAAATTGGCATGGGATTTTTTGCCCGAACTTTGGATGGTATTAAGAGGCGGAGTTCCCAAAATGATTCTTCTGGTCGAGTTGAGTTCCGACAGCGAGGAGGAATTAAATGAAAAAATAAATTCGGTTCGGCAATCCGCGCGCAAGTTTCCGGTTCAGGCGCGAGTCGTAAAAAACAAAAACGAAGAGGAAAAATACTGGACTATCAGGCGGCAGAGTTTCGCGCTTCTGCACAGCCATGTGAAAGGACTGGAAGCGGCGCCGTTCGTGGACGATATCATTGTGAAGCCGGAGTATCTTGCCGAGGTCTTGCCCAAAGTGAATGAAATTCTTGCGAAACACAAAGACAAATTGATTTATACCATCGCGGGACATCCTGGCAACGGCAATTTCCACATCATTCCACTGGTCAATCTCAAAGACCCCGGAGTGCCAAAAATAATTAAGGAATCGATGGACGAGATTTACAAACTCGTTTTGAGTTACGGCGGCTCGATTACCGCCGAGCATAACGACGGATTGATACGAGGTCCGTATCTTGAAATGATGTACGGAGAAAAAATCTGCAAACTATTCGCGGAAGTCAAGAATATTTTTGACCCGCTTGATATTTTCAATCCGGGGAAAAAAGTCGGGAGCGAATGGAAGTACAGTTCGGAGCATATAAAGAAATAGTTCGTTCTCACCTAAAATCACAATTGAGTTGTGAACTTAGGTAAGGGCGGTAGCGTGGGAATTGCTACGCGCCCGGACTGACTTGCGCCCGAATGAATCGGGCGCCGGAGAGTGAGTGAACGTCTACTCCCAGTATCCGCCGGAGTAGCCGCTGGACCTGCCGGAGTACGCGGTCTGTACCATCGCCACTTGGCCGGCTGGCGATGTCCAGGAGATCTCCGAGCCGTCCGGCTGGACGAATACGGTCGTGCCGGGGACAACTCGGCACGCGGCCTCGAAGTTGAAGCCACAGAGCTCGTCCAGTGCGCACCTTGTTTCGGTGTCGAGATGTCCATCTCGGGGTAGGCCGCACGACTTCTGGAAGCAGGCCACACCCAGCGTCGTGGCGGCACTGTAGTACTGGGAAACCACAACAAGATCTTCTCCTCCGTAGCCAAGCCCGCACAGGACGGCTTGGAGGAGCGCGATGTGAGGCCCCCTCGACCCTTTCAACATGTATTGCGGGAAACTTTCCATGTTTTTTCACCTCCTCTCTCGTTCGAGTTGGAAATCCGTTCACTTCTAGCTACCACAGCAAATGATACTCAAATGAATTCAGTGCCATTTGCTGTGGTATTCCTCAATATTCATTTTCAAAGAACTGAAACCACAATAACACGGCTATTATCGTTCGTCAAATAAATCGAGAAAAATTCCGGCGAGTTCTATTTAACCTAACCGGTCGTTTTGAATGAATATTTTCAATCCATTTAGCCATACTTTGACGGCTTTTGAAACCGGCATTATGGAAGCAAGATAATTAAGTTCGATAAGTCCTTTGAATATCCATCCGAAAAATCCGGAAATGACTATCGGGCCGATTTTTGCGACAGCAAATTTTCCGCCGACGGGAATAACATAGGGATAATCGCGCGGCGAATAGGTTTTGGTCTTTGCTTTATAGTTTTTAATTTCGTTTGCTTTTATCTCTTCGATTAGATTATATGAGGCAATATCCGCTTCGTCGATGGCGGCGCGCGCCACGCCGGCAACTGGTTTCCGGGTTTTCGGGTCGTGCACGCATGTATTGTCGCCGACGGCATAGAACATTGGATTCACGTTCACGCCAGCGCCCAATTTGGCCTCCGGACGCATTTTCAAATCGGCGGTCTTCAAAACACATTCCATCTTTTCAAGCGTTTCGATTTTTCCGCGCGTTTCGGTTTTAAGGGGACTATCCGCAAGAATTGACGGTGCCTTGGTTCCGCCCGCCCATACGAGCGCGTCGAATTTTATTTCCTGTCCGTCTTCCAAAATAACCTCATTATTTCCGACTGCGAGGATAGTTTTTTCTTCCATTAGCCGCACTCCGAGCGTGTCAAGCCGTTTTTTCACCAGCCCGATAATTTTCGGCGAAAAACCCGGCAAAATTGTTTTCGCTCCTTCGATAATCGTAATGTTGAGCCGGCACTTTTGCGGATATTCTTTTTCGAATTCGCCGCACCACATTTTAAGCTCGCTCGCGAACTCAACGCCGGTTGCGCCGCCGCCGCCGATGACAACATCCAACTCGCTCTTATCGTCCTCGATAAAATTCAGCATGGTATCTCTTATTTTTATCGCGTCAAAAAGCGTTCTCAACGGCAAGGAATTTTCTTTGAGCCCCTTGATATTGAAATAGTTCGTTTCCGAGCCGAGCGCGAGCACCGCGTAGTCGCACGCAATGTCTTTGTTATTCGCAAGTTTGATGTTGCCGTTTATAAAATCAATTGCTTTTATTTCGGACCGGATAAAGGTAATCGGAAGATGCTTAATAAGTTCGATAATTTTGTAAGCGACAATTTTATGGAGCTCGCACAGGTCGGCGGTTTTTTTGGAAGTAGTCGCCACTTCGTAAAGAAGCGGGGTATAGGTATGATGGTCATTCCGGTCAATCAGAACCGCTTCGTATTTTCCGAGAAGTCCAAGCGCTTTAAGTTTTTTTGAAATCCGGATTGCGGCGCGCAGTCCGCCGAATCCGGCTCCCAATACTGCTATTTTTTTCATTCTGTTATACAATTATCACAATGATTAAGTATTTGAGCAAGGCGAGAGAAAAGGAACTGACCGGCACAGCGCTTCTTCGTCTCGATTTCAACACCAAAAATGAATGGCGGATGGAAGCGGCGATTCCGACTATACGATTTTTGTTGAAGTACGCCGATAAAGTTGTAATTTTGAGCCATCGGGGCCGGCCCGCTTCCATCAAGATTACGGCGGGCAAGCCCAAAGGTTTTGACAATACTTTAGGATTGAGCAGGGACGCGGCAAGTCTCCGGACATTGCTCGGAAAAAGAATTAATTTTCTATCCGACTTCGATTTTCCCGCGCATAAAAAATTTATCGCGGAATCTCCCCGAAAGTCCGTTTTTGTGCTCGAAAATCTGCGGTTTTTGGACGGCGAGCGGAAGAACGACAAAAAACTCGCGAAAAAGCTCGCGTCGCTCGGCGACTTTTACGTGAATGACGCCTTTGCCGTTTCCCATCGGAAAGACGCTTCATTGGCCGCCATAACGGGGTTTTTGCCGAGCTATGCAGGTTTGGAACTTGAAAAAGAAATGAAGTTTTTGTCCCGCGTAATGAAAAAACCGAAAAAACCGCTGGTAGTCATCCTCGGCGGCGCAAAAGCGCGCGATAAACTCGGCATCCTGGAATTTTTCAAAAACAAAGCCGACTGGTTTTTGTTGGGCGGGGCGGCGGCGAACACCCTTTTATTTTTAAAAGGGGTTAAAACGGGGAAGTCGCTTATGAACGGAGACGCGGACGATTTGAAAAAACTTCGGCGGGTTCTTGGCTATAAGAATTTAATTTTGCCGGTTGACTGGCTGGCGGAAAAAAGCGCCATCCTTGATATAGGCGGAAATACGGAGAATTTATTCCTGAATAAAATTAAAAACGCAAAAACCGTTATTTGGAGCGGACCAATGGGAATGGTTGAAAAAAGAAAATTTTCCGGCGGCACGCTCGCTGTCGCGCGCGAAATCGCAAAAAATAATAATGTGTTTTCAATCGCTGGCGGCGGAGAAACCGTGACGTTTCTGAAAAAGCACCGACTTGCTCAAAAATTCGGTTTCATCTCGACCGGCGGCGGAGCGATGCTGAGATTTCTTGCCGGCGAAAAACTGCCGGGAATAGAGGCGTTAAAGAGGAATAAATCATGACTATAACGATTACAATAACAATGATACCTTTGACCAATAACCAATAATATAGAATATAGAAGCGCTATGCTATAGCATAGCGCTATGACATGTCATACCGCAGAAATGAAAGCAAGATAAAAATTCCATGAATAAAGAAAATAAAATCTGTCAAAACTGTAAGCAGGAGTTCCACATCGAGCCGGACGACTTCGGCTTTTACGAAAAAATGAGCGTGCCGCCGCCGACATGGTGCCCGGAGTGCCGGATGATCCGGCGTTTCATTTTCAGAAACGAGCGCAACCTTTTTCGCAGGAAAGACGATATATCGGGCAAAGAAATTTTTTCCAGTTATCCCGCGGCGGCTCCGATAATGGTCTACAATCATGATTATTGGTGGTCGGATGAGTGGGACGCGGCGCAATATGGCCGCGAATACGATTTCTCGAGGCGGTTTTTCGACCAATTCCGCGAGTTAATGTATTCAGTTCCATGGCCGTCGCGCTCAATTTTGCGTTTGGTAAATTCCGATTATTCGGACAATGCGAGCGACCTTAAAAACGCGTATCTCTGTTTCGACGGCAACGAAATCGAGAACTCCGCATACGTCGTAAGAGGAGATGCCGTAAAAGAGGGATTCGACCTTTACGAATCCCGGCACAGCGAACTTTCATACGAGTCGTATATGGTGGACGAGGCGTATCGCGTATTTTATTCGGTTAATTGCGAGGACTGCGTGGATGTGTGGTTTTCGAAAGATATGATTGGATGCCAGAATTGTTTCGGATGCGCGAATCTGCGGGGAAAATCATATTATATTTTCAATCAGCCGTATTCAAAAGAGGATTACAAAGCATATTTGAGCAATCTTGACCTTGGGTCGCATAGCGCGGTTGGAGAATTGAAAGTTAAAGTAAAAGATTTATGGCTGAAATATCCCGTCAGGTTCACGCTTGCGATTAACGCGGTTAATTCCACGGGCGAGCACATAGAGCGCGTGAAAAACGTGAGAATGGGATATTCGATTCACGAATGCGAAAATATCGCCTACTCGCAGTTTCTGTCGCCGACTGCGACAGATTGCTGGGATTACACGCTTTGGGGACAGGGTTCTTCGAAAATGTACGAGTCGCTGATTTGCGGAGAGCAGTGCTCCAATCTAAAATTTTGCTTCGAGTGCTGGCCCGGATGCCGCGACATCGAATATTCTGCGTTTTGCCGTTCGTCTTCTGACCTTTTTGGATGCGTCGGTTTGAACAAAAAACAGTACTGTATTTTCAACAAGCAATATTCGAAAGAGGAATATTTCGCGCTCCGCGAAAAGATTATCGAACATATGAACGAGATGCCGTATGTGTCAAAGGACAAGCGACAAGAGACAAGAGACAAGGAAATTATTTATAAATACGGCGAGTTTTTCCCGCCGGAGTTTTCCCCGTTCGCGTACAACGAAACCATCGCGCAGGATTTTTTCCCTTTGAAAGAAGATGAGGCGGAGTCAAGAGGATATCTGTGGCGGGAACTTGACCGGCGCGAATATGAAACAACAATCAACGCTTTTGATTTGCCGGACAACATCAAAGGCGTCGACGATTCGATTCTGAAAGAAATCATTAAGTGCGGCGGATGCGGCAGGGCGTACCGCATAATCCAGATGGAATTCGAGTTTTACAAGCGCATCGGTTTGCCATTGCCGCGCCTTTGCCAGGATTGCCGGTTCAGCGAGCGTTTCAAGTTCGTGAATCCTCCGAAATGGCGGCGCGCGAAATGCCAGTGCAACGGGGCGGCAAGCGACATGCGACAAGAGACAGGGAATATTTATCAGAATACCGTCGCGCATTTTCACGGCGATGCCCACTGCCCGAACGAATTCGAAACGAGTTATCCGCCGGAACGGCCGGACATAATTTATTGCGAGCAATGCTATAAAACCGAAGTGTACTGACGACATATAACAGATAACTAATAATTTATGACGGCAGAAACCAAAATCTGTCAAAATTGCCGAACCGATTTTAAAGTTGAATCCGAAGATTTCTCGTTTTATGAAAAGATAAAAGTTCCCGCGCCGACATTCTGCCCGAAATGCCGGCTTCAGCGCCGATTGGCGTTTTTCAATCTGGTCAATCTGTATAAACGCCCCTGCGGCCTCTGTAAAAAAGAGGTAATTTCGATGTACGCGCCGGAAGCGCCGTACAAGGTCTACTGTCCGCTTTGCTGGTGGTCCGACAAGTGGAATCCGCTCGAATACGGCCGGGATTATGATGTTGCGCGTCCGTTTTTCGAACAACTGAACCAATTGTGGCATGAGGTGCCGCTGTTGGGCCTTGCCATCGATTTCCCGGCGGCTAAAAATTCTCCTTACAACAATTACGGCGGCGACATAAAAAATTCCTATCTGACGTTTCATGTCGGTTTTAACGAAGATTGCGCCTACGGATTCGAAGTGCTTCATTCCAAATCGGTTGTCGACTGTTCTGTGATTAATTCATCGGAGCTTTGCTACGATTCAATGAATTCTTTCAAGAATAACCGCTGTATCGGCTCGAGAGACGTATTCGAGTCCATGAATTGCGCCTTTCTGCTGGATTCCGGAAATTGCCAGAATTGTTTCGCTTCCGCGAACCTCCGCGGCAAAAAGTATTATATTTTCAATAAACCCCATTCAAAAGAGGACTATTTCAAGGAAATCAAAAAATGGGACCTTGGCTCTTACAAAACCTATCAGGAGATTAAAAAGCAGGCGGAAAAACACTGGAAGAATTTTCCCCCGAAGCCGGAACACATGGAATTTTCCGTGCGTTCAACAGGCAGTTACGTGTTCCGGTCAAAAAACTGCAGGGAATGTCGCGAGGTTGTCGGCGCGGAGGATTCCAAGCACATATTTATGTGTTCGTATCCGCCGATTAAAGATTGCTACGATATTTCAAGCTGGGGGGACGATATGGAACTTTCCTACGAGTGCCTCACAAGCGGCGACACGTACGGCCTTAAATTTTCCTACGGTTGCGCCGAGGGCGTCCTCGATTCCGAGTACTCTTTCTCTTTGGGCGGCGGCTCGAACCTTTTCGGATGCATTTCTTTGCGGAATGCCGAGTACGCTATTTTAAACAAGCGCTATTCCAAAAAAGATTTCGAAAAATTGAGAGCGAAAATAATCGGCCATATGGACGAAATGCCGTATGCCGATAAAAAAGGGAGGACATACCGCTATGGAGAATTCTTTCCCGTCGAGCTGAGCCCGTTCGCGTACAACGAAACCGTGGCGCAGAAATTTTTTCCCATGACAAGGGAGAATGTCCTGGAAAGCGGATACCAGTGGAGAAGCAAGGAAAGAACGAAATACGATATAACAAAGAAAGCGGACGACTTGCCCGACCATATCAAAGACGCGCCCGCCGGCATTACCAAGGAAATTATCGGCTGCCAAAAATGCGGCAGGGGATTCAAGATTATCAAAATGGAGCTCGATTTTTTGAAACGGATGAATCTGCCTTTGCCGCGCGAATGTCCGTTCTGCCGCATCGACGAAAAATTCGACCAGTGGGTCAAAAACCTGACGCTCGTCAAACGAACCTGCGACACGTGCGGCATCGAGTTCGAAACCCCGCATACCAAAGAGGATTCAAAACGAATTCTTTGCAGAAAGTGCTGGCTTCAGGAGGTAATATGAGGCGCTCCAGTTTTTGCTTTACGAGGGTCGTGTCGTTTTCTGCTGAAAACGCACTGCATCTCCTCGCCTTCGCTCGTCCGATACACCCTCACAAAACAAAAGGCAGGACGTGGAAGCTGGTTATAGATTTTAGACAAGAGGTATGATGATTCCTTGCTCATACTTTCCTATTCGCGCGAATAAGAAAGTATGAGAATGAGGCGAGACGGCTTTCTTAACAGAATCAGAAGCGCTATTGGGAGCGCTGTTTGGAAATGCCATTCCAGCGTCCGCCATTGCGAGCCAAAGGCGAAGTCATCGCTGTGCGAGATCTGGCGTAGCCATGACAATCTCCTTGGTTCTTATGGAGATTGCCGCGCTCGCCCTGCTCGCTCGCAATGACATAACATCGAGGTTTCCAAACAGCGCCGCTATTGGGAGATTTAAGGTAATTAATGCTTTATTTGCCCGCATTTTTGTGTCCTAGGCACACACATATGGCGGTTTGACCTTTTGATATTCGGCAAGAAATTCATTTGGAGTTTTGCCTCCCAATCCGCAGTGTTCTAGGCCGTTGTAGTATATATTCCACTGCCTCAGTTTCTTTTGCAAATCATCG
>JACQKU010000018.1 GCA_016204335.1 Candidatus Liptonbacteria bacterium
CCACAAGTAGGTCGGATACGTCGGATACGTCTGATACGTCTGATACGTCTGATACGTCTGATACGTCTGATACGTCTGATACGTCTGATACGTCTGATACGTCTGATACGTCTGATACGTCTGATACGCCTAATAGAACTGCCGCGGGCGAAAATTCCCAAGTCGCTTTTATCGGCCCGCGGGGAACAAATGTCGAGGAGCGCCTCGCGCTCGCCGAATTTGAATATACGGACCCCGATAAAGACGGCATTTACACCGCCGACATCCGCGCCCCGGCCGTGGACGGCGAATACGAGGTTATCACGCTTATTTCGTATGAAGATTCCCGTTACGGCACGAAAGAAGTCAGTTTAACCACCGTGGTTGACCCGGAAGGATATGTTTTTGAACGGAACGGAGGAAAAGAAACGCGCGTTCCGGGCGCGGTAGTGTCTCTCCTTTACCTGAATCCCGGGACGAAAAAATACGAGTTGTGGCCCGGAAAGGACTACACTCAGGAGAATCCCCAGATTACCGATGCGCGCGGGACATACGCGTTTTTGGCGCCTCCGGGAACATATTCCGTTTCGGTCACCGCGCCCGGATATACGGACTACCAAAGTAAACCGTTTCAGTTGAGCGAAAATAACGAAATACATATGAATGTCGAAATGAAATCCCCGTACGGATTCCTCGCGTCAGTCGACCTCAAAACCATTCTTCTTATTGCGCTTTTCCTGCTCGTCGGATATAATTTTTACAAGGATAAACTGCGGGGAATGCATAAAGGTCAAGGCCAATGAAGCAAAATCATTAACATATGTTTCGATTACGCATTTTTCTTATCGTACTCATCTGCCTTCTCGTTCTGACAGACGCGATTGCAGTGAACGCATACTTGAGCGTCAAGAAACAGTTGTCGGTGTCGCAGGCCCTCACACAAAAAAACAGTTTGAATTCGCAGGTGTTGAATTTTACCCGTCTTTTTATAGAGCGGGTTCTTCAGGCGAAGGGGGAAGTGAGCTTTGAGAACCGGCTTAAGCTCGAAAATATGGTTCGGGATTTGAATGACCCGGCGATTTTGCAGTCCTGGAATAACTTTGTGAACAGCAAGAGCGAGCAGGAAGCCCAGGAAAACGTGAAATTGCTCCTGGACCTTCTGGTGCGAAAGATTACTCCGTAAGCAATAGGTCTGATAGGTCTGATAGGTCTGATACGACCTATACGACTATGACCTATACGACTTATACGCCCTACACGACCTATACGACTTATATTTCGCCGCTATGACCAATGGGAGCGCGCGTATGCCTCGGCTTCGCTCATTTTCAGGGGAGTCGTGACGTTTCCGGTTCGCGCGTAAAAATGCTCGTCGCCGTCAATTTTTAAATATATCGGCCGGTAGCTCGGAGCAACGCGAATGACGCACACTTCTTCGCCGCCGACAAGGGGAAACCGGAGCCGTATCAAGTGGCGGAATTCCGGTCCGACCATCGCGTTGAATATTTGCGTGAAATGGTTTTCAAACCCGTCGCTGTCCGCGCGGCGCAGTGTTTTATAATCGTGTTTCAATCCGAGCGGCCTCCGCGAGTCGTCCACGCCGATAATTATGTCTCCGCCTTTGGAGTTCAGGAAACCGGCGACTGTTTTCATTACGGATTTTTCCAGTTCTTGATTTACCTGCCGGCCGCGGAGGTCGAATCTCAGCGTTGATTTGAATTCCAATCGCTCATGTTCGTCTTCGGCAAGAAGTTCTTCTATTCGGGGCGCGTTGTCCGACAGGTCATGGTTGGTCGAATATGCGGAATCCGCGTCGAGATTTTTTTCCATAACTTTCACGTATCTCTGCGGCCGGGAAACATTGGAGAGCGTCAGAAGCGTTTGAGAGTTCCCGCCGTGAACGCGGATTGTGCCGTATTTAAGGATTTTTCCGATGGGTCCCGATGACAGCGTAATGGACATATCCCGCCCCAAACGGATTGTCTTCTTTCTTTTGAAGAACACTCCCCATTGATGGCTGATGATTCCCGATTGGAGCGTATATGTTTCCAGATGCCAGCGCAAAAACGCGTAGACGGTTATTACAAGTTGCGCCCCGAAAAGAAAGGTAATTTTCGCGATTTGGTACGAGAGAAGCGCGTGAAAGGAAAACCGGGTGTAGAGTTCGTATTTATAATTTCCGAGCGCCGCAAAAAGAAAATAGAGCGCGAACGCAAGTATTTCGATGGCGACAAACGTCCAGATAAGGGTGATTGGGCTGTGTTTTACGGTGACGGCTTTATTCATATATTTTATTTGTATTGCCGGGGCAGGTTATGGATATTGTAATTCCAAAATATTTTTTGCGCCATCGCGAAGTTATTGTTTGGGCGCGGCCAAAGCCAGAAGCCGCTTATTTATGTCCCGGGCGGTTGACGGCCCTCCGTAGACGAATCCGGTATAAATCTGGACGAGATTCGCTCCTGCCTCCAGCATTTTATACGCGTCGTCTCCGTTGAATATTCCGCCAACCCCGATTATGGGAATCTTCGGAGCGCGCGACCGTATGAATGAAACGATTCTCCGCGATTTTTCGGCAAGCGGTTTTCCGCTTAACCCTCCCGCCTCCGCATAAAATTTCTGCGCGGCATGGCCGGCTTCGGAAGTCATTGTTGACAGTCCTTCGCGGGAAACGGAGGTGTTGGTCGCGATTATTCCGTCCATGTTATTTTGATGGCACGTTTCGAGGACTTCGATAATCGCTTCATCGGCGAGGTCAGGCGCTATTTTTACGAAAATGGGTTTTGGTCCGAGTTTTTTTCTGGCGGCATCGAGCGCAGAAAGAATTTTATCCAGCGAGGATTTGTCCTGGAGCGAACGCAAACCCGGCGTGTTCGGAGAGCTGACATTCACGGCAAAATAATCGCCGTACGGATGCATTTTTTCAAAAGAATAGAGGTAGTCGTCGGCGGCATTTTCGAGCGGAGTAATTTTCGATTTGCCGATGCTGATTCCGACCGGAACGGAAAAACGCCGGGACGAAGAAAGCCGCCGCGCGACTGCGTCCGCTCCTTCGTTGTTGAATCCCATGCGGTTTATAATCGCCGAGTCATTCCCGAGGCGAAATATCCGCGGCCGCGGATTGCCGGGTTGCGGGTGGCGCGTCACAGTTCCCAGTTCGAGAAATCCGAATCCAAGCGCTTCGAGTCCGTGCGCGGCTTTCGCGTTTTTGTCGAATCCCGCCGCGAGTCCAACCGGATTCGGAAACCGAATTCCGGCCACGGTTCGCGAAAGCGGCCGGGTTTCCGCAAAAAATCTTTTTCGGAGCGCGTAGGAAGCCAGTTTCGATTTTCCGAGCGCGCCAAGGCATCCGACCGCAAAATTATGCGTTGTTTCCGGGTCCGCAGGAATGCTAAAAAGCAGGGGACGGAGAATTTTTTTCCACATTATTTTCTGAACCGGTTTATGGAATCGCGAAGTTTTTTCGCTTCTTCCGCAGGATGCTCGGCAAAAATGATTCCGCGGGAAGAGTTTATGATAAGGCCTTTGCTCTCGCTGTTCAGGCCGGAGCGCGTTACTTCTTCCGTTTCTCCGCCTTGCGCGCCGATTCCCGGCACAAGAAACGTCATATCTCCGGCGATCTTCCGGATTTCTTTCAGTTCTTCGGGATATGTCGCGCCGACAACCAGCATGCAGTTTCCGTTTTTATTCCATTCGGAAACGACTTTCTCCGCTACACGATGCCACAAGGGCTTGCCCTGAGCAGTGTCGAAGGGCTTGCCTTCAACAATCAAATCTTGTATTTCACCCGCGCCAGGATTCGATGTACGGCACAAAATCATCGAAATTTTATCGCTTCGTTTGAGAAACGGTTCAAGCGGTTCGCGTCCCATATAGGGATTCAGCGTGACAGCGTCGAATCCGAACCGGTCGAAAAGGGATTCCGCGTAAGATTCATTCGTGTTTCCGGTATCGCCCCGCTTGCAGTCGCAAACGGTTAAAATGTCCGGATGTTCGCGCCGGAGAAAATCAAGCGTCATTTTGAGTTCGGCGTATCCTTCGGAGCCGCGCGCTTCGTAAAATGCGATATTCGGCTTATACGCGGCGGCAAAGGCATGGGTTTCGGAAATAATATGTTTGTTGAATTCAAATTGCGGATGCTCTCCCTGCCTGAATTTCTCGGGAAGCGATTCGTATTTGCTGTCGAGCCCCACGCAAAGGAGGGAATTAATCGCGTCTGCGCGTTTATCGAATTTCCCTGCCGAATTTTTATTGCCGACCATGTTTTTCCATAAATTTTTTCCCGTGCCCGACCGTCATATTTATGGGGATATTATTTTTGCAGAGCGGGCAGTCTGTTTCTTCATACGTTTCCATTTTGAGTTCGACAAGAGCGTTGAACGGCGCGCCCATGAATTCCGAGTTCACTTCCTTGGGATTGCGGTTCACGATGACCGAAACCGCGACGACATTCCCGCCTGCGTTTTTCACCGACATTAAACTCTTTTTAGCGGACATTCCGGTTGTTGTCGTATCCTCGACTACCAGTATGTTTTTCCCCGGAATCAGCGCGTCGTATCCACGGGTGAAAATCTGGTTATTATCCGGAGTTTTTTCCGTATAGACGGCCAGTATATTTTTTCCCGTGAGTTTCGAAAGGTGATGCGCAGTCCATTGCGAAAGGATTATTCCGCCGAGCGCCGGCCCGACAACCACGTCAATGTCAACATCCTTATGTTTTTCGGCAATCATGCGGCCAACTAACGATACCTCTCCGGTATGCGGATAGAGCTTGTCTTTGTTCACATATGCGTCCGTATGTTTTCCCGAGACCAAAACAAAATGACTGCCGGTTATCAAAGCTCCCGTTCTTTCCAATATGTTTATGATTTCTTTCGAGTCCATATATCATTCCAAACGCCAATTATACTGTTTCTCTTTGTTTTCTTCTCTTACAATGCTTTTTTCTTCTTCGGTAAACACATTCCACAGATTTTTTATGATTTCTTCATATGTCGCAACGTAAAATGTTTTTATCCCGGCTTTTGCGAGATTGTCTACTGCTGACATATCCCTGCACGCGGACACTAAGGCACACTCTACCACCGATCCTTTTTCTCTCAAAGCATTCGCCGCGTTCATGAGAATAGTGCCCGTTGACGTTACGTCGTCTATCAAAATGATTTCTCCGGCTGTGTTCCCATACACCTTGCTTTCCAATCCGTGCGCCAGCGCTTTCTCTTTTACGACAATAATGTCTTTACGTAACTTCATCGCCATTAAACCGCACAGTACCGGACTCATTATCGAATCAACCGCTCCCAGTTTGTATTCGCCAATGCCATTCGGGAGCAATTCAAGATACAAATTCGTCAGCAGTTCGAGATTCTCGAATTTCGAAAGAAACTGATTATGGTTCAAGTAGAGATGGCTTTCGCCTCCATGATGGAGCTTGATATATTCTTCTTTTATCAAGAATGCCTTTTCCCGATAAATTGTCCGAATGTATTTTTGTTTTAATGCGTCGAACGTCATTGGATTATGAACAATTATCCCAAATCAGGGGATTTGCGCAATATGAAGCTTTCGGAGAAAATTTTCCAACAGCGAGCCGTTTTACATTTGGCAGCGAGCAGGCAGGGAAAATCTTATTTTCTTTGCGGCGAGCGCCCGGCCTTCGCAGCCGAAGCGACTGCTTCGGCGGAGTAGGCAACCAAATGAAAAATATTACAAAATGCGACATTTTTATTCTCTTTCGCCAGAATACCTCGCGGCTTGCCGCGAGGATGAATGGCGAGGAGAACCCTTCCGTAGCTCGAAGAGCGAAGGAGGGTTGGCTTCGGAAGAATTCCGCTGAGATACCGCGCGGCTTGCCGCGCGGAGCTTCATTTTCTCCTCGCGCATGCATAGGTGGTGATGACGTACGGAGGCGCCCCTACCGCAGGAG
>JACQKU010000019.1 GCA_016204335.1 Candidatus Liptonbacteria bacterium
CACGGCGGAATTCCCCCCACACTCCGTTCCCCATCAGTAGCTTTAGCGAAGGAAGGCCTTCCGCCGTGTTCTTGCGGGGACGGACGGAATTTTTGGCGGCGGCATTATGGATAAACTATCCTAACTTTATATTTTTTCGTCTGTTCGAGTTTATTCTCGACAGCTTCTTCAATATCATAGAAAAGATAACTGTCATGTTCTCTCATGTCATCATCAAAATTTGAATCGTCGCTCAAAATTGCGGTCGCTGGACCCCTCAAGTGGGCGGGAATTTCTCGGACAATCTCCTCAACTGGTTTTTGGTCAAGATTGTAAATTTTTTTGAAACCATGTCCAAAAACCAGAAATTCCGCCCACTGATCGAGGGTAAAAGCCCGCGGCCCGTGCTCCAATACTTCCTCTGATTTGGGTAATTCTATTTCACCTTTTTGTGTGTAGAGCAGGAAAACACCGACATACACTTCTTTATCCCAATATTTTCCAGTTCCCAGAAATTTACCTTGTGCCAAATTCAGCTTTTGTAGAAATCTTATGGAGTACGCGGGCTTTTCATTGGCCATAACAGCCAGAACAGAAAATAAACTTCTATTTGCTGGCTGTCTCCGGTTTCGTTCTTTTTCCAGAAAAGCAACCATTCCGTTTAGATCGTCTTCTTTCATGGAAAACAGCCGGCAGTGATATTTTTCGTCAAACTTTAACGACTGCAATATCGTTTTCATATAGTTATCGGTCGCTATGACATCGCAGTACGGCATATACACCGAAAGAAACTCAATGTCGTTATAATCACCCTCAACCCCGCGCTTGCGTGCTTTGTCAGACAGACTTCTACTCCAAAGTTGGCAAAAAATATCAATGTTCGGTATTTGCGTAAATTCGCGCGAATCAATAAATTCCTCTGTTTTACCAATAACAATGTTATGCTTCCTCAAAACCCAAGTATAATCGGTTCGTAAAAGCGTTTTGTAATGTTTTCTCGTTGCTTCTATTTCCGCTTGATATTGTTTCTTTTCATCTACTCCACTATCGCGAATTTTTTGCAACGCTTCGGCGGTTCCTTTATCCATGCTTCCAAGTCCAAAATCAGGGAAACAAACATCTATTTTGAAGTTTTCCATTCGTCTGTTTGGGTTTTCTCTAAATGCCGAACGCCACATTTCACGCTCGTCTTGTTTGATTTTGAGATAGGCAAGCAGAGCATTAACAAATTGACTATTCTTTATTTCCCACGGTGGATTTAAGGAAGTTTGCCCTAAATATCCTTGATAGCTTTGTATTGCATCTTTCAGCGTGGGATTACTTTCTGCCGCAGTTTCAATTGCATGAATCCACCCGTCGGGCGAGAGAAATTTTTCCTCGTCAACGCCAATTTTAATTGCGTCAAAAACTTTCTGCAAAATCGGCTTCACGCGATTCTTCTTGTCTTCCAATGAAAGTTTAGAGATGTCGCTTATAAAATTCTGGTCGAGATAGATTATTGCTTTATCTTCTGGGTTCATTTTGATTTATGGACAGAAAAGTAAAAAAGAGAGTAGCAAACTTATACCACCTATGGCGAATAAAAACATCAGCAGAGAAAGTGGCTCCCATTCCTTCTTTTTTACTTCTTTGTCTTGATAATTTTCCAATAATTCGTTGTTCTTCTTCATTAACTGGCCCAACAATGGCTGGGGGATTTTTATTGCTTCTCCTTTTTCAGTTGCAGATAGTGCCTTGTCGTATACTTTCTTAAAAACCTCAAATCTATTTTTGAAAATTTTCTTAACACGTTCAACTTCCGCGTTTGTGCCTTTGAAATTAGATTTATAAATTTTTTGCGTCCAAAACAGCCCAATAAAAATTGAAACAAACAAAAGCGACTCTCCCGTAAAAAACAATACATCGCTTTTTACATAACCAAGGCCAGTGAATCCAAAACCCGCCACTACGCCTATAACTTGTATCAGTTGAGTGGTAGAGTTGAGTATTTTGTATAACAGAGTTTTTTGGTCCTCACCATGAGCAGCCAAAATCTCACTTTCTAACTTAAAGTATTTTGATCCTTGGCTTTCATAAAACTCATCCCACTCCTCCGTAGATAATTGTATTTCTTCTTCGTTCATAGTTTTTCTGACACAAGAAATTCATACTCAACTTTTGAGAATAAACTACTTGGCAAATCATTCAACCTTTTTTGAACGACCTTAATCGCAGGCTCTGACTTATCAATTCCAATCCAGTTGCGATTGAGCGATTGTGCCGCGACAAGTGTTGTCCCGGAACCAGCGAAACAATCAAGAACTAAATCTCCCTCGTTTGAGGACGCTTCAACGATAAACTTTAATAAATCCAAACTTTTCTCTGTTGGGTATTGCGGATATTGAGAGTCCTTGAACTCCCAAATATCTTGCATTTTCTTTCCGTCTCTTTCGTCAAGAAAGATTTTTTTGCGCGGAACGCCGTTTGCCGACCATTCAATCAATCCTTGATTGTCCCATTCTTCCAAAATCGCCGGATCGGTTCGCCAATGGCGACCTTTCGGCGGCTTCATTCCTTTCCATTCTTTGCTTGTATTTCCGTTAGAAGTTTCCCCGGGCGCGTGAAGTGGGATTGTTGTATATTGTCGTCCGCTCTTATCCAACTTCTTAAATAGACGCTCCTTATCTTCTTCCGAGAAAGGAACGCGCGGGTTATTCCAAATCGGGCTTTCCGCTTTTGAATAAAACAGTATTAAATCTTTTATGTTGCCGTATGCTTTACGATGAAAATTTTTTGGATTGCACTTTATACGAGTAATGTCATTTCGGAACATATCACGACCAAACACCTCGTCCATTATGAGTTTTACATAGTGTCCGATTTTGTAATCAATATGGAGATAAATTGACCCGCGCTCCGATAAAAGTTCGCGCAAAAAAATCAATCTCTCGCGCAAAAACTCTAAAAAATCTGCCCCAATAAGAGTGTCGCTGTAAGCGATAGCGTCTCCGTTGCTACTACTGATTGTGTTTGCGCGATCATCGCTGATTTTGAAGTGTCCGTTTGTAGCGAATGGCGGGTCAATATAAATCAAATCAACCTTGCCTGAATAATCATCAAGAAGGGTTTTGAGAGTAGAAAGATTATCAGCATGAATGAGCTTATTTCTCGCCCCCTTGCCTGATATAGTTTTTAGTTCAACTCTCGAAGTTTTTTCGAGAATATCTTTCTCGTGTTTTTTATTGTCATAAGTAATAAACATAGACGCTATAATTGATACAGGAACTCACGCAAAACAAGCGCGCTCATTATATTTTCCTCTTTGAGCTTTCCAGTTATATCTTTATACATTTTGTTTTTGCCCTTGATGTAGAGGACGCCATCAAGAATCGCCACCTTAATCGCCTTAACATTTTTGGCTTTTATTGTGGCGATAGCGTCATTAAATTGAGCGTTTTGGTGTCCGCCAAAATCGGTCAAAAACTTTGCTTCACCGATAACGTATTTTCCGTTGAAGCGACCGATAAAATCCAAACCTTTATTATGTCTGTAATTCAGATGTTCGCGAGCAAATTTCATCATTTCCGCATCACTGGCATCTAAGATAGCGTTTCCTTTTGCTTTCAAAAATTCGCCGAGTTTTACTGGTTGTATGCCTAACGCTTTCTTGTTGAGCCAGCGTTTGAAAAGCGGGCCGATTTGACGATTTGTTTCTTTTGGTTCAGAACAACGGGCAAAAATTTTATCAAGCCCCATTTCATACAAGCGTCCAGAAAGTCGAGCAGAAGTTGCCGGATTTCTCTCTAACGCGGTCTTGTCTCGTTTCAGATAGGCAACATAAGAATCTTTAATCGGAAACAAATCTAGTTTCAAAAGATTTTTCATAAGCGTAACATTGTCCCGCTTTTCAAACGCTTTTTCTACATCTTTCCAAAGTTCTCCGTTGGGTTCGCGTATTCCTTCCGGAATTGTTGGATACACTTGAAATAAATCATCCAAATAACTTTTTTGGCTTGCGTAATCAATACTTAATTGTGTCCAAGGATTTATGTTTTTCATAAAATTTATTTAATCAAATCATCAATACTTATTCCTAATCCCTCGGCGATTTTAGTCACTGTTTGGATTGATGGTTTTGTTATCACATTTGATTCAATCTTGGTCAGTGTTGTGTAGGGAATATCACACTTTCTCGCGAGCGCGTCTTGCGTCAATCCCTGCTTGTTTCGGAGGACTTTTATTTTATCCCCAATTTGTTTATTGTTCTTGCTTTCCATAGTATGATAGTATAAGTATGAGCGTTGAACCTAACCCTCACAACTATACTAACATGAATTTTATTTTTTCTCAATTTGCCGCCGCCAAAAATCCCGTCCGTCCAAGCGAGGGTGCGGCGGAAGGCCTTCCTTCGCTAAAGCTACTGATGGGGAACGGAGTGTGGGGGGAATTCCGCCGTGCCCGAGCGTTCCGCCGGAGCGCCTGCCCGCCGAAGCCTCGGCGCAGGCGGGAAGCGGAGGCGGTCAGTCGTCGGGATTCGTTTGGTAAAAAGTTCGGATTTTGTTCAGGAGGGACAGCGCCGACTCTTTATTTTTTAATTAAATTAAGTTTCTTTTCTCGGCGCCAACCTTTGATTTGAGTTTCCCGTTTTAACGCACCACTTTTGGTCTCAAATTGTTCTGTATAAATAACCTTTTCGACTTTATGTGATGCAGTATAATGGCCGCCAATTTTGCTTCTATGTTCCAAAAATCTTCGTTCGAGATTATTTGTAATCCCAGTATATAAACTACCATCCTCGCATTTGATTATGTAAACGTAATACATATGTCGAGTGGTCCTTCGGCGCGGCTCAGGACACTTCACCTCGCTTCGATTTTAAGGGCTTGCACTGAGCGAGCCTTCGACTTGGCTCAGGCCAAGGCGAAGCGAGTCGAAGTGCTGCGGGACAGGGAGTCGAACCCCAATTTTTTGGTTCAGAGCCAAACGGCCTACCATTAGCCGATCCCGCATTCCTTTTATTAAAGGCACTTTATGATATAATGAATCTATGCCAGGCAGTGAAAACTCGATTTCACCGCGCTTGGACATTTAATCATAGTTACCATTTCACTTCAATACTCAAGGTAATAGTCGACCTTGCAGTAATTAAAAAATTATCGAGTTTCTACTACCCGGTATGCGCGATATCAAATCTCTTACAGCCGCGCTCGAAGAGCTGGCTGCGAAACCGCTTGAATCGGTTTCGGTCATCGACTTTATGGACCTCGTCATAGAGCTTGCTTATGTGACCAAGGCGTCCGATATCCATCTTGAACCGGGAGACAATGCCGTGAGAATGCGTTTCCGAACGGACGGGCTTCTTCGGGACATCCTCGATAAAAAACTTATTTCCCGCGCGCTCCACCAGGAAGTTATCAGCCGCATCAAAGTGATGTCGGGACTCCGCACCGACGAACATTTCCTGCCGCAGGACGGGCGGCTCCGCGTGCGCCTGAAAGAAGCCGGCGAAATCGACGTCCGCGTATCCATTATGCCCACATACCACGGCGAGAACGCCATAATGCGGGTGCTGGCAGAGACGCAAAACTTCGGGCTCAAGGATTTGGGTTATGTCGCCGAGGACCTTGAGAAGGTTATGAAGGCGATTCGAAAACCCTACGGGATGATTTTGGCGAACGGCCCAACCGGCTCCGGCAAAACCACGACGCTCTATACGATTTTGAAAGAATTGCACAAGCCCGAAATTTCCATCGTCACCATAGAAGACCCCATCGAGTATTCGCTTGAAGGAACGACGCAAATCCAGGTGGATATGCAGACGGGACTCACTTTCGCGAACGGATTGCGCTCGATTCTCCGGCAGGACCCCAATATCATTATGGTCGGCGAAATTCGCGACTCGGACACGGCAAGCATCGCCGTGAACGCGGCGCTCACCGGCCACTTGGTGCTTTCGACTCTTCACACAAACGACGCCGCGACCACGTTTCCCCGCCTCATCGATATGGGCGTGCCGCCGTTTCTGGTCGCCTCAACGGTGAATATCGCGATGGGCCAGCGCCTTGTGCGGAAATTGTGCCAGAAATGCAAAAAGGAACGGACTCTCACCGACAAAGAACTTAAAAGTTTGCTCGAAATCGCGCCGAAGCAGACAACCATAAAAACCAAAGTATTTTTTTCCCCGAGCGGTTGCGACGCGTGCGGAGGAACCGGATTTGAAAGCCGCATCGGCATTCGCGAAGTGCTTGAAGTAAGCGATGAAATCCGCCAACTCATCGTTTCGAGGGCAAGCGCCCAGGACATCAAAGTTGCGGCGGTGCGGGGCGGCATGCTCACTATGTTTGCCGATGGAATGCAAAAAGCCGCTCAAGGTCTGACTACCATCGAGGAAATTCTCCGCATCATTCATGAATGAGGAACGGGCGAACGAGGAATTTAGGGATAGAAAGGAGCGGGGATTTTCGATAGGAACTCTGAAACGGGACTTTAATCCGTTCAGCCGGCTTTCGGCGCAGGATAAAATAAATTTCGCGCGGCATCTTGCGATAGTCATCAAAGCGGGAATTCCGCTCTACGAGGGCCTTGTCATCATCAATAAGCAGTCGGACTCGAAAACGCTTACCCGTATCGTGGCGCAGATTCAGAAGGATGTGGCGAACGGGCGTTTTTTGGCGGACAGTTTGGAACGTTTTACCGGCGTCTTCGGAGATTTTTTTATCAACATTATCCGCGTGGGGGAGGCGAGCGGCACGCTTGCGCAAAATCTTTTGTATCTCGCCGACGAGCTCAAAAAACGAAAAGGCCTTCGCGCCAAAGTGCGTTCAGCGATGGTGTATCCGGTTGTTATTTTGGTGGCGACAATCGGAGTCACCGGCTTTCTCACTTTTTTCGTATTTCCGAAACTTCTTCCGGTTTTGCAGGGTTTGAACGTGAAACTTCCGCCTTCCACGGTGGCTCTTATCGCCGTGGTGGATTTTTTGACGCTCTACGGCATTGAAGTAATAATCGGCCTTGCGATTCTCATCATTTGTCTTCGAATATTGACGACGAAGGTCGCTTCCATACGTTACGCTTTTCACCGGGCAATGCTTGGAACGCCGGCGCTGTCCAAATTCTCAATCAGTTTGAACGTGGTGAGTTTCTCCCGTATCCTTGCCCTTCTCCTGAAAAGCGGAGTGAAAATCGTGGACGCGCTCGGGATAACCGCTTTAACGTCCGACAATCTCGTGTATCGCAATATCGTTCAGGAAGCCGATGAAGAAGTGCGGAAAGGGGGCCAGCTCGCGCCGTTTCTCGCGAAGTACCCGAAGTTTTTCCCTCCGCTTATGACAGGAATGATACAGATAGGCGAGAGCACCGGAAATCTTACCGAAAATTTGGAATATCTCTCGGCGTATTATGAAGAAGAAATGTCGTACAAGCTCGAATCGCTGACCGGCCTGCTCGAGCCGGCTCTGCTTCTTATGATGGGACTGCTGGTGGGGTTCGTCGCAATTTCGATTATTACGCCCATTTATTCCATCTCGCAGGGCGTACAGTAGGAAAATAAGGGGCAACAAATGGCGGATGACTGACGACAAATGACAAAAGGTTTTTCGATTATTGAGATTTTGATCGTGATGGCCATATTGACGATTATTGCCGGTTTTGTCGCTGGCGTCGGCTCAAATTTTTATAACAACCAGGCGCTGATTGGCGAACGGGACAGCGTTATAGGGTTGCTTCGAAGCGCAAGAACTCGGGCAATAAATAATATCAATCAGGCAAGCCACGGAGTTTATATAGGCGCTAGCCAGTACGTTGCTTTTGACGGCGAGTCGTACGCGGCAAGGAAGCAGGATTACGATGCTGTTTTTCCAAGGTCGCTCGGCGCCACAATCATGGGTCCATCGGAGATTGTGTTTAAGGCAATAGAAGGCACTTCCAATGTTTCCGGGACGATAACGATTTCAAGCGGAATCGGGAGCGTTACTATTTCATTGAACGGCGAGGGGATGGTTAATTGGTAGCCGATAACAATTGACAGTTAACATGCAGAAGTCAGAAGTCAAAAATCAAAAGTCAAAAGTTGTCGCCTTAGGGCGGCGGGGCCAGTCCACCGTTGAGATTATTATCGCGCTCATGATTTTGACGGTGGCAATGGCGAGCGCCATCATGGTTATCTTTGGCGGACAATCTCTTTCGGTTGATTCGGCGGAAAGCAGTATCGCGCTTCGTTTGGCTGAGAGGGATTTGGAGAGCATATCGGCGCAAGCAAGGTACGACTTTAACAATCTTGCCTCCAGCACAACAGCGCAGAACGAGTTTACCAGGAATGTTATTGTGCAAACCGTAAGCGCAAACACCAAGCAAGTTACAGCGAGAGTCGTCTGGTCAACCGATCCGCTGCGCACGCAGGCGGTCGAGCTGGTAACTTTGGTGAGTAATTGGCAAGGTGTTCAGCAGACCGGCGGCGACACCGGTGGCAGTCCGCCCTCCGGGAATTGGCAGAATCCCCGGACGCTCGGGACGGTAGACCTCGGGTCCGGGAATCAGGCAACCGATCTCGATGTGAAGAGTAAGGTCGTCTATATGACGGCCACAGCCGCCTCCGCGAACAAGCCGGACTTTTTTATCATTAATGCGACTGACGGCCAGAACCCATTCGTCGTTTCAAGCATAAACACGGGGAATGGTTTGAACAGCGTTGATGTCGCCGGGAATTACGCGTATGTCGCAGGGGTGGATGATAGCAAAGAGTTTCAGGTTATAGACGTAAGCAATGTTTCCGCCCCGTCGGTGGTCGCCACGCTGAACCTCGCTGGGAACGCGGACGCTCTTACGGTGTTTTATTTTAACGGCTACGCCTATATTGGGCTGGCGAGCGGCGCGGCGCAGGAGTTCCAGATTATTAACGTTTCGAACCCGCTCTCCCCGAGCCTGGTTTCAGGTCTCTCGAGCGCAGGGGGCGAGATCAACGACATTTACGTCTTTAATAAGCGCGCATACCTTGGGACGGAAGACGGGACTCGGGGAATGGTCGTGATCGATGTCGCGAGCTCGACTGCGCCGAGCGTCCTCGGGTCCATGAACGCGGGTGGGGAGCATGTTTACAGCGTCTATGTCCAGCAAAGCGAATCCGCTGTCACTGTGGGAGGCAAGGAGAAACTTTTTATGGCCAACGCTTCGAATTCCGCGAGCATCACGACTCTCGGTTCGGGAACGATAAGCGACAAAGTCCGGGACATCGTGACCGTGAACCCGTATGCTTTTCTAGGAACGGAAGATTCGAACAAAGAATTCCAGGTATGGAATGTTTCCAATCCCGTAACCCCGACGCTCTGGAGTTCGTTTAACTTCCCGCAAGTCGCAACGGGGGTCGACTATGAGGACAATATCGTTTACGTGTCGGTGCGGTCGAACGACGCCCTGCGCATTATTACGTCGCAATAGATAACAACCGACAACTAACAAATGACAATTAACAATCACGTGGCTAAAAAAATGCGCCAGGTATCAGATATAAGAGGTCAGAGGTTGGCCTTTACCCTCATCGAAACCATTGTTTACCTCGGACTTTTTTCCATGATTATAAGCATGTCTTTGGTTGCCCTCTACCAAATTCTCGGCAGCGAAAATCAGCATCGCAATCGAGTGGAGGTTGATGCCGAAGCAAATTTTATGATGCAAAAAATTCAGTGGGCTCTAACCGGAGCCCAAGCCATTAACCAGCCGGCCGTGAACGCTACGGGCACGACACTCTCTGTGGATAAATTTAATTATTCACAAAATCCGGTCGTACTCAATCTTGACTCAAGAAATGTAAGTATCACCAAAGGAGCAAGCAGCAGCGCGCTTTTGGGCTCCGGTCGCGTTTACGTTAACCAGCTCATGTTTGAACATCTGCCTTCGGTGCAGGGCGCGCCGGAAGGCGTGAAAGTCACGTTTTCCGTCGTTTCCTTCGACATCGAGCGGTCGATTGCCGCATCAACGACTATTCAAGACACTCTTTATTTAAGAAAGTAATATGCAAAAAATATTTTCTCGATCCGGAGGTTATATCGCTCTTATGTCGGCGCTGATAATTTCCGCGGTTATGGTTATTATCGTGGTCACCCTTAGCCAAGTTTCTTTTTTGAGTCGCATAAATATTGCCGATACCTATTTTAAGGACAAAAGTAGGGCACTGGCAGAATCTTGCGTGAACACCGCGCTTTTGGACTTGGTTTTTAATCCGTCTTATTCCGGCAACGAAACAATCACTGTGGCGAGCGACACATGTAAAATTATCTCCGTTGTCCCTTCAAGCACGGGGAGAATTATTTCTGCGCAAGGGGTTTTCGCTAATTCTTTTACTAACTATAAAGTTACCGTGGCTTCAAACACAGTTTCTCTTATTAGCTGGGAGGAAGTTCAGACATTGCCATGAACAAGAATGTGAAAAATCGAGTTGGAGTTACTCTCATCGAAATTATGGTAGCCCTAGCCATTATTGCCGTGCTTACCGCGGCCGTCCTTGTTATTTTGAATCCTATACAACAACTCGCTAAAGGACGCAATATACAGAGAAAAGCAGACACAAATGTAATTTTAAATGCCGTAGGTCAAAATACGGTTGACAACCGCGGAACGTTTTCCTGCGCGAGCGGCGCCATTCCAACTACAACGATGAAAATGGCTTCGTCGAGCGGCAATTATAATATTGCCCCCTGTCTTGTAACCACCTACTTAAACAGCATGCCTTTTGACCCTTTGGCATCGAGCGCGGACTGGAAAAGCATGGCTGATTACGATACCGGCTACACTATTATGAAAAACGCCACAACCGGCCGCGTGACGGTCTCCGCCCCGGCGGCAGAGCTGGGGGAAACTATTTCGGTGACGAGGTAGCTTGCAGAAATGTCTGCTGCGCTGTATGAATTTGAATCCTACAAAAGTATATCGGCGACACAAAAGGCGAGATTCATTTTCCGGCTTCCGAGTTCTCGATTAGCGCGATTTCAAGCGGTACGCTTAAAAACGGACTGTAGCGCATTTCCGAATACGCGCGGATAAGCGATTTCAAAAGTTTTATGTTTTTCGCCGTGTCGCCGTGAACGGCAAGTTTTTTCAAACGGATAATTTCTTCCGCAGTGAGTTCAAGAGTGAATATTTTTTCAAGCCCCGGATTCAATTTCAGCGACAGAACTTTTCGCAGATGATGAATCAGGTCTTTGACGAATTGGACGAGGTTGAGGCCTTCTTCATTGATAACCGAAATATATTCCAACGAGGCATTGAGGTCGTTTTTCAGGAGCAGTTCCGCGAATTCCTCGACTTTTTTGAAACCGGTTCGGCCCGTCAGCCGCTCGGCGGTTTTTAAGTCGATTTTGGAACCGAATGAGGCGATTTGGTCGAGCAGCGATTCCGAGTCACGGAAACTGCCTTCGCCAGCCGCGGCAATAAGCTCAAGCGCGGACGGCTCGATGTCGATTTTTTCCGCCTTGGCGATGGCCGCGAGCTTTTCCATTATTTTCGTTTTCGGCTGTTTTTTGAAAAGGAACCGCTGGACGCGGGAAGTGATGGTAGCGGGAAGTTTTTCGTATTCTGTCGTGGCGAGAACGATGACGGCGTGGCTCGGCGGCTCCTCGAGGGTTTTGAGGAGCGCGTTGAAAGCCGGTCCGGTGAGCATATGGACTTCGTCTATTATGTAAACTTTGTACCTGCCGCCGACCGGCGCCGATTTGATGCTGTCTTTTATATTTCTGATTTCGTCTATGCCGCGGTTCGAGGCGGCGTCTATTTCGATGACGTCAAAGGATGAGTTCGAATCGATTTCCCTGCAAGAGAGGCATTCGTTGCAGGGTTCGCCGAGCTGGGCGAATTTGGAATCCGTGTGCCGTTTTTCGCAGTTCAGAAGTTTGGCGATGAGGCGCGCCGCCGTTGTTTTGCCGTTGCCCCTCGGCCCGTAAAAAAGATACGCGTGGCCCAGCCGGTTCTGCCTGGCGGCGTTTTTGAGTATCTCGACGTTGGTTTCCTGGCCGAGGAGGTCGCCGAGCAATTTTGGACGATATTTGCGGTAGAGCGCGAGAGCCATATACGAAAATTATTATACGCTAAGTTTTCTTTTGCGCCAATGGTATTAACTATTCTAAGATTTACGTCCGTAGAATATGAGAGTATAATAGAATCGTTATGGCTCGTGAATTCAAAAACCATGCATACATAGACGCAAATAATCTTTATAAAGGCATAAACTCTCTTGGTTGGAGATTGGATTTTAAACGATTCCGTAGATTTCTTCAGGACCGCCACGCCGTAAAGAAAGCATATATATTTATAGGATTTATAGCTGCGAATGCCGGATTGTATCGCGATCTTCAAAATTGGGGATATACGGTGATTTTTAAACCTACAGTCCCGGGTTATAAGGGAAAGGTTAAAGGGAATTGCGATGGTGAGTTGATTCTGCAAGTTATGGCTGATTTTGCATCCGATTCTTCAGACCCGTGCGAGAAGGCTGTTATCGTAACCGGGGATGGAGATTTTGCGTGTCTTATAAATTACCTTGAACCGAGGAGCAGGCTAGAAATACTTTTGAGCCCCGTCGAAGCTCAATGCTCAATTCTCCTTAAAAAGGCTACGCCCAAAGTAACTTATCTTGAGCAAATGAAGGGCAAATTAGAGCTTATTTTACCGAAGCTGAGTGAGCAAAAATGAAAAAGCCCCCAAATGGGACGAACCCAAACAGGAGCTTTTTCGTGATAATCTTATCTGAAGTATAAGTTAGAGAGTATAAAAAAGTCAAGAGTTATCCACAGCCCATAATTATGCTCAAAAACCGCACCCTTTATTTCGGCGACAATCTGGAGATTTTGCGAGAGAAGATTTTGGACGAGTAAAGTAAAAATAATAATATGAACGAAATTATTTATATTTTGATAAATGAGGCAATGCCTGGATATGTAAAAATCGGGAAAACCAGCAACAATCTTGCGCAACGAGTCCGCGATTTAAGCGCGTCAACCAGTGTTCCACTTCCGTTTACAGTTTTCTATGCCTGTAAGGTCAAAGATGCGAATTTTGTTGAACATCAACTTCACGATGCTTTTGATAACAATCGAGTAAATCCGAGACGTGAATTTTTTCAGATTGCGCCCGAGCGTGTAGTAGCTGCATTGAAATTGGCGGAGATCGAAAATTTAACTCCAAAGAGTGATTTAATTGAGGCACAGGAAGATAAAGAAGCACACAAGGAAGCTTTGGAAAGGCGTGGGAGATTCAATTTTGAGACCGCCGGCATTCAGTTGGGTGCGGAGATCTATTTTGGTCGTGATGAAACTAAGAAAGCAAAAGTGGTGGATCTTCACTCCGCCAAATCAATTGAATTTAATGGCGAGATAACCAGTCTTTCGACGTCTGCTCAAAAAATACTCGGCTATAATTACGGCATAGCGGGCACGGATTATTGGATGTATGAGGGCGAGACGCTAGACGAACGTAGAAGAAGACTTGAAAGAGGAGAATGACTATTAGATTTAAGAGTATAGTATTAGAGCAAACGTGAATATGATATGAAAATTCTCATCGGCGGAGCGGCGATTCTACTTTTGGCGGGGGGATTTTTTTTATTCGCGTCGCCGCGAGTGGCGGTTTTTGACGGAAACGCGGCGGCAAACGGTTCTTCAACGCCTCAAACCGTTCTCCAAAAAGCATTGTCGATTTTAAAAGCGGACGAACCGGCTTCAAATATCCCGGCGCCGCATTCCGAAAACGCGTCAGCGGACATCGAGAATCAGCGGCCGCTCGCGTCGCCGCCGGAAGTTGCGAAGGCGATTTATCTTACGGGATGGTCGGCCGGTTCGGAGTCAAAACTCGCGTCTTCCATGGACCTTATTCAAAAACGCGGGCTTAACGCCGTAATAATCGACATAAAAGATTATTCCGGCTATGTGTCGTATCGGATGGACGTGCCTGGAGTTAAGGCGACCGGAGCCGAGAATGAAATCCGAATTTTGAAACCGAACACCGTCGTCAAAAAACTCCACGATAAAAATATTTACGTCATCGGCAGAGTTACGGTGTTTCAGGACCCCATTCTCGCGAAAGCGCATCCGGAATGGGCGCTCAAAAATAAAAATACCGGAAAACTTTGGCTCGACAATCACGGCCTAGCGTGGCTCGACCCGGCCGGAAGTTCGACATGGGACTATGTTATTTCAATCGCGAAAGACGCGCTGAACCGCGGATTCGACGAAATAAATTTCGATTATATCCGGTTCGCCTCGGACGGAAATTTGGATGCCATTCAGTATCCGTTTTGGCAAAAAACGCGGACTGACGCGGACTTAACGCGGACTGACGCGGAAACAAAAAGGGAAGTCATTAGAGGTTTTTTCAAATATCTCCGCAAAAATCTTCCGGACGCGAAAATTTCCGCGGACTTGTTCGGTTTGGCGACTATCGACACATGGGACGACCTTGGCATAGGGCAAGTCATTGAAGACGCGTATCGGTATTTCGACTATGTTTCGCCCATGGTGTATCCTTCGCACTACGCGGCCGGAACGCTCGGCTACAAAAATCCCGCCCAGCATCCGTACGAAATCGTGAGATATTCGATGGACGCGGCGTTAAAACGACTCATAACTTATAACCAAAAACTTATAACGGCGACATCAAGCGCAAACGAGTCATCGGTCATCGGTCATCGGTCATCGGTTAAACTCCGTCCATGGCTTCAGGCGTTTGATTTAGGCGCTGTCTACACTCCGGCGATGATTAACGAGCAAATAAAAGCCGTTACTGACGCTTTTTCCAACAACTCCTCAACCAATAACTCAATAACCAATACCCAAATAACCGATTACTATGGCGGCTGGTTGTTATGGGACCCGACAAATAAATATTCTTCATACCGGGGATAAATGACATACGAACTCGAAATTGAACAATTCAAAGGCCCGCTCGATAAACTGCTCGAGTTGATTGAAGCGCGGAAATTAGAAATCACGGAAATCAGCCTGGCGGCGGTGACCGACGATTTCATCCGTTATCTCCAAACGCTGGCAGACGCCGAACAAGCGCAGACCGGCGCGGAAAAAACCAACGTAAGTCCGCGCTTGTCTCGAGCGGAGTCGAGAGATGAAGTCCGCGAGGGTCTGCGTCTGTTGGCCGACTTTATCGCCATCGCGAGCCGTTTGATTCTCATTAAATCAAAATCGCTTTTGCCGGATGTTTCCTTGACAGGCGAGGAGGAAGCCGAAATAAAAGACCTCGAAGACCGCCTCAAACTGTACAGAGCTTTGAAACCTGGAATGAAACATATTGCCGGGCTTTGGCAGAATGGAAACCGGGAATTCGGCAGGCCGTATTTTTTGGATGTTCTTTCCTGGGCATCCGCGCCGGGAATGGAAGTATTCTATCCCGGGCCGAATCTTTCGGTTGCGGGGCTGACCTCGCCGCTTCAAAAAATTCTCGAGGGGTTTGAAAAAATTTCATCGGAAGAAGCGACTGTCAGAGAAGAAATAATTTCGATTGAAGAGAAAATCAAGGAAATCGTGAATCGCATCCAAAAATTCGGCGAGTCGACCCTTGCCGGATTGTCCGTAAGCGGCTCGCGCGCGGAACTCATCGCCGTTTTTCTCGCGGTTCTCCATCTCGCTCACGAGCAGTTGATTTTTCTCGAACAAAAAAGCCATTTTTCTGATATAATGGTAAAAACGCGACCCGAATTTACGAATGCATCCGAATGATTCGAATATTACTATGGCTGTTGAACAAATAATAAAGCAGGTAAAGGATTTTGTTGGCGCTCCGATAGTCAATGATATTTTAGATATCGGCGGCATTAGAGTCGCAAGGTTCATGGGAGAGTTTTGGACTTCACGGCAGAGACAGGGAAATAGTTTACATGAGATATCATACCGTGCCTGTTTTAAATCTGAATTGCCAAAGTTTTTTATAGGTTCGTTGACAACCGAAGGAGATGTTGTTTATGACCCATTTGCTGGTAGGGGGACAACGGCTATTGAAGCAGCGCTTCTCGGTAGAAAAGTTATCTCTAACGATATTAATCCATTAAGCAGAATATTGGCTTATCCAAGATTATCGCCGCCGGATTTACTTGAATTAATTGAACGACTTGAAAAAATTAATCATAGCGTTAGAAAAATAAAAACGGATATTAATTTGTCGATGTTTTATCACCCGCGAACCCTTGAAGAAATATTAAAAATTAAGAAATATCTTGAGAAAAGAAAAAGTGAAAATAGGGAAGATGATTTGGATATGTGGATAAGAATGGTTGCAACAAATAGACTTTCAGGACATTCAACCGGGTTCTTCTCTGTTTATACATTACCGCCCAATCAAGCTCTAAGACCAGAAAAGCAAAAGATTATAAATAGAGAAAGAAATCAAGAACCATCATATCGAAATGTTAAAAAAATTATAATCAAAAAAACACAGTCCCTAATCTCTGAAATTAATAACGAATTGTTTAGAAAATTAAAACACATAAAAGAGACAGCATCATTCTTAACAAAAGATTCAAGATATACAAGTGAAATATCTAATAATAGTGTTCAATTAACGGTGACATCCCCGCCATTTTTGGATATAGTACAATACACTGAAGATAATTGGTTGCGATGTTGGTTTAATTCAATCGACCCTTTTGAAGTTGAAAAAAATATAACAGTAACGAACAAGCTTGAAAAATGGAAAGAAGTTATCGGAGAAACACTAAAAGAGTTATATCGCATAACCAAACCGGGCGGTTTTGTGGCTTTTGAAGTTGGCGAAGTCAGAAAAGGAAAAATTAAATTAGATGAAGAAGTCGTCCCATTGGGTCTTGAAGCTGATTTTAAATGTTTAGGAATTTTAGTTAATAAACAGAATTTTACGAAAACATCTAATATATGGGGGATTTCCAACAATAAAATGGGGACTAACACTAACCGCATAGTTTTATTTACTAAACAAAAATGAATAAAGAATATATAAAAAAATTAGAAAATATTATAAAGACTATGTTAACGCCATTGAAAGGAATTCCCTTTAATTTGGTTATAGAAAGTCTTTCTGGCAATAAAGTTATACCGTTTAATATAAACGATAAAAAAGATATAGCGCTTCTTAAAAAACTAAAACTTATAACGATAATTGCCGGGAAAGAAGTAAATAAGCGTGGAATATTAAGACCCAGACCCAATGAAGTTGGAAATGATATAGAACCGTTCATTAAAAAAACACTAAATAGAATTGGTTATAAAGCCGATACTCCTTTTACTTCTGGTGGAGATAAAAAATCAACCGGTTACCCCGATATTGAATTTTTAGACGAATTTGGCAGAGTTAACTATTTAGAGTGTAAAACGTTTAATATCGAAAATATTTCTACTAGTCAAAGATCTTTTTACTTGTCTCCCTCCGAAAATTTCAAAGTTACTCGAGATGCTCACCACTTTGTTGTCTCATTTGAGGTTTACGTAGTTAAAAAACGAGGGACGCTTAACGTTTACAAATGCAGAAGTTGGAAAATTTTGGATATCAATGCTTTAGAGGTTGATGTTAAATACGAGTTTAATGCGGACAATAAAAGAATGTACGGCGGCGAATTAATTCTTGCCGAAGGCAAGATATAAAAGGTAGCAGTTTTTATTGCAATGGATACAATAGAAAATGCCAAAAAATTAGAACAAAAACTGGCCGAACTTGAAGCGCTACTCTTTATTTACGGCGAGCAATTTTCCCGCAAAAAAGCGGAGAAGGTCTTAGAAATTAATAATAAAGAAGAACTGGATTCTCTCATTGAAGAGTTCGGCAGGCGGCTGTCCGTCGAAGGCAGGGGATTGAGTTTGCTCACTGACAACGAAAAAATCCAGCTTGTCACGAAGCCGCAATTCGGAAAACTCCTTGAAAGTTTCGTGAAAGCCGAGTTGAGCGATGATTTGACGCCGGCGAGTTTAGAAACGCTCTCGATTATCCTGTATCTCGGCCCCATTTCGCGCGGGGAGATTGACTATCGCCGCGGCGTCAACTCGTCGTTCACGCTGAGAAATCTTTCACTCCGAGGCCTGATTGAAAAATCATCCGATAAAGACCAGCAGGGCGGATATCTCTATCAAGCGAGCTTCGACCTTCTGAAGCATTTGGGAATAAACAGAAAAGAAGAATTGCCGGAATATGAAAAATTCAAGTCGCTTATTAAGCCGGACGACTCGCCTAAGCCGAAAACTTTCCCCGGAGCAATATAATGACCAACATTCAAAAAATTTTATTTTCCGGAATGATTCTTCTGGCCGTTTTTTGGGGGAATCGTTTTAATAACGGCAATCAAGCGAGCGGCGGCTCGGGAAATAATCCGGCGAAATTTTCAGCCCTGGAATCCTCGCCTTTTTTGGCGCAATCCATCGGCGTAGCTCCCTTCGACTCGGCTCCCTTCGACTCGGCTCAGGGCGGGCAGGATGAATCCATCGGCGCGGTTGAACAGCCGGACCAACCGTCGAATTTAACCGGCTCTTCCTCGCCGGAAGCGGGGGCGCGGGCGCGAACCGCCGGAAATCCGGCGAATGGCGCGTATATGCCGAATGTGCCGGAATCCGGAGTCGGCCTGCTCAGCTCGGCAATTGCGCCGTCCGCGCCGGTTTTTTACCGGTTTAAAAACGACCCGGCTCCGAATGTCGGCGCTCAAGAAGTATTGGTGGCAGACCTTCAATCCGGCGAAACATATCTTGAAATGAATGAGAACACGCGCTGGCCCTTGGCGTCGCTTACCAAACTGGCGACTGCGGCGGTGGTCATGGATAACGTTGATTTGAAAAGCGCGCTTACGCTTGCCTCCGCCGATTTTTCCGGCGGCGAAGAAACCGGCTTTTTCAAAACCGGCTCCGTCTACTCGGCGAGCGATGTCCTTGCGGGGATGCTTCTTCTTTCAAAAAACGAGGCGGCCGAAGCGCTTGCGAACAATTTCGGCCGCGAGAAATTTATCAATATGCTGAACGAAGCCGCCGCGGAATGGGGGATGCCGAAAACGTATTTCGCGGACCCCACCGGCCTTTCCATCGCCGACCAGTCGACTCCGCAAGACCTTAAAAAACTCGCGTTGCATTTGTATCAAAATTATCCGAAAATTCTTGAAACGACCCGGCGGAAAAGCGCGGTGATTACCGAGTTGAGTACCGGAAAGAAAACGACTGTTTCCAATATCAATTTGTTCGCCGGCAGGAGCGACTTTTTGGGCGGCAAAACCGGCTACACGGACGACGCGAACGGCAATCTTCTTTCGATTTTTTCATATGAGCGCCGGCCGATTCTCGTTATCGTTCTCGGCACCGGCGACCGGTTCGGCGAAACGGAAAAACTTTTCAACTGGTTCAAAAATAATTTTCGCGCAAACAAATGAATCCAATCGATCAAAACAACACTTTTCTCATAGTCAGGACGCTCGTCCTTTTTATTTTTTCGTTCGGCGTGGCGATTCTTTCGGCGCCTTTTCTGATAAAAATTCTTTATAAAAACAAGGCGTGGAAGAAAAAGCCGAGAGAATACACTATTGGCGGCGGAAAAACGCCGATTTTCACGAGTCTCCACGCCGAAAAAGAGGTAAGCACGCCGCGGATGGGAGGAATTCTTATCTGGTGGACAGTGCTCGCCGTGACCGGGCTGATGTTCGCCGCTTCAAAACTTTTCACCGGGCAGTTTTGGGGACAAATGAATTTTGTTTCCCGCTCGCAGACATGGCTGCCGATTTTCGCGCTCATTTCGTCTTCGCTTCTCGGATTGATTGACGACATTCTCGTGGTCAAAAACAAAGGCAAATATGTGGGGGGCGGCATCCGGTTCAAAGTCCGGCTTTCCGTGATAGGCATCATCGCGCTTATCGGTTCGTGGTGGTTTTATTTCAAGCTCGGCTGGTCGAGCATCTATGTGCCGTTTTACGGCAATATTCCGATTGACGGATGGTATATTCTTTTATTCGTGCTCGTGGTCTTTGCGACTTTTTCTTCAAGCGTGGTTGACGGCTTGGACGGGTTGTCCGCCGGAGTTCTTTCGCCGATTTTTGCCGCGTTCGGCATTATCGCTTATATCCGCGGGGAGTATGACCTCGCGGCGTTCATCACGGTAATCATTGGAGCGCTCGCGACATATCTCTGGTTCAACGTTCACCCGGCGAAATTTTATATGGGGGAAACGGGCATTATGGGTCTGACCGTCACGCTCGCGGTAATCGCGTTTCTGACGAACTCGGTTATTTTCCTGCCGCTCATCGCGTTCGTTCTTGTGATTGAATCCGCTTCCGTCCTTATACAGCTCGTTTCGAAAAAGTTTTTCGGGAGAAAAATATTTTTATCGGCGCCGATTCACCATCATTTTCAGGCGCTCGGCTGGCCCGAGTCGCAGGTGACAATGCGCTTTTGGATTATCTCGGCGGTCGCCAGCGCGCTCGGCTTGGTGCTCTTCTTTTTGGCGAGGTTTTATTAAGGTATTTTTGCAACGAGGTTTTCCGCGGGCGGAAAATTTTTCGTCATTTTTTCCGAACGATGCAGAACGGCGTCATTTCGTCCGATTGTCCGAGCGGATTGTCGCGGAATAATTTGCCTATGAATGATTCCGAAATCGCCCGCGTGGATTTTCCCAGAGAGAATGCGCCGCGATAGTTGGCGTCGAGTATGACGGTCTCGCGGCCGAGACGCTCTTTGATTCTCCGCGCCGCGCCGTCCGGGTCGTTTGGCGCGAGCTTCGCGGAGTGCGCGTATTCGAGAATGAGAAAAGACATCGGGCAGTCGATTGATTTGGCGCGTTTGCCGCAGATAACGTAAAAAAGCCCTCTGATGCCGAGCGGCCGCGTAATCGCCGAGACGGCGGCGGCGAAGAGAATGCGGAGGTAGCCCGTCTCTTCAAGAAAAAGCTGCATCGCAAGATTGGTGCCGTGGCCGAAGCCGTGAAAATCCCTCGAACCGTAGTAATTGCCGACATTGCGGGCGAGAAAGCGCGCGAGCCGGGTCGGCTTGATATCGCTCATATCGACTACCCGGCCCTGGGTAATGGCCAGAGCTTTTTCACTGACAAAAATAATATCGCCGGGCTTGAGGTACGGACCGACATAATCTTCGACAAGCGGCAGAAGGTCGGTGTCTTTCATCGTGATGAGGCGAGTTCTGACGGGCAGACGCTGATATGCGACACCGTCCACATCAATGTCAATTTGCTTGCCCGGGTTTGCGGTAAACCCCCACACCAAAGATTTTGGTGTGGGGGTAAATTCGCCGGAAGGTTGGCGCGGCGCGGCTGAGGCTAACGCGTCCGCAAAAGAAACTTTCTCTCCGCGGAAAACCGCGAACAATTTTTCGGCCACTTTGCGGATTTCCGCGGGGTCTTCATGGATGGCGGCGCGGGAATGAAGCAGTTCTGTCGCCTCCATGTAAAGAATGTGCGCTTCGTCAATCGCCGTTTTTGCGAACGCGGCTTCGGCAACGGATGTGTCGCCGTCTGACACGGCCTTAACGGTCGCCGAACCGTCTTCCCTCGGCGAGTAAATAATAGAAAGACCGGTTTGGTCTTTCATCTGCGCGTATGCCTGTGATTTTTCCATAACTGTAGTTTAATTATATCGCACCGGGGATTATTATCCACTTGTTGTTTTGCATTATGAGAAAGAAAGAGCCATAATTTGAACATGCTTATCCGGGTATGTATGGCGAAAATCCATCGGGCGACGGTCACACAAGCCGAACTGAATTACGTCGGTTCAATTACGATAGATGAGGACTTGCTTGATGCAAGCGGCATGAAACCGTTCCAATATGTGAATATCACAAATATCTCGAATGCGGTCTTTTGGCAGACGTATATAATGCCGGGAAAACGCGGAGAAGGGACAATCTGCCTCAATGGCCCGCCAGCCCGACTTTTTCAAAAAGGGGACAAGATAATCATCCTTGCGGAAGCATGGCTGGAACCGTCCGAACTGAAAGATTTGAATCCCGTTGTTGTGTTCGTTGACGATAGGAATAAAGTTACCGAGGTAAAGAAACACAAGGCGATTTCGAACTGAAATTGACTTTTGTCCGGTTACGATGTTTAGTATCTTCAAGCTGTTTTGCCCACTCAATCAGGATACTCGCGCTTTACGCCGAGCGTCCCGCGTGAACATAAGCAGTAGAAACAGCGCGCACTTTTGACAACCTTTTTTCGAGTTCACCGCGCACGCGTCCGAGGGACGCAGAGGGAGACATCGCTATGTCCACGATTACCACTGTCGAGGTCGTTCGACCCACTGACGCGTTGCGTCTGGCATTGCAAAATCCTCTTACCCTACTCACTCCGAAGCAGCTATTCGACTTCGAGGTCGAAGAGCTCGTGACAAAAGGGTTCGCGGCATACGACCACGCCGACTCCTTTTACAAACGCCTGCCCTCTACTGGCGTACACGTCCTGGTCCCTCCGAAGCCCAGACCATGGAATCGCGCTCACCTCAACTACCTCGTATCGCTTATCGAGGTGGACGGTGAGAAGGGTCGCAACTATACTGACCCCGCTCACTTCAGCGACGAGGACGAAGTGAGCGATGGGCCTCACCTCATGCTCGACGTTGATGATACGCACTATCTCAACGTCAAGCCATCGGTCTCGCGGGCGACCATCCTCGCAGAAGGTCGCCATCCGTTCTGCACATGGCGCGGGATTATCTGCGCGCTCCTCTTTCCTTGGCGCCTCCGGGGCCGCGGCTGGTATCTCGCCGGCTCAGGAGGCCGGTTTGGGCAGCTACCATGCGTTCGATTGTTCAACGGAACGCCTATATTGAACGCGTGGTACGGCAACGCCCTTCGGGAGTTCGTCACTCCATCGTGCGGAAGTATTTGGTTGCCTTGAACTCGAATCAGTTTCAACCGGTAGCATCCCTCTGGGGTGCTACCGGCGTCGTATTTTTAGAACGTTTTATCCCCACACCTTCCCGCGGAGTATTAAACCCCGCGGGGAGGATTTGAAACCACCCTTCATCTTATCGGCAAGACCGCGGGGTATTCGGGAAGGTGTGGGGATTTATTTATAAAATTCGTGTGTTATCATTTCAAATATGCTCCAATCCAAGCTTTTTACCAAAACAGAACGGACGTTTCCGAAAGACGAAGAGGCGGCGAACGCCCGTTTTTTGGAGCGCGCCGGTTTTATCTACAAAAATTCGGCGGGCGTGTACTCCTATCTGCCGCTCGGCTGGCGCGTGATTCAAAAGCTCGTCGCGATTATCCGCGAAGAAATGGATGCGATCGGCGGGCAGGAAATGTTTATGCCGGCTCTGCACGATAAAAGATATTTGAGCGCGACCGGCCGGTGGGACGTTGATGTCGTCTTTAAGGTGCTGGACGGAAAAAACCCGAAGCCGGCATTCAGTTTGAGTTGGACGCACGAGGAACTGATAACCGAACTCGCGTCGAAATACGTTCATTCGTACAAGGACCTGCCGTTTTCCGCTTACCAAATCCAGACAAAATTCCGGAACGAACCGCGCGCGAAGTCGGGACTTTTGCGCGGCCGCGAATTTATGATGAAAGACCTGTACAGTTTTCACCGCGACGAGGAGGACTTGGACCGTTTCTACGACATCGTTAAAGAAGCGTATTTCAACGTTTTCAAGCGTGCGGGCATACAGGCGGTCTACACGCTCGCCGCCGGAGGCGATTTTACTTCGAGCAACACGCACGAATTTCAGGCGATTTGTCCGGTCGGCGAGGATACGATTTACGTTTGTTCGAAATGCGCGTACGCCGAGAACAAGGAAATTTCCAAATTGAGCGGCGGAGGGCGGTGTCCGAAGTGCGAAGGCAAAATAAAAGAAGAAAAAGCCATCGAGGTCGGGAACATATTTCCGCTTGGTGCAAAATATTCCGATGCATTCGACCTGCGCTACACCGACGAAAAAGGCGAAAAAAATCCAGTCGTAATGGGTTCTTACGGCATCGGGGTCAGTCGTCTGATGGCGACAGTTGTCGAGATGTATCACGACGAAAAGGGCATCGTCTGGCCGGAAAGCGTCGCGCCGTTTAAAGTTCATCTGCTCGAACTCGCTGGTGCTTCGGCCTCGCCCGCCGAAGCCGGGCGTAAGAGTGCAAAAAAAATCTATGAAGATTTACAAAAAATCGGCGTTGAAGTACTCTACGATGACAGAAAGGCGTCTGCGGGCGAAAAACTGACGGACGCGGACTTAATCGGCTTGCCGTTCCGTTTGGTGGTCAGCCCGAAAACGGGCGATAAAATTGAAGTGAAAAAACGGAATGAAGAAATTACAAAAATAATGTCCTTTGAAGAAGTTATTAAGTTATTGGGAAATTAAATTATTTAGCTTCCAATAACCCAATAACTTATTAACTTAATAACGTAATTTCATGTTCAATAATTTTTTTAAAGAAGTCGGGATTGACCTCGGAACCGCGAATACTCTCGTCTATCAGAAAAATCGGGGCTTGGCGGTGAACGAGCCGACCGTGGCCGCGATAAACAATAAAACGAATGAGATTCTCGCGGTCGGCGAAGATGCGAAAAAAATGCTCGGCAGAACCCCTGCGCACATAAGCGTCATTCGGCCGCTCGTGAACGGCGTTATTTCCGATTACGATACGACACAGGAGCTCCTTCGCCAGTTTCTCAAGCGGCTGAATCGCGGCAGCGCTTTTTCAAGCATCAGGCGGGCGGTTTTGGCGGTTTCAGACGACCTGACGGAGGTTGAAAGAAAATCGGTTGAAGACGCGGCAGTTGCCGCGGGCTCCGCGAAAGTGTATCTCGTTTCCTCGCCGTTGACCGCGGCGTTGGGCGCAGGATTGCCGGTTGAGTCGCCTACGGCAAGTTTGATAGTCGACATCGGCGGCGGCACAACCGATATCGCCGTTATTTCTCTCGGCGGCATAGTTGTTTCAAAAACCCTCAAAGCGGCGGGCGACAGGTTCAACGATGACATCATCAGATTTATGCGGGATGAATTTCATCTTGCAATCGGCGAATCAACCGCCGAATCGGCAAAAATCATCGTCGGGTCCGCCATTCCTCTCGATGAACGGCTGGATACTCCGGTTCGCGGCAGGGATTTTTCCAGCGGTTTGCCGAAAGAAATAATCGTCAAAAACAGCCATATAAGAGTTGCTATTTCAAAATCGCTCCGTTCGATTGTCGATGCAATCCGGGAAGTGATTGAAACGGCGCCGCCGGAACTTGTCGGCGATATGCTGAAGCAGGGCATTTCCCTTTCGGGCGGCGGCGCGCTTCTCCGCGGATTGGACCAGCTCGTTGAGAAAGAAACAGGGGTTTCCACAAAAGTCGTCGACGAGCCGCTTGCGGCGGTTGTAAGGGGACTGCAAAGAATCGTCGATGACTTTGAAGGAC
Source organism: Candidatus Liptonbacteria bacterium (assembly GCA_016204335.1). Lineage (GTDB taxonomy): Bacteria > Patescibacteriota > Minisyncoccia > UBA6257 > 2-01-FULL-56-20 > JACQKU01. The sequence goes on from JACQKU010000019.1 coordinate 25,297, forward strand.
ACCGCGGATTTTTGGATAGTCCCTTGAAGCCGCTTGAGATTTCGCTGTGAGTTATGAAAAAGGAAAACTGGTTCTTAGTCGGATTGGTCTTTGGGACTCTTTTTCTGCTGTTTTTCCGTCAGAATCTCGGCTGGAAGATCCAGGCGTTTTTTTCTCCGGCGGTAAATCTCCAATCTGACGCGCAACAAAAGCTTGTTTTGGAAAATGAATCCTTGAACGCGGAACTGGCATTGCTCCGGCAAATCAAAAAAAATCAGCCTGTGCGGAACGGCGCGTTTCTGCCTGTGTTTGTCTACTCCCGTTATCCGTTCAATTTTAAAAACGAGTTATTGGTGAGCGCGGGCGCGAATCAAGGCGTGGATATCGGCCAAACGGCAGTCATTGCTTCAAACGGCGCCGCTTCTTCCGGCTCCATACTCGTCGGAAAAGTGGAGAAGGTCTTTGAAAATGTTTCGCTTGTCCGGACGGTTTTTGATTCCAGATTCCGGTCCGCCGTCCGTGTCGGCGGATTCGGGACGAACGCGCTTCTTAAGGGGGGCGGCAAACCGGAACTTTCATTGATACCGAAAGACGCGAAAATTGCGAACGGGGACGTCGTATATTCGGCGAGTCCCGATTTTCCGTACGGCATTGCAATCGGAAATGCAGGCAATGTTCGTATTTCTTCCGACCAGCTTTTTCAGGAAGCCGATGTCGAAACGAATTATAATCCGAACGAACTTCAGTCGATTTTCATCATATCGCAGAATTTCTAATCTCTAAACAATCTGAAAACCCAAAATTCAAACCCATGAGAGCAAACAAGTTTCTTGCTTCACTCCTGCTTCTTTTGACAGCTGTTTTGCTTCAGTATAATTTCAATGCATTTCTAGGGTGGTCGCCTGATTTTGTTCTGGGAGTTCTCGTAACATTCCCTTTTTTTCTCGGATTTATTGAAATTTTATTCATGGGTCTGGCGGGCGCGCTGATTTTGAACTGGCAGCCGCAGTTCAGCTCCGAGATTTTGATGATTTCAACGATGCCGCTTTTTGTTCTCTTTGTTAAAAAATATTTTCCGTGGCGGGCCGGGCTCAGCCATATTCTTTCGACTTTTTTCATGCTCGCCGTTTTTTACGGTATTTCGGATTATGCCTCGCTTTTTGGCAATCCGGCTCTTTTTTTGAAAAGCGCCGCCTGGACGCTTGCATACGGTGCGCTTGTTTTTCAAGCATTAAATTACTTTTATCCGCCCTCGCAACGCTTCGGCGCCCGTCCTCCGCAGTAGTCCTGCTACGGAGGATGGAGATTCCGCCTAAAATAAAAATTATGAATTAGCGATGCTCTATAAAACAAAAGAAATTTGATGTTTAAATCCAAAAAAAAGAACATTGACCTCGAGGAGTCCCTGAGCGTGGATTCGACCCGTTCGACAAGTCCTTCGACCCCGAGCTCAGGACCGAGGGGCTCGGGGCAGGCAAGCTCCCCGCAAGATGAATGGAGAAAAAGTTCGGAGCTCGTCGAAGTCCCGCTCGGCGACAGGGCAATCATATATTTGGGAACAATTCTTCTCTTCATAGGTATCGTCATTGCGGGTAGAATTTTTTATTTAGGTGTTTCGAAATCGAATACGTACGTTCGGCGCGCCCAGGCGAATCTTAATCGCGTCAAGCCGGTTCAGGCGCCGCGCGGGGTTATTTCCGACCGCAACGACAAGGCGCTTGCCGACAATCTGCCCGTTTTTTCCGCGTTTCTCAATGTCAACGAATTTCTTCGCATGCATGATTTTGAAAAAGAGACGCTCGATGCCGTCGAGGGAATCCTCGGCATATCGCCGGACGATATATGGGCTATGGTTGAAAATACAGACCCCGAAAATTCGGGCGGCCAGGTTGTTTTGAATTCCGATTTGACACAGGAGGAAATTGTAAAGCTGAAAGGGTTGAATCTGCCGGCGATTGCGGTATCCGACGGTTTCAAACGGCGTTATCCGGACGGGAGCGTATTTTCTTCAGTAATAGGGTACACGGGCTTCGTGGCTTCCGCCGATTTAAAAAATAATCCCGAGCTTACGGGCAAAGACGTCATAGGCAAAGCCGGCGCGGAGCTTTTTTACGACAACCGGCTTCGCGGCAAATCCGGCGCGATTATCCAAAAACGGGATGCAAGAGGGAAAAATATCGGAGACGAGGAAATAATTGCTCCGGAGATGGGAGAAAAACTCCGCTTGACGATTGACGGAGAGTTCCAAAAATATTTTTACGGCAGGATGAAAAGCGGATTGGATATGCTCGGAAGAACCAAAGGTGTAGGACTTGCGCTGAATCCCCGAAACGGAGAAATTCTTTCGCTGATTAATTTTCCGGTGTTTGATAACAACATTTTGAGTTCATTTGGGCGGAACAGCGAAAAAAAGGATATTCTGAATTCCGCGGATAATCCGCTTTTTGCGAGAGCAGTCGCCGGTTTTTACAACCCCGGCTCGACCATCAAACCTTTGGTTGGAACGGCCGCGCTCAAAGAAGGAGTCATCAATCAATCCAAAAAAATTTTTTCACCCGGATATCTCGACATTCCGAATCCGTATAATCCCGATTCGCCGACCCGGTTTCTCGACTGGCGTTATCAGGGCGATGTTGATTTGTCGGCGGCAATCGCGCAATCGTCAAACGTTTACTTTTACGAAGTGGGCGGCGGCGGGCCGGATACGAAAGGCATCGGCATTACCAAACTCCGCGAATGGTGGCAAAAGTTCAATCTTGGAAGCCAAACAGGCATTGATTTGCCGGGCGAGGCGAAAGGGTTTCTGCCTTCTCCCGGCTGGAAAGAGAAAAAAACCGGCAAGCCGTGGTTGCTCGGCGATACATACAATGTGAGCATCGGCCAGGGGGATTTGCTTTTGACGCCAATCCAGCTTTTGAGTTACATCGGCGCGATTGCGAACGGCGGAAAAATGTATCAGCCAGTCGTCAATCAAAATGAACCGCGCAAAATTTTAACCGACTTGTCGGAGCTCGAACCGCAATTCTTTGAAGTCAGAAAAGGAATGCGCGAGGCGGTGACGTCGAATCTCGGCACCGCGCATAATCTTGCCGACCTCGGTTTTCCCGTTGAAGCGAAAACCGGCAGCGCGCAGACCAATAACAATGAGCAGGAAAACGCGTTTTTCGTCGGGTACATTCCTTCCGCTCAAGACCCCTTGGCGGGCGGTTCTCAAATCGCAATCCTCGTCCTCATCGAAAACTCCCGCGAAGGCAGTTTGAACGCGGTCCCGATAGCAAAGGATGTTTTAAGTTGGTATTATCGGAACAGAATAAAGAAGTGAATAACAAAAAATGAACAATGAGGAATGAATAAAAAAGTATTAAAGTGATTAAAGTGGCAGTTTTCATACTTTCTTATTCGCACGCCTGCCCGCCGTAGCGTTTGCGAAGGAGGGAATAAGAAAGTATGAGAGAGATTAGGCAGAATAATGTGATATAATAAGTTCAATGAAGCAATTAGAGAAGATTTTTAAAGGGCTGGCGAACCGGCGCCGGTTATCGATTATTCAGCTTTTATACAAGAACAAAGAGTTGCCGGTTGCCGAAATCTCGCGGCGCATTCATCTTTCTTTTACTTCAACTTCAAAACATTTATTAATTCTTCATCAGCTTGATATTGTTGAAAAACGCCAGGAAAGCTTGAGCGTATATTATCGGCTTGGAGATAAATTGCCTGACGTGGTTAAACGAGTCATTTTCTTTATCTCTAATTCGCGCGAATAGGAAAATATGGAGTATGAATAAGAATTTTACGTTCGAACTAAAAGACGCGAATAAGCTTAATGATGAAGAAAAGAATCAGCTTATGATGCTTAGTATTTCCGAATATCCTGCGTTCAAAAAACTTTATGCAAAGAATAAATACTATTCAACCGTAAAACCGCAGAAGCAGTTTATTATTAAGCAAGGAAAAAAGATTATCGGTACGGGCAAATTTCTTTGGCGGACCATAAAAGTAAATAAAAAATCTTTTAGGATGGCGGCTTTTGGTGTCCTTATTTCGAAAAAGTATCAAAAATTAGGTTTAGGGACGGAACTCATAAAGCGAGATATTCAAGAAGCCAAAAAAAAGAAAATAGATTTACTTTATGGTTCAACTTCGAATCCTGTAGCAGTAAAAATACTTGAAGGACTGGGATTTAGGCAACTCAAGACAGCCGTTCTTTATAAAGATTCCGAGACGAAACAAATAAAAATGGAGAAAGGCCAAGTTTATATTTTCGAACTCAAAAATGGCATTTTAAAACAAATAGAAAAGACGAAAAAATTCTTCATCGGGATCGGACCCGTATAACTAGTTCCGGTTAGTATTGCTATTTTGAAACTATATGACTACAGAAACTCGGATCTGCCAGAACTGTAAGAAGAATTTTACGATTGAGCTGGAAGATTTTAACTTCTATAAAAAAATCTCAGTTCCGCCGCCGACGTGGTGTCCGCAGTGTCGGATGATCAGGAGGTTCACCCATAAGAATGAACGAAATTTATATCGGGTAAAAGATGCACACACCGGAAAAGAAATTTTTTCTGGCATTCCGCCGCACGCACCCATCAAAATTTACGAGCAGGAATTTTGGTGGTCGGATGGCTGGGATCCGATGGAATACGGCCGCGAGTATGATTTTAAAAAGCCATTCTTTGTTCAATTTAGGGAACTGATGCGTGAAGTGCCGTTTCCGAGCCGGAATATCACTCAATCAGTGAACTCGGATTATTCGGATTCATCGGGAGACCTCAAAAACTGCTATCTTTGTTTTAATTCCGGCCGCATGGAAAATTCCGCGTACGTTATCAACAGCACGCTTGTAAAAGAATCCTACGATATTATCGATGCCGCTAGCGCGGAACTTTCGTATGACTGTTTAAGCATCGGCGGCGCTTATAAACTTTTCTTTTCAATGTACTGTGGGCAGTCGGAAAATCTCTGGTTCTGCTGGGATTGCGTCGGTTGCTCAAATTGTTTCGGGTGCGTGAATCTTCGAAACAAACGGTATTACATATTTAATCAGCCCCATACTAGAGAAGAGTATTTTGAAAAGCTAAAGAACTTCCGGCTTGATTCGTATGCGGCGCTTGAAGTCGTCAAAGAGCAGATAGAATGGTTTTGGACTTTATTTCCTCGTAAATATATCCGTGGAGTCAAGAATTTTAATGTATCCGGAGATTACGTTAATTTCTCTAAAAATGTACGTTTCAGCTTCGGTATCGAAGGGGGCGAGGATTTGAAATATTGCCAGGAAATTTACCGACAAAAAGGGTATTGGGAGGGCGGAAAAGATTCTTATGATTATTACAACTGGGGTTACAGTTCTGAGTTGATGTACGAAGTATGCGGTTCGGGTCAGGGATGCCGGAATATGAAGTTTTGTCTTGATTGTTGGCCGGCCGATCAGGATCTTGAGTACTGCATGCGATGCGTATCGTCGAATAATCTCTTTGGCTGCATCGGGCTTCAGAAAAAATCTTATTGCATTTTCAATAAACAATATTCGCGCGATGACTTTCTCGAACTCCGGGAGAAAATTATCGCGCACATGAACGAAGCGCCCTACACCGACGCTCATGGAAGAATCTACAAATACGGGGAATTCTTTCCACCAGAGTTTTCTCTTTTCGGCTACAACGAAACCGTGGCGCAGGATTATTTTCCGTTGACCAAAGACGAAGCGGAAAAGCACGGATACGTTTGGAGAGAAATCGAACGGCGGGAATACGAGATAACCATTGATGCAAAAGATTTGCCCGATTCCGTAACGGCGACATCAGATTCTATATTAAAAGAGGTTATCGGATGCATTTCCTGCAAAAGAGCATATCGTATTATTCAGGGCGAATATACGTTCCTACGATTTCAGACAATCGCTCTGCCGCGATTGTGTCCCGATTGCCGTTATCTCAAAAGGTTTTCTTATCGAAACCGTCCAAAACTCTACGAACGCGAGTGTGATTGCAAAGGGATGAAGTCTAAAAATGGAAAATACAAAAACGCCATGAAGCATTCTCACAATGAGAATCAGTGTTCGAATTCATTTGTTACCGCATATACTCCGGAAAAACCCGAAATCGTCTACTGCGAGCAGTGTTATCAAGCTGAAGTTGTATGATACCTTCTTATTTTCTTATTCGCGCGCCTGCCCGCCGTAGCGTTTGCGAAGGAGGGAATAAGAAAATAAGAATCAACTATAAAATTTTATGAATTCAGCGACCAAAGTGTGCCAGAATTGTAAACGGGAGTTTTCGATTGAACCCGAGGATTTTTCGTTTTACGAAAAAATAAACGTTCCGCCGCCGACATTCTGCCCTTTTTGCAGATTCGCAAGGAGGTTTTCTTACAGGAACGAAAGGAATCTTTTTTGGAATAAAAGCGCGAAGTCCGGTAAAAAAATATTGTCGTTGTATCCTCTGCAATCCCATGTTACCGTCTACGACGAAGATGAGTGGTTTCGGGATGACTGGGACGCGTTGGAATACGGCAGAGATTATGATTTTTCAAAACCGTTTTTTGAACAATTCCATGAACTCGCGCGAACTGTGCCGCGTCATGCCCGATCCAATACGAGCGGAAACACTGCAAATGTCGCAAGCGATTATGTGGCGAATACGGGATGGTCGAGAAATTGTTATTTTATTTTCAACGCCAGCGGAAACGAGAACTGCGCCTATGGAAACGGCGTGGATGACTGCAGGGAATGTTTCGATTGTTCGAACTCAATTAAATGCGAACTCTCTTACGAATCTTTTTTAAACAGGAACTGTTATAAAACGCATTTTTCTTCGCAATGCGAAGAATGCATGAACGTTTGGTTTTCGAAGGACTGTATAGGATGCACCGACTGTTTTGGCTGTATTAATCTTAGGAATAAGAAGTTTTATATTTTTAACATTCCTTATTCGAAAGAGGAATATCGGGAGAAGTTAAAGAATATGGAACTTCATAAATGGAGCGGGCTTAAGGTAGCGCGGGAGAAGACCCGCGATTTTTGGCTGAAGAATCCCGTAAAGTATATGAGAGGAATCAACAATATCAACAGCACCGGGGACTACATCGACCATTCCCGGAATGTGCATTTGGGATATATCGTTCGCGAAAGCGAAAATGTGCGTTACTGCCAGTATCTTTCCGTGCCGTCGATTAAAGATTGTATGGACGTAACCTTAGACGGGTGGGGGTCAAACAACGAATTATGTTATGAAAATTCCATATCAGGATTGGGCATATCCAATTCAAGATTTTCCGCGGAGTGCTGGCCCGAAGTGCGCGACACCGAATATTCAATGTTCTGCAAAAACGTTTCCAATGTGTTCGGTTGCGTGGGATTAAAAAACAAACAGTACTGCGTTTTCAACAAGCAGTATTCCAAAAACGATTACAAAGAATTAACTGGACGGATAAAAAAACATATGGATGATATGCCGTATACGGATAAGAACGGGAATATTTATCGTTACGGAGAATTTTTTCCGATTGAACACTCGCCGTTCGGGTATAATATTTCCGCCATAAGCGAACATTACCCGCTTTCGAAAGAGCAAGCTCTGGACCGCGGATATGCTTGGAACGAGCCCGAATCAAAAGAATACGATATAACGATGAAATCGGAAGACATTCCCGATTCCATAAATGACATCGCTGACGACATTCTTTCCGGCGTTATTGCATGCGTGAATTGCGCGCGGGCATACCGTATAATCAAAATGGAGCTCGATTTTCTGCGCGCCGAGAACATTCCGCTTCCGCGCCTTTGTCCGGATTGCCGCCATAAAATGAGGATTGCCCAAAGGAATCCTTATTTTTTCTACAACGGGGAATGCGGTTGCGCAGGCGGGTCATCGTCAAACGGAAAATATAAAAATTCCACGCCGCATTTTCACAGAGAGAAAGTTTGTCCGAGCAAATTTATCACTTCCTACGCTCCCGACCGCCCCGAAATAGTCTACTGCGAGCAGTGTTATCAAGCTGAAGTTGTATGATACCTTCTTATTTTCTTATTCGCGCGCCTGCCCGCCGTAGCGTTTGCGAAGGAGGGAATAAGAA
>JACQKU010000020.1 GCA_016204335.1 Candidatus Liptonbacteria bacterium
GTACGACGGGAAGCACCCAGCGCAGACGTTCTTCAATGATTGTTTTTGACATAGATATGGACATTTCTCCATTCTAGGAGAAACCGCCATATGTGTGTGCATATTACCCGCCTATCTTGACTTTTCCGTAATTATGAGTATCTTAAAATTAATAAGGTTGAGACACAATAACGCTTAATTTTTTCTATAATCCATGTCAGGAAAAAAGCTAGAAGGGGATAAAGTTGATCCTATCTCGGAAATTCTTCCGCAACTACAGCAACTTATACAGAGAATAAACGTTATGTCTATGGTTGAGGTGGAGGGAGTTCTTAAAAATTTAGATTACATGGAGACTAGTGTTCTTGTCGCGCTTGGCGAAGCGGCAGAAAGGAGAGCAAAAGAATTGGAGCCTGGAGTTTTGAGGCAGAGAGGTTCGCGAGAAGCGTAGTCATTGTTTCTTTTGCATTATGGAGCACAGTATATTAAGAGTTGACGCGCACCCAAAGATAATCTTAGTACATACTCTATGAACACCGTAACTATTCCGAAAAGAATCACTCAAGGCGAAGAACTGGTTGTAATTCCCCGTAAAGAATACGAGGAGTATTTGCAGTTGCGGAAAATTATTCCGGTTGTGAAAATGACTTCCGCTCAAAAGCGCGATTTGGAGCAGGCGCGCAAGGATTATAAGCAAGGGAAATATATGACTCTCGAACAGCTTGAGCATGAACTGGGTATTGCACGTAAGAGATAAAGCCAGAAAAGCCGCTCGCCGTTTCCCCGAAAAAGACCAGAAGCATATTATCGAGGCGTTGCGCGAGATGAGGGAGAATCCGTTCGCTGGAGATATCGTAAAATTGGACGAAGAAAATTCATGGCGCCGCCGAGTCGGCGCGTATCGTATTTTCTATGAGGTCTTTGCGGCACAGCATGCGATTTATGTGTTCCGTGTCGAACGCCACACTTCAAAAATGTATTGAGTTCTGCTCGGCAAGTTGACAAGAAAAATTTTCGCGTATAGAATATCCTCCTAATCAACATAAGGTATCGATGCCAATCTACGAATGGTGCTAATGATGCTAATGGAAAGCCGACAATTCGTATCATTAGTAGATTAGTATATTCGCATCGCTACGCTGAAAGCATATGAATTTCAAACCCCTATCCAATCATCTGTTCCTCGAAGCGCTTGAGGAAGAAAAAATAACCAAGTCGGGCATCGTTCTGCCGGACAGCGCGGAAAAAGAAAAACCGATTAAGGGCAAAGTGCTCGCGGTCGGGCCGGGCAAGCTGAACGAAAAAGGCGAACGCATTCCGATGTCGGTCAAGGTCGGCGACAATGTGATTTTCAAAAAATACGGCCCCGACGAGATTGAGATGGACGGGAAAAAGTATCTCGTGGGGGACGAGGACGACATCTTGGCAGTTATTGAGTAATTTGGTTATTAAGCAATTAAGCCCCTCAATAACCCAATAACTTAATTCAAAATAACTTTTATTAAATTATGGCAAAACAAATCCTATTCGACGAAAAAGCGCGCGACGCGATGAAAAAGGGAATCGACAAGCTCGCGAGCGCGGTGCGGATGACGCTCGGCCCGCGCGGCAGGGCGGTCGTTATGGAAAAGGGCTACGGAGCGCCGCAGGTGACGTTCGACGGCGTGACGGTCGCGAAAGAAATCGAGCTTGAAGACAAGTACGAAAATCTCGGCGCGGATTTCATCAAGCAGGCGGCGGACAAAACGAACGACAACGTGGGCGACGGCACCACCACGGCAATCGTGCTTACTCACATTATGATAAACGAAGGCGAGAAAGCTATTCGCGAAAAGGGATTCAACGTCATTCATCTTTCCGAAGAATTGAAAAAAGGAGCGCAAGCGGTCATCAAGGGTTTGGAAGAACAGCGTGAATTGATAAACGACAACAAAAAAGTCCGCGAAGTCGCGACGCTTTCCGCCAAAGACGCGGGAATCGGCGAGCTTATTTCCGAAGTGATGAATAAAATCGGAAAGGAGGGTGTTGTCACAATCGAGGATTCGAATACGCTCGCGAACACGCACGAAATCGTGGAGGGAATGCAGTTCGACCGTGGATACGTTTCTCCGTATATGATTACGAATCAGGAACGGATGGAGGCAGGACTCGACGACCCGTACATTCTCGTTACCGACAAGAAAATTTCTTCCATCACCGAGCTTCTGCCGCTTCTTGAAAAAATGGTGCAGGCAGGCAAAAAAGAACTCGTGATTATCGCCGAGGAAATTGAAGGCGAGGCGCTTGCAACATTGGTTGTCAACAAGCTTCGCGGCATTTTCAGCGCGCTCGCGGTGAAAGCTCCGGGATTCGGCGACCGCCGGAAAGAAATGCTTCAGGACATCGCTATCGTCACCGGTGCGGAATTTATTTCCGAAGACCTCGGGAAAAAATTGGAGAATATTGAAATTGCGAATCTCGGACACGCTCACAGAGTTGTTTCGAACAAAGACAATACGACCATCGTCGGCGGCAAAGGCGACAAGAAAAATATCGAAGAGCGGGTCGCCCAGATAAAAGCCCAAATCAAAAAGACCGATTCCGAATTCGACAAAGAGAAACTGCAGGAGCGGCTCGGAAAACTCGCGGGCGGCGTCGCGGTTATTAAAGTGGGCGCAGCCACGGAAACGGCGCAGAAAGAATTGAAGCAAAGAGTTGAGGACGCAGTGGCGGCGACGCGCGCGGCTATGGAAGAGGGAATCGTGGCCGGCGGCGGCATCGCGCTTTTGAACGTAAAGCCGCAGGTGAGCGCGATTCCGGACCGCGATACTGAAGTGGTGAAAGCCGCCAAGAAGATTTTGGAAGCGGCAGTTGAGGCGCCGCTCAAAGCGATTGTTGAGAATAGCGGAGAGAACGCCGAAAAAGTTCTGCGCCAGCTTGAAAACCGCGAGAACAAGTGGCTCGGTTTCAACGCGGTGACGAACAAAGTCGGAGACGACCTGAAAGCAAGCGGCATCATTGACCCGCTCAAAGTCACCAAGACAGCATTTTTGAACGCCGTATCGGTTGCGAGTACTTACTTAACTATCGGCGCGGCGGTTGTGAATCTTCCGGAAAAGAAATCGGCGATGGGAGGCGGCATGCCCGGCGGCATGGGCGGAATGGGAATGGGAGAGGATTATTAGTTTTTCTCGAATCCGTCTCGAATGAAATCGAATTTTTCTCGAATAAAAACTCCCCGATTTAGCGGGGAGTTTTTGGTTTTGAGCGGCATTTGCAAACCTTTCCGGTCGTGCTACAATTCCGGTTATGAATACTTTATATATCGTTTTCGGTCTCGTCGTTTTCGTTATCTTTTGGCTGATTTTTGCCTATAACCGGCTGGTTAGATTTCGGAACCGCGCGAAAGAAGCGCTTTCGGATATTGACGTCCAGACCAAGCGGCGCTATGACCTGATTCCAAATCTGATGGAATCGGTGAAAGGATATATGACGCACGAGCGCGAGGTATTTGAAAAAGTCACCGAGGCGCGGACACGGGCGATGGGAGCTCCCGCTGGCAAAGAGAAACTCGCCGCGGAAAACGCGCTTTCCGGAACGCTCAAGACCCTTTTCGCCGTAGCCGAGAATTATCCCCAGCTTAGAGCGAACGAGAATTTCCTGAATCTTCAAAACGAACTTACCGATACGGAAAATAAAATTCAGGCGGCTCGGCGGTTCTACAACTCGAACGTCCGCGACATGAACATCGCTATCGAAACATTCCCGACGAACATAATCGCGCGGACGTTCGGTTTTTTGGCGATGGAGTTTTTCGGAATTGAAAACGAGGCGGAGCGAGAGCCGGTGAAGGTTAAGTTCTAGATCGCTAATAGTACGCGAATATTATCGCTAATTTTCTCGAATAATGGCAGAGTTAGTTGAGAAAGAGTTGAGCTATAAGATTGTTGGCGTTTTCTTTAGTGTCTATAATGGGCTTGGCGGCGGTTATCAAGAAAAATACTATCAGCGAGCAGTGGCAAAAGAATTCCAAGCGGTAGGGTTAAAGTTTATTGAGCAAATTAATATTCCGTTGTCATTTCGAGGCAGTCCTCTTGGCAGATACCTCCTTGATTTCCTAGTGGAAGATAAGGTTGTTGTTGAGATTAAAGCAAGTAATCAGTTTTACGATAGAGACATCAAGCAAGTTTTGGGGTATTTGAAGGCGTCAAATCTGCGACTTGGGATTCTAGCCAGATTCGGACGAAATAAATTAGAGACTAAACGGGTGTTGAAAGGCAACAATTAGCGATTATTCGCGATAGTAATTTAGAGAACGATTAGCGATATGACTTTATATACCCAAAAGGATAGCAATATCCGCAAAACATGGTTGCTTTTCACGGCGTTTTTGGCTGTTGTTATCGGGATAGGATGGGTGTTTGCCCAGATTTACGGCAACTCGGGAATTTTATATATCGCGGTTGTTTTCAGCGTTCTGATGAATGTGGTTGCGTATTGGTTTTCGGATAAAATTGTTTTGAAAATGTCGGGCGCGAAGCCCATCGAAAAGAAAGACGCGCCGGAACTTTACAACATCGTGGAAAATCTCGCGATTACCGCCGGATTGCCGATGCCGAAGATTTATATCGTTTCCGAAGAGCAGGCGAACGCGTTTGCCACAGGCAGAAATCCCGAGCATGCAGTTGTGGCGGTAACGCAGGGGCTTTTGAGCCGGCTCAATAAAACCGAACTTGAGGGAGTGCTCGCTCACGAAATGTCTCATATCGGAAACCGCGACATGCTGGTCTCGACGGCTGTCGTCGTGCTCGTCGGATTTATTTCCATTCTCTCCGATATGTTTATGAGGTCTATGCTATGGGGAGGAAGGCGCAATGACCGTGATAGTGGCAACGCCGGCGGAGTTATTGTGCTTGTAGGCATCGTTCTTTCGATTCTCGCGCCGATTGCGGCAATGTTGATGCAGTTTGCCATTTCGCGGCGGAGAGAGTTTTTAGCCGATGCCTCGGGAGCGCTCCTTACCCGATATCCCGAGGGATTGGCGAGCGCACTCGTTAAGATTTCTTCGGACCCTACGCCGATGCGGCGCGCGAACAGCACCACGGCGCATTTATGGGTTGACGACCCGTACGACAACCCGAGCAACTCTCGGGCGAAAAAGGAAAAAACGCCATGGTTTCACAAATTGTTTATGACGCATCCGCCGATTGAGGAAAGGATTAAAGCGCTCAGCCAGATAAAAATATGAATCCGATGCCTGCCGATGCGAAGTTAGTGTTCAAAGGAATACTGTTCGAGGTGTGGCAATGGGAACAGAAAATGTTCGACGGCAGCGTGAAAACATTCGAACGTCTGCGGAGGCAGAATACCGCACTGGTAATCGCCACAGTAGGAGAGAAAATTCTTGTTTTGGATGAACAGCAGCCGAATACCGCTATGTTCCCGGGGTTGCCGGGAGGAAGATGCGATTTGGATGAGGATTCGCTTACTGCCGCGAAGCGTGAACTTCTTGAGGAAACCGGTTATGTTTCAGACGATTGGACGCTGTGGCAGGAAAAGAATCCGGTCGGAAAAATGGAATGGACGATTTATACTTATGTTGCGCGCGACTGCGTCTTCAATCAGCCGTCCCAGCTCGACGCCGGGGAGAAAATTGAAACCCGCTTGATTGATTTCGAAGAATTCCTTATGCTTTCCGACAACCCTTTGTTCTACGAGAAAGAATTGGTCGAGTATTTGCTTCGTGCGCGGCTTGATCCAAAAAAGAAAGAAGAGTTTCACAAACTTCTTTTCCCGAAATAATTCCGGCAGATGCTCAAGATTCGCCTGTTATGATGAAGCATAACACACGAATAAATTGCTCAAATAAACTAATCGAATTTGCTACCCTTGATGAAATACCGTTTCGGAAAAACAATTGTCATTGCTCTCGGCGGCTCGATTATGTATCCGGAGGCAATCGACTCGCGCTTTCTCAAAAATTTCAGGGCATTCATTTTGAAACGAGTGCGTCCGCCGACTGGCGGAGGTACTCGTTTTATTATCATTACCGGAGGCGGCCGCACGGCGCGGATTTATCAGGAAGCGGCGGAGAAAATCGCGTGTATCAGCGATGAAGACAAGGATTGGCTCGGAATACACGCCACGCGCGCCAACGCCCACCTTCTCCGCACGATTTTACGCGATGTCGCCAATCCGGTTATTGTCGACAGCCGCGAGAAAATGAACGGGCTTCGATATCCCGTGACTATCGCCTCCGGCTGGCGGCCTGGATGGTCCACCGATTACATTGCAATCGCGATAGCGGCGCATTTCAAAGTCAAAGAAGTCGTGGTCGCCGGCAAGCCGTCGTTTGTTTACGACAAAGACCATCAGAAACACGCGAACGCAAAACCGCTTCCCGAACTTTTATGGACGGCGTACCAGCGTCTGATTCCGCGGAAGTGGAAGCCGGGACTCCACACGCCCGTTGACCCTGTTGCGGCGGAGCTCGCGCGGAAGCGTAAAATAAAAGCCGTCATCGTGAACGGCAGGGATTTGGAAAATTTTTCCAAACTTTTAGACGGGAAAAATTTTAACGGGACGGTTATCAGTTAATTTCCACAGGAAGATTTTTTGTTTCTCAAATGGAAAATTTTTTCAGCTTTGGGCTGACTATTCTCTGGCTGGGAATATTTTTGGAGAAGTGATAGAGTTTTCTTGCAATTGGAGGAGTCGCATAGCGGCCTAGTGCACCATCTTGGAAAGATGGCATACCTTTACCGGTATCGTGGGTTCAAATCCCACCTCCTCCGCATTGACAACTTTTTATCGGCGCGACCAGAGTAATCGATGAGGTAGCGCGACCCACAGGGTTACTGCCGATAATAGGTTAAACAAAATACCAGCGTAGTGGCTGGTATTTTGTTTAATAGCCAACCGCAACTCGGCTTGACATAAACTTATCCACAGCTATATACTTTAATAGTTGCTTAATTATTTAAGTAGTAATATACTAATAA
>JACQKU010000021.1 GCA_016204335.1 Candidatus Liptonbacteria bacterium
AAAAATCAAAAATCAAAATGACCCATTCAATGCAATTCAGGGTCATTCTGAGCAGAGTCGAACGGATGACAATGTAAAATTAAAAAATGAATTCAAGTGTACTTTTTTCCGCCAGAGGCGGATCCGCCCCTGGCGGAAAGTTTTTATTTGCCATTTTCCATTTTTACCTTTAAACTTTGAACTACTTATGATGGGTCCAAAAGAAAAAAAGGAACGCGCGCTTGGAGAACATCTCCATTTGAAAGCGCGCCGCTGTTTGTCCGCCAAGTGCGCTTTGGTGCGCCGGCCGCAGAAGCCGGGCGTGCACGCAAAGAGCAAGAGAAGGCGGATGCTTTCCGATTTCGGCAGGCAGATTCGGGAAAAGCAGAAGTTCAAATTGATATACGGCATTGATGAGAGAAGTTTAAGCAGAGTATTCAATCAGGCCCGGCAGAGCTCCGGTTCGACAGTCGATAAGCTTATTGAATTGGTCGGACGCCGACTCGACAATGCGATTTTTAAATTGGGGTTCGGAGGTTCGCGTTCCGAAGCGCGCCAGCTTGTCGTGCACGGCCACATTATGGTAAATCAGAGGCGGGTGCGCTCCCCGGGTTTTCTGGTTAAAACGAACGATATTGTCACTGTCCGGCCCGAATCGAAATCAAAAACAACGTTTCGGGCATTGAGCGAGTCCCTGAAAAATTATGAGCCGCCGGCGTGGATTCATCTTGATAAAGAAAAATTGGAAGGCAAAATCCTCGGGCTTCCGGAAGAGGAGCGGTTGCCGGTCGAAATGAATCTTTTGGTTGAATCATTAAACAAGTAAACATAAGGTCAAAAATAAAATATCAAAATGCAAAATGAAAATGTAAAATGCAAAAAGAGTTGGAACTTTTTGAATTTTTATTTGTCATTTTGATTTTTGACTTTTGCATTTTAAATTAAAATCACATGGAATACACTCATCTTAGCGAAACAGTAACCGTCAAAACAGTATCCGAAGAGGCGAATAAAGGAGTATTTGAGATTGAAGGCCTCTATTCCGGCTACGGAATGACTATCGGCAACGCCCTCCGCCGGACTCTTCTTTCATCGTTGCCGGGCGCGGCCGTCACATATCTCAAAATCAAAAACGCGTCCCACGAATTTTCAACATTGCCTGGAGTCAAAGAGGATTTGGTGGAGTTAATCTTAAATTTCAAACGATTACGGTTTCGGATGCATACCGATGAGCCGCAAATTCTCACGCTCAAAGCGAAAGGAGAGCAAATGGTAACGGCGGGAGACATCAAGCCGAGCGCGCTTGCCGAAATTGTCAATCCGAAGGAAGTTCTCGCGACCTTGACTTCGAAAAGCGCGGAACTGGATATGGAAATAACCGTGGAGCGAGGCCTCGGATATTCTCCGGCGGAAGACCGCGGAGACAAAAAACTTACCGTGGGTTTAATTGCCGTTGACGCGTTTTTTTCCCCGGTCAGAAAAGTGAATTACGGCGTGGAAAATATGCGTGTGGGCGAGCGAACCGATTACAGCCGGCTCAAGCTTGAAATAGAGACGGACGGCACAATCAGCCCTTCGTCGGCGCTTCACAAATCGGCGAATATTTTGAACGATCACTTTCAGAAAGTGGGCGCGGTGCCGGTTCAGGAATTCGAAACCGTTGCGGCAAAAACATCGAAAACCGCCAAAAAGGAAGAAGGAGCCGGCAAGAAGAAAGGCAAGTCGAAAAAATAAGGTAATGCTACGAAATACGAAATAGTACGAATATATGAAAAGGATTTGAATACATTCGTATATTCGTAAAAAATTCGTAATTCGTAGAGAATTTCATGAGACACCGCAAGAAAGGAAAAAAGTTCGGAATGGTAACCGGAAAGCGCCGGGCATTTCTTCGGATTCTGGCCGGCAATCTTATCCGCGACGAGCGGATTGAGACCACTGAAGCGCGGGCGAAAGCAATCAGGCCGCTTATGGAAAAACTGGTTACCATCGGAAAGAAGCAGGACCTTGCGGCAAGGCGTTTGCTTCTCAAGCGTCTTCATAATAAGGACATCGTTGAGAAACTCTATGGCGAACTGGCTCCGCGGTACAGTGAGCGCGCAGGAGGGTATCTCCGGGTCGTGAAATCCGCGAAAGCGAGGAAAAGGGACGGCGTGAGAACGGCTGTGATAGAGTTTGTATAAACAAAATCAAACATCAAAATGCAAAATGAAAATGTAAAATGCAAAAAGAATTCATGCGTTAACATTTTTTAATTTTGATTTGTCATTTTTATTTTTGATATTTGCATTTTGAATTTATTATTATGGATTACAAAATTGACGGAAAAAATAAAATACTGGGAAGATTGGCTTCCGAAATCGCCCTGATACTTCAAGGGAAAAAATCTCCGAAATACGAGCCGAGGAATGTTGGGAGCGACAGAGTGCTTCTCAAGAACTTTCGCGACGTAGCCGTAAGCGGCAAAAAATTCAAGGAAAAAATCTATTATCGCCATACTGGTTATGTCGGGCATTTGAAAAAACAGACGTATGAAGAAATAGTCAAAAAAGACCCAAGGCAGGCCGTGCGCGAAGCGGTGCGGAGAATGCTCCCCAAGAATTTTTTGAACGCCAAACGGCTGAAAAATTTAATTTTTATTGAAAACGACAATGGTTCGACAAGCTCACCACAAAATGGTTAAAAAAATCGATTCCCCGCAACCGAAAAAAGCGGATGGTTCGACACGGCTCACCACAAGTGGTTCGGCACACGCACCACGAGAGCGGTATTTCGAGGGAATCGGCAGGCGGAAAACCGCCGTCGCGCGCGTGCGCATCGTGTCCGGCAAAGGCGGGATTTTGGTGAACAACAAGGAAGCGAAAGCGTACTTTCCAATGCCGGCGCTTCAGCAGATTATTTCTTCTCCTCTCGAGAACCTTAAAATGGCGGACAAATTCGACATCAGCGCGAAATTGAGCGGCGGCGGCATCCACGCGCAGGCGGAAGCGCTTCGCCTGGGGCTTTCGCGGGCGTTGGTGCTTTTAAACCCTGATTTTAAAAAGAAGCTCCGCGGGCTCGGATTCATGACCCGCGATTCGAGAATGGTGGAGCGCAAAAAATATGGGCTTAAGAAAGCAAGGAGAGCGCCTCAGTGGCAGAAACGTTAATCATCTTTAGCGCTATGACGCGTCATAGCGCCGGGCTTTGTTCATATCTTCAATCCCGCGCAAACTCCAAACTCCAAAGCCCGTTATTTTTTACAAAGTAGAGCTTATTCGACTGTTCGTCGTAGAGGGCAGGTTTTCCGGAAGCGATTATCGGAAAGTTCTCGAGCGCCTTATCGTTCAAGTCGAGGAATCGGACTGTTTCGGGATAAATCACGAAAAGATGGTTTGCATCCTTGTACCATTCGAGCCGTTCGATTTTTTCGTTATCAGGCAGGCGGAACCGCCAGTAGTCGTTTTCGGAACCGAACGAAAAAATTTCCACACTGTTATGTTCCAGCGCCGCGACTAAATCCTTGTTTTTCGAAAAAGAAAAATCTTTGACGTCGCTTGCCGTTTTTTGGGCAGGATTTTCTCCGGTTCGTTCGACGTAAAAACCGCCGTCGTCCTGCAGTATGCCGAGTTTGTTGCCGTTCCGGAAATCCAGTTTTACCGTTTTTCCCGCGAATGTTTTACCGTTCAGCCGCGTTTGAGAAGCGCGATTGTAGAGAGTTAAATCGGACGTATTGCCTCTTGCGTTAAACGTCGTCCACGCGAACCAATAAGCGGAAGCCGTGAATTGAATTATCGTTGAGCTCGATTTTTCAGTCGCAGACAGTTTGTTATTCGAGATATCGAAAACAGAGACCGAATCAGAGGTTTGAAGAAGCAAGTTTTTGTCATTGCCGGGGTCAATTAAAACTTTTTGAAATCCCGGCGAACGGATACCGAGATTTTTTCCTCCTTGTACGGAAAACGAGGGATTGAAATTTGTGCTCGTCGGCGCGCCGCCTGAAACATCGTTAATGAAATACGCTTTATTTTTTTTGTCTTCCGTCAGGATTTTTTTGAAGTCCGCTGTCCAGCCGATAACTTCGTTGCCGCTCAATTTTGAGCCATCCCACAGAAGTTCGCCGCGTTCATTTTGAATAAGAGGTTTTTGGTTCACGAGCCAAAAATTTTTAACGGAACTTGTGGCGACCCTTTCCGCAGTTTTTGGAATTAAAACCGCGTATTTGATTTCTGAAACAAGAGACGGCTTCACTGCGATATGTTCTTCCCAGTCAAGATACCCTTCGGCATTGAGCGCAAGTTTGTAATTTTTGGGGAACAGACCGTTGATAAACGTGCCGCGCGTCAGTATGCCGGTTTTATTTTCTATCAGTTTGCCGTTTAGGCGAATATCCGCGGAGGCGGGAAAACTTTTTACGTAGATTGCGCCGACCTTCCGAACCCGGAACGTTTCCAAGTCAAGCCGCCAGCCCTGGGCGTACAATATGATGGCGCCGCCCAAGAGCGGAAACAGCAGTAAAAGCCCGTAAAATAAAGACCGCCTTGTTTTTTTAGTCATTGTTGAAGGTGATATGCCAGGCAGTAGAAATGCGATATGTCTTGCAACCGGCCGCAATGCGACCATCGCATTTTCACTGCCTGTTATGGTATACTTATCATACTCCCGCTTTAGAAGTTCGGATTAAATAATTTTTTAAGGGAGGACGATATCTCTTCGGCCTTTGGGTCGGAGTTGAGTCCACCCACCTGGCTTTACACCGGGCATTTCTAGGCGGGATTGCAAAGACGTTCGCGTGAGCTAGGCAGTAGAGTTTCGAGAAGTCGCGCAAGGCGCGCCGAGACGTGAGGCCTCGTACTCGAAACTTCACTGCCTGGTGAGGCGGACGTTTTTGATTTTTTAGAGTTTATAGCCCGCAGTATTACAGTATACAGTATACAGTATTAACATTTTATACGATCGTAGAAAATGTTAATATTTTCGCCACCAGACTGAAAGCAAGATAAGCTTCCCGAGTACGAGCGTTTTTGGTATGAGGCCGAACTCTCGACTTGAATTTGCCCACGGGACGATTCCGGAGACTTCATATGAGTCGGCAATGATTTTCTTCACTTTTTTGACGAAAATCTCTTTCCGGTTTTTCGGATTTTTGAAAATAACATAATCGCCGGCGTTCGGCTTGAACAGCGAGGTCGCAAGATAGCGTTTGCCCGGAATCAGTTCCGGCCATAAACTTTCACCTTCCACTTTAACCAAAAATAACATAAATGTATTCAAACTCTAAATCCGAAATTCTAAATCCTAAACAAATCTCAATACCAAATAGGACTTGGTGCTTAGAATTTAGAATTTTTTACCTAGTAGAGCTTGTCGGTAAGTATTTTATATGCATCGAAGCGTTCGGGAACGTTTTTGACTTCGTAAAAAATTTTCGCGATTTCATCCACGGCGCCGACCAGTTTTTTCGCGGCTTCTTCGTCAACGTCCTGTTTTACTTTCGAGCAGAGTTTTTCCGCGTTCCAGAACAATTCGTGCAGGTTCGGTTGCTTTGCAAGATGCTCGGGCTTGAAGAAATCGGACCAGAGAATCGCCAACTCTCTTTTGCATATCTCCGCGTGCGTTTCTTTGACCGCTATGCGGCGATTGACGCCGTTGAGATAATGGAGCCGTTCGTGCGCGTCATCCCAGTTTTTCGTGAGCTCGAACGCATTCAGTTGTTCGGTCATCCGCAAGGCGGTTTTCGCCGCGATTTTCGCAGGCGTGGGCTCGTAAATGCCGCAAGGAATGTCGCAGTGGGCCTGCGCCGAAATCACCGGAAGAATTTTGTAAATGTATTTTTTAAGCATTGTATTTTGAGTTTGTTATTGATTTTCGACTTTTTTGCCCCGCCGTTGGCGGGGTACAAGAAACGCTAAGCTCGTATACTCGCTAAGCGATTTCCAATGTCGGGCCGCCGGGAATCGAACCCGGTCTAAACGCACCCCATGCGCTCGTACTGCCGGTATACTACGGCCCGTTCGGAGATATCGGAGATACAGATTTAATATACTGTAGTTGCCCAATAAAACCAAGTTCAGTTTCCCTGTTTCAATCCTTCAATAATCTTTTTGAAACCCAAAAGCCTTTCCTTTAGTTTTGGATTTAGGCTTGTCAACCTATCTTCCAGTTCTAATCCTTGAATTTGAGCCGAAATAGATTCTATGAAATAGCCGAAGATTTGTTTTTCAAAATCTGACTGTTCGCCATGCGCATCTTTAAATTTTCTGACACCTTCTCTGATAATATTTGAGGAAAGCGCGATATAGAATAACGGGATATGCTCTGCCCCCGCAGGGGTAACTACTTTTTTGTCACCTATATCTTTCAGCCGTAGAGCGTATTTAACGTTGGAACCCCCTCTCGTATTTCGATCCATCACCGCCTTTTGTTTTTCTGAATAGAATCGGTCGTTTATGTCGCTTACTTCATCGAAAGCGCATATGAGATGCCCATTTTCTTTGTCGAGTAGCATCGTATCAACGTGATTTACTGCATCATCGTGGTGTGATGTACGGGCGACTATAAATTGTTTTCCCAAGTTCTTCAAAAAAAGAGCGTATGCTAAACGTTCAAGCATTTCGCCGTCTAGATTCGCTTTTTGCTTCTCAGTAGTTCCTTCGATTCTTGATGCTTCTTGCCTGATGTCTTCATCAACGCTTTCGCCATAGAGCAGTTTATACCCTTCCATTCTTATTCTGCCATCTTCTCCGATTGGAAGTCCTTGCTTTCTGTAATCAGCCGTGGCCGATTCTATGAATCTTGCCAACGCAGGCACTCTTTCTTCTGTTTCCGCTTCGGATAAGTCCCTCCGAATTTTCCCGAAATCTTTCATTTACTCGTTGTGGTTTTATTCAACGTTTTCAGGCAGTTCGTGCAGATGAGTTTCCGTATGCCTTTCACCTTTGCAAACTGGAGATTGGGATATTTTCTCGACGTTGATGTGGGGTTGTAATGCCCGCGCAAGAGTTTCCGCTTGCCGCCGATTTTAGAGCCTTTGTCGCAGAGTGTGCAGTGTCGCATGGTAGTAGGTGTCAAGTATCATGTGTCATATATCAAGAGAGGTTGAACAAAAATCAGTTTGGATTTCTATCCTGATACTTGATACCTGATACGTGACACTTTTTACTCTATTTTCACATTTAACTTCTTCGACTTTTTTCGGTTGAGTTTCGGAAGCCGGACGGTCAAAATGCCGTTTTTGAAATTAACAGTCGCGCGGTCCGGGTCGATTTCTTCCGGCAGAATAACCGAGCGTGAAAATCTGCCCCAGTAGCATTCCTGATAGAAATAATCCCCGTCTTTTATTTTTTCGTCCCTGCGGCGTTCGCCTTTGATGGTAATCGAGTCGGTTGAAACGTTCACATCCAAATCCTCGGGCTTGATGCCCGCGATTGCCGATTCAACGACTATTTCCGAAGGCGTTTTATAGACATCTATAGTCAGCTTGCCCTCGGTTTCAATCTCGTCGTCAGCCCATTTTTTCGCGGGCGTTTTTTCTTCCGTCTCGGAAGAATCCTCGCCGGCATCGACTTTGTAGTGATGGTTATCGGGTCCGCCTTTCGCGAGCGATTCAAAAAATTTTTCTTCGGAAGTAGCCATTGTAGTATTCGCGAATAATGCTAATTGTTATTAATAATGCGAATGGTTATGATTCGCGTTATTCGCGATTACTTTTATACCCTTTCTCCTCTCAATTTTTGGAAATCGGTCAGCGTAAAGAAGCCGATGATGATTACAAAAATGACGGAATACAGGAGGTTGCCGTAGTTAAGTATAAGATAGTTGAAGACGGCGTGCAAGCACGTCGCGAAGACAATCCCGACAACCAGGAGTTTTTTGTCAAGGAAATGCCTTATATCCAGCGCCCAGTAGTATCCGAGGAGCGATGAGGTGAGTGTGTGAAGAAGCGTGGCGCCGACGAATCGGAATGAGGCGATTTCAAATACCGTGTCTAACATGTTGGCTTGGCTTCCTCCGCCAGAAAGCGCCGCAAGGTTTTCAACGGTTGCGAATCCGAGCGCCGCCACCGCCATATATACCATAGCGTCAACCGGTTCGTCAAAAAATTTGCTTTTGTGGATGGAAAAATACGCGGCTCCGAATTTAGAAATTTCTTCGACGAATGCGAAAATAAGAACAAGAAGCGGCGTAAGTTCAGCGCGGATGAAAAATTTTTCCTGACAGCCGACAAAATAATACGCAATCCCGCAGTTTACAAAAAGCTGGACTATCAAAGCGAAAATCGCAGAACCCATTCCCGCTAAAAATACGAGAGCTATCAGCCGTTTTGGTTCGGGATGCAGGTCCTCACGAAGATAAAAAAAGAGCCACGCGAAACCGGGAAGCAAGCCAAGAATTATTATGAGGGCAATCATGATTGGTTATCAACGAATAACGAATACGATTTCTCCTCCGAAGGCGGATCCCCGCCTGCGTCCGACTTCGGACGGGCAGGCGCCTCTGGCGGAGAATTTACGAATCTACTTTTTATTTGTTCATTCGTATTTAATTCGTTATTCGTTGATGGATTTTCACCATTTTTCGACCATCAACATTTTTTCCGGTTCGAATTTCCGATAAATCTCTTCCGTGACGAACGGCATAAAAGGGTGGAGCATTTTGAGCGATTCAAGTAGAAGCGTTTCGAGCGTTTGGTAAGCGGCTTCGCGATCATTTTCATCAGCGCTGTTCAGCCGCGCCTTGGCATCTTCAATTATTTTGTCCGCAAGCGTGTGCCAAATATAATGGTACACGGTTTCGGCGGCCAGGTGGAATTCGAACTTTTCGATATGCGTTGCCACCTTGGCTTTGATTTTTCGGACTTGTTCTATGTTTTTGCGGTCTTCTTGTGAAAGCGCAGATTTGCGCTGATTACTACGCACCTGCCCGTCCGAAGCCTGGCGAAGGCGGGGATTTACGCTGATATTTTTTCCGCGTTGGTCCGCGTGCAGTCCGCGTAGTTCCGCGGGTTTGTGCAATTGCACAAACCGCGCGATGTTCCAAATTTTAGTCGCGAAATTGCGGTACCCGCGGATTTTTTCCTCTGAAATGACAATATCGCGGCCTGCGGTATTGCCGGCAACGAGCGCCATTCGAAGCGCGTCGGCGCCGTAGAGCTCGGCGACTCCGAGCGGGTCAATCACGTTTCCTTTCGATTTCGACATTTTCTGGCGGTCCTTGTCGAGCACCAGGCCGTGCAGGTACACGGTTTTGAAGGGAACTTCGCCGGTCCGGTAGAGCCCGAGCATTATCATCCGCGCGACCCAAAGAAAAAGAATGTCGTATCCTGTTTCCATAACGTCTGTCGGGTAAAATGTTTTGAAGCCGTTCTTCCTTGTCGCTTGTCGCTTGTCGCTTGTCGCCATTAATGTGGCGAACGGCCATTGCCCCGAAGAAAACCATGTGTCGAACACATCGGGGTCTTGCTCGTAAAGGTCGCCGCCGCATGTCGAACAAGGGTCGCTTATTGTCAACTCAACTATTTTTGCGTTTTCGATTGCATCGCGCTCTAGCATTTCCTCGATAGTCCATTTTTTTATGTTTTTAATAATTGTTCTAATCGGACCGCCGTGCGTGACAATGAGAATATTTTTATGGTGATGCGATTTCTTGTGATGTTTGAAACTTTCCCATACGCGTTCCTCCAGTTCCTTAAAGCTTTCGCCGCCCGGCGGTTTTCCTTCGTGGGTGTAAAGAATGTCGCCGTACATTGCATTGCGGTCGTCCCTCGCCATTCCTTGCGTGATGCCGAGGTGCCGTTCCCTAAGGTTTTTGTCGAAGATTACTTCGGCGCCGGTCGCTTCCCGGATAATTTCCGCGGTTTCGCGGCAACGGCCCAAGTCGGAACTGATAATAAGGTCGATTCCTCTATGTTTGAGAGTTTCCGCCGCTTTTTTTGCCTGTTGCCTGCCTTCTCCGTTTAATGGAACATCGGCCTGTCCTTGTGTTCTTCCTTCCTTGTTCCAGTCGGTTTCTCCGTGGCGTATTAAAAACCAGTTGGCTTTTATTTTCGGATTGACTGCTGTTTTGCCGCACGTTATGCAGTACCACGCAGGAATTCTTATGCCCCACGTAATCTGCCGCGAGATGTTCCAGTCGCGGAGATTTTTCATCCAGTTGAAGAATGTTTTTTCAGTTCTCCGCGGTATCAGTTTTATTTTTTTGCTTTTCACCGCTTCCACGCCGAGGTCGCGAAGCGATTTTCCTCCATTTTGATTTTTGATTTTTCCTGCCCGCCGAAGCATCGGCGCAGGCGGGGATTTTTGATTTTGAGCATGCGGCTCCGCCGTCATGCGAATGAACCACTGGCTTTTTATCTGCGGTTCTATCGCCGTATTGCATTTGTAGCACACGCGGACGCTGTGTTTGTAATGCTCATCTGTTTTTACAAGCAATCCTTTTGACACCAATTTTTCTATAATAAGCAGCCGGGCGTTTTTGATGTGCATGCCGGCGAATTCGCCCGCGACTGGAAGCAATTTACCCCGGAAATCGATAATCTGCTCTTTTTCGAGTTTGTGCCGCTCGGCGATTTCAAAGTCGGTCGCATCATGCCACGGCGTAATCGTCATCACGCCCGTGCCGAACTTCATATCAATCGCTTTGTCTTTGACGATTGTCGCCGTAATCGTGCCGTTTATCCATTCCACTTCGATTTTTTGCCCCTGCGCGTATTCCTTGTAGCGCTTGTCGTCAGGGTGCATCACCACATATTTGTCGCCGAATTTGGTTTCCGGGCGCGCTGTCGCGATGGTGAACGGTCCGTATTTGAGATAGTAAAACGGGTCTTCCTGTTCGCGGAATTGATTCTCGATGTCCGAGAGCGATGTCTGATGTTTCGGGCACCAGTTCACGATGCGCTCGCCCCGGTAAATCAAACCGTCTTTGTAAAGTTTTTCGAATGTTTCATAAACTATTTTTACGATGTCGGAGTCAAGCGTGAATTTTTCGCGCGACCAGTCGCAGGACGCGCCGAGCCGGCGAAGCTGGTCCTCCATCGTTTTTTTATTGTTCTGCGTGAAATCCCAAATTTCTTTGAAAAGTTGTTCGCGGTCGATTTCATATTTATTCCGCCCTTCTTTTTCGAGTTTCTTGTCGAACACCACCCAAGTTTCGAATCCCGCGTGGTCGGCGCCGGGGAGCCAGAGCGCCTTTTTCCCGCGCATGCGCGCAAAGCGCGTCATAATGTCCTGGAGCGTGACAAACACCGCGTGGCCGATGTGGAGCGAGCCGTTCGCGTTCGGCGGCGGCATTATTATTGTAAACGCTGATTTATGCTGATTGACGGGCTGATTTATGCTGATATTTTTTCGCGTTGATTCGCGTTTAGATTCGCGGAGATTCGCTCCAACCGGCGGCAGCCGGTCGGGATTGAAGTAGCCAGATTTTTCCCAGAGTTTGTAAATCCGTTCCTCGGTTTTCTGATGGTCGTAGCGCGGTTCGAGCATTGTTCAATTTTACCACAAAAGCGTCTATCTACTTTTTCTATATCCCCAAGTCGCCGTTCGCCACCAACGGTAATTTTTTATTCTTGAGATGCGCGAAATATCCCGTGGTCGCAATTTAGCGGATTTATCTCCGCCGAATAAATTAATCTCCCAAGTGCTATGCTACAGCATAGCACTATGCCGCGGCATAGTGGTCTGACTCGAGTGCTAGAAGAATCTAACGATGCAGTTTTTGTCATATATTTGTCTATGCGTCCGCAACGAAGTAGTCAAATTCCAAGATCGCCGTTTGCGACCGCTGGTAATTTTTTATTCTTGAGATGCGCGAAATATCCCGCGGCCGCAATCATCGCGGCGTTGTCACCGTTGTATTCGTTATGCGGAATGTAAAATGTTAAATGGGACATGTCGCATTCCGCTTTTAACATTTTCCTCAAAGATTTATTCGCCGCCACGCCGCCGCAGAGAATGATTGAGCGCGCGCCATATTCTCTCGCGGCGCGGAGGGTTTTTGAAACGAGGACGTCGACGACGGCTTGCTGGAATGATGCCGCTATGTCGGCAGTAGAAGCGAATCCGTGCGAATCTATTTGCGAATTGGTGCGAATTTTTACTTTTCGCGGATTTTCGCGAACATTTTCGCGTGTTTTCGCTTCTATATCCCTTAGGTAATAAAAAACAGAGGTTTTAAGGCCCGAAAAGCTGAAATCGTAATCCTTCGTGTTAATCATCGGGCGGGGAAAGTTAATAGATGGTTTTTCTCCCTTCGACAGGGGCTTCGAGTGAGCCTCAGCCGAACTCCTCAGGGCGAGACGCTCGATCTCCGGCCCGCCGGGGTAGGGAAGTTTCAGCATTCGCGCCACTTTGTCGAACGCTTCGCCGGCGGCGTCGTCTCTCGTCTCTCCGAGTTTTTTCCATTTTGTCAGTGAGTCCATTTTCAAAAGAATCGTATGCCCGCCGCTTACCAGCAACGCGATTGCCGGGAACATTCGGGGCGAGGGGAAAGCGGCACGCGGCACGGATTTTTGAGGTAGCAGGAAACTATACAAATGGCCGTTAAGGTGGTTCGCGCCGATGAGCGGTTTCTTATATTTTTTCGCGAGTTCTTTAGCGAATGTTATTCCGGCCCACAGCGCAGGCTCAAGCCCAGGCCCCGTTGTTACTGCTATTAAATCGACATTTTTTATTCGCGCCGCTTTCGCGTTTTGTTTCGCAGTTGCTTCGCCAAAAATCTTCCGATATAGTATCGGAAGATTTTTAAGGTGTTCCCTTTTCGCGAGATTCGGCACCACGCCGCCGAACGGCCGGTGTATTTTTATCTGCGAGGAGATGAGGTTTTTTAGAACCTTAAAACGAGGATGTTTTAAACCGCCGCTCGCCTCGACGAGCGCAATGCCGGTTTCGTCGCAACTGGTCTCTATGGAAAGTATTTTCACCAAATTACAGCGGAAGAATATTTATTTTTCCCGAGTCCTCGGTATCGGCGAGCAAAGTGCGCACTCGGAGTTCCGGATATTTCCCTTTCACAATTTCAGCGGCTTTCATTAAATGGTCGGAGTGTTTTTTTCTTTCTTCATCGCGAGATGAAAAAGCGTTTCTTCCTCCGTACGCTCCGCAGTCTGTGTGATTTTTTAAAATGAGGTCGGTGATGCCGTGTAGCCGCTTTGAGGTTTCAATCTGCTTCATAATAAATTCCCGCTCGGATTCATGTTCCGGAGCCGCGATGTTTTTCGCCGCGCCGGCAACCGAAACAATGTCGCAATCGTCCAAAAGATTGTTTTCTTCGAGATAGCGTTTCACCGTGCCGCCGAGCCGGAAATCCATGCAGTGAATCATGAGAGTTTTACATTGGTGCGTCATATATTCACGAAGATAGTTAGTATTCTTACAAAGTTAAAGTTTTTAGGCAAGATGTCGTATGTATCAGTGTATTAAATTGGTTCGAGCCCCGGATGTTCTGGGGCTCGTTGGTGCTATGTGCTATGTAGAGGTTTGGGGGGGCAGGTCAATGAAGGGCGGTGTGCCGGTGGGTGACCCATTTCTCCGGAGGAACGAGATAGTTCCTCATCTTTGCTTCTCCGGTCAGCGGGCGGTAGTCCACGTGGAGGAGCGTGAGCACCTCCAGTTGCGGGTTGAACTCCACGAGGCGAGTGCGGGCGGTCACGAGGTCTCCGACGACTTCTTCCGGCTCCATGCCGGTATCCAGTGCCCATCCGCAAGGCAGATGAGCTCGGAGCTTGAAGTAGTTTATCCCAGTTAACCTCGGCGCCTGAACGACATCCGAGAAAAACACCTCGTGAGCATTTGGCGAGTTTCGGTTTGACTTTGACTCCGGAACCAGCCGAGGAGCTCCTCCATGCCATCGGAACAGATGGCTTTGCGGGTCCTCGTGGGGCTCGTAGCCACGGAGACCGGCGAGATGTTTCATCCCTTCATCGACTCGCCGATAATCCCCGCAGCAGATATCGACGGCCGGCATCCGGTGTTTCAGATGCCGCGACTCGATATCTTCGAGCAACCCGTTTGCTATTCCGTCCCTGACGAATTCGAGTATCCTTGGCTCGTGAGCGGTCACAACGCCCCCTTTCGCTGAAAATAATAGTGAATTGCGCTTATGCCTCTACAATCAGCTTTATCCGACTCCCGGAACTGACTTCCAGAAAACCGGCGCTGACAGGAATATAGTGCTCTTTCTTTTCTTTGTCAATGATTTCTATTGTTCCTTTTTTGAGTCCAGAAATCAGCGGCCGGTGGTTATTGAGAATCGTAATCTCGCCGCTGGTGGTTTGGCAGTTCACGGATTCCGCGTCACCGTCAAATAACACTTTTTTTAACGAGTAAACAGATAATTTCATGCCGATTGAGAAATCTCTTCGATTCCGCCCTTGAGGTAGAAATTTTCTTCCGCCACGTCATCATGTTTCCCATCGAGAATTTCTTTGAATCCGCGAATGGTGTCCTCGCGCTTCACGAATTTTCCTGCCCTGCCTGTGAACGCTTCGGCGACGAAAAACGGCTGGGACAAAAATCTCTGGATTTTTCTCGCGCGGTTCACGGTCAGCCGGTCCGCTTCGGAAAGTTCTTCAATGCCGAGAATCGCGATGATGTCCTGAAGCTCTTTGTAGCGCTGAAGCGTTCTCTGGACTTCACGGGCGACTTCGTAATGTTCTTTTCCGACGATTTTCGGGTCAAGCGCGCTCGAGTTCGAAGCGAGCGGGTCAACCGCCGGATAAATGCCGATTTCGGTCAGCGCGCGGGAAAGGACAATGGTCGAGTCGAGGTGGCTGAACGTGGTTGCCGGCGCCGGGTCGGTGATGTCGTCCGCCGGCACGTAAATCGCCTGAACGGACGTGATTGAACCCTTTGTCGTGGAAGTGATGCGTTCCTGCAATTCAGCCATCTCGGATGCGAGCGTGGGCTGGTAGCCGACTGCGGACGGCATCCTGCCGAGAAGCGTCGAAACCTCGGAGCCGGCCTGTGAAAACCGGAAAATGTTGTCGATGAAAAGAAGCACGTTTTTCCGCTCCTCGTCGCGGAAATATTCCGCCATTGTCAGCGCGGTGAGCGCGACGCGCGCCCGCGCGCCCGGCACTTCGTTCATCTGGCCGAACACGAGCGCGGTTTTTTTGAGCACGCCGGACCCTTTCATGTCAAGATAAAGGTCGTTTCCTTCGCGCGTCCGCTCGCCGACTCCGGCGAACACCGAAACCCCGCCGCTTTCCTGCGCGACGTTTCTGATAAGTTCCATCAGAAGCACGGTTTTGCCGACGCCGGCGCCGCCGAACAGCCCGACTTTGCCGCCCTTGATGAACGGCGCGATAAGGTCGATGACTTTGATGCCGGTTTCAAAAACTTCGGTCTTGGTGGATTGTTCCGTGAGCGGGGGCGACGCGCGGTGGATGGGCAAAAATTTCTTAAATTTTTGCCCCGTGTCGCTTGTCCCATGTCCCATGTCGCTCGTAGTTAGTGGCCGTCCCACGACGTCAAAAATATTTCCGAGCGTTTCCGGACCCACCGGCACTTCTATCATTTTTCCCGTGTCTTCGACCGCAAGTCCGCGGCTCAGGCCGTCGGTTGATTCAAGCGCGATGGCGCGCAAGCGGCCCGGTTCGATGTGCCGGACGACTTCCAAAGTTATTTCCCGTTCTTTGGTTTTTATTTTGAGCGCGTTAAAAAGCGAAGGAAGCTTCTCGCTTTCCGGGAACTCTACGTCCACCACCGGCCCGATGATTTGAATTATTTTGCCCTTATTCATGTTATTACATTATAGATTGGGAATGCCGTTTTACAAAGGCGTTGTAATGAATCGGTCTCTTTACTTTGAGATACTCCACGATTTTACCGGCGGGTGCCGGAAAAAACCCCCATCGTTCCCTTAATTCGGAAACTCTTCCTGCGACTTTATCTAGGTTGGTTTTGTCGTCAGACATCAGTTCTATCTCTCCGATTTTGAAAATGAACCCATCGTCGAACTTCGCATCATCAAGCACAATATTAAAATCGCCGTTTTTATATTTTCTCCGGGTTGTTTTACAAATACAAAATGAAGAGTAACCGGCATTTTTCAAGTCGTCTTCAAATGAGCCGGTTTCGGGAACATTCAGCCGTTTTCTGATTTCTTCGGCAGTTTCTATTTCTTCATACCTGTCTACATCTTTATTTTTTGTTTGATAGAAGGAAATTTTAAGTTCCCATTTGCCGTCGCGCGAACGGAGCCACATATCATTTCCGATAAGTCGGCAGTCCGACGTGTCGTAGTAAATATCGGTAAAAGTTTCCTCGCCTACGAATTTCGCATCTTCCCTTATACGCTGTTCATTTGTTTCGTTGAATACGAATTTTTGTTCAATTTCTATCATGATAAAATTATCTCAATGATTCCACTCCAGATGTTATCTCAATTATTTCTCTTGTAATCGACGCCTGGCGGGATTTATTGTATTCGAGGTTCAGTTTCGAGCCGAGGTCGTCCGCGTTGTCCGATGCGTTTTTCATCGCGAGCCGGCGCGCCGCGTGTTCGGATGCGTTCGCTTCGAGAATCAGATGGTAAATCTGCATGGTCACAAGATGGGGGACGAGTTCGTTCAGAACCGCTTCCGGCGACGGCTCGATGAGATAATCAACTGATGACTGATGACTTATGACTGATGACTGTTTGAACTCGGAGAACCGGCCGGTTTGAGGAATAATTTCTTCCGCGGTTTTTTTGATGCTTTCGAAATCAACCGGAAGTGCGACACGGCGGAGCGGTTCCTGCCGGAGCGCGCTGCGGAAATGGGTCGAGAACACGATAACGCTGTCCCATTTTTTTTCAAGATAGCCGGAAACCAAAAGCTCGGCAATCGGCTTTACTTCTTCAATGGTCGTGAAATCGCCGGCGCGCAGGAATTTATGCGCCAAAGTAAATCTTTTTTGCAAATAATTAGCCGCTTTTTGACCAACGGAAATGAAAACAGGGTTTAGGGTAGAGGGATTAGGGCTTAGAGTTTTTTCTTGTTTTAGGAACTTTTCAAAGTCGCGAATCACAGCGCTGTTGAACGAACCGGCAAGGCCTTTGTCCGACGTGACGAGCACGAGCGCGGTTTTTCGAATTTCTCTTTTTTGGAGGAGTGGAGGTATCTCTATATCTCCAAGACGGGCCTGCCCGCCGTAATTTTGATGAAGGCGGGCGAGGTTCGCGAGAAAATCCAAACTCGCGAACGCGTATGGGCGCGAAGCGAGCGCGATTTCCTGCGAACGGCGCATTTTGGTCGCCGCGACCAGTTCCATCGCTTTTGTGATTTGCCCGATATTTTTGACGCTCTTCGCGCGCCGTTTTATGTTTTGAAGCGATTCCATGGTTTTCTCTACGAATTACGAATTTTTTACGAATATACGAATAAACTTAAGTCCTTTTCGTATATTCGTACATTTTCGTATTTCGTAGCATTATTCTAAAAATTTTTGTATTGCCGCCTTCAATTTTTCCTCGGTTTCGGCCGAGAGCTCTCCGCTTTCCCTGATGGGTTTCAAAATGTCGGCTTCGTGGAATTTTTCGACGTATTCGACGAAAGAGTTTTCTTTTTCTTTCACCGAGGCGATTTCGAGGTTGTCGAAATAATCGTTGAGCGCCGCGTATAAAATAACAACCTCTTTTTCAAAAGGCATCGGCGCAAGGTCATTTTGTTTGAGAACTTCGGTGATTACCTGACCGTGCTTGATTCTTTTTTTGGTGGTTTCGTCCACGTCGGCTGCGAATTGGATGAATGCCTGGAGTTCGCGGAACTGCGCGAGCGCGAGCCGGAGGCGGCCGGCGACTTTTTTCATCGCTTTCGTCTGCGCCGCGGAGCCGACACGCGAGACAGAAAGCCCGACGTTGATGGCCGGCCTGATGCCCTGGTAAAAAAGTTCGCTTTCAAGATAAATCTGGCCGTCTGTGATTGAGATTACGTTGGTCGGGATGTACGCCGTGACATCGCCGAGCTGTGTTTCGACGATGGGGAGGGCGGTCAGCGAGCCGCCGCCTTTCTCTTTCGAGAGTTTTGCCGCGCGTTCGAGCAGGCGCGAGTGGAGATAAAAAATATCCCCGGGATACGCTTCGCGGCCCGGCGGCCGGCGAAGCAAAAGCGAAATTTGCCGGTATGCCCAGGCGTGTTTCGAAAGGTCGTCGTAAATTACGAGCGCGTCCTGTCCTTTGTCGCGGAAGTATTCTCCGATGGCGCAGCCCGCTAGCGGAGCAAGATACCACAGCGCGGCAGGGGACGAAGCGGGCGCAGAAACAACGACTGTGTGCTTTAAGGCGTCGAAATTTTTTAGAGTTTCGACGATTTTCGCGATTTTCGATTCTTTTTGCCCAATCGCTACATAGATGCAAATAACTTGTCGCTTGTCGCTTGTCGCTTGTCGCTGGTTAATTATCGTGTCCAGAACCACCGCGGTTTTGCCGGTTTGCCGGTCGCCGATGATGAGTTCTCGCTGGCCTCTGCCGATAGGTATCATCGCGTCTATGCTTTTTATGCCTGTGTGAACGGGCGTGTTGACGGGTTCGCGGTCCATAACCGAAGGCGCTTTATTTTCCAAAAAGTAGCGTTCGGATTTTTGAGCCGTCTTGGCGGAGAATATCGGGCCTTTGCCGTCCGAAGGATTTCCCAGCGGGTCAATAACTCTGCCTGCGAGTTCGGGTCCGACTTCGATTGAAAGAACCTGACCGGTATTCCGCACGAGGTCGCCGCTTTTGATATGCTGGTACTCTCCGAGGACGAGCGCGCCGATAGTTTCTTCTTCAAGGTTAAGAGCCACGGCTCGCACAACTTCTTCCGATGTTTCGATGTCGAGGAGCTCCTGGCTCAAAGTTTTTCCGAGGCCGGAAATTTTCACGATGCCGTCGCTTACTTCGATTACTTTCCCGACATCCTCCCATTTCTTCTCGTCTTTGTATCCCTCGATTTCCTTTTTCAGTTTTTCTATTATTTCGTAGCTCATAGTGTTTAATTTAAAAATCAAATCTCAAAAATCAAAATGACAAATCAAAATTTTCCGCCAAAGGCGGATCCGCCTCGGGCGGAAAAAAGACAAAGCATGAATTCTTTTTACATTTTACACTTTCATTTTGCATTTTGATATTTGCACTTTGCATTTAGGAAAATAGCTTATCTATTTTCCGCTTGAGCGACCCGTCGAACTGGGTTTCATCGTTGACGGTAATTTTTACTCCCGCCAACAGTTCCGGATTTATTTTTTCTTCAACGACATCGGTCTTTATGAGGAAATGTCCAAATTTTGTTTTAAGATTCGCTACTTCTCGCGCGGTTTCGATTGTCACGCTCCGCCGCCCTGTTTTCACCCTCAAAATTTTTTCCGTTTCCTCAAAAATTTTTTTAAGCTGATGCGTGTCGTTATTTTTTTCGATAACTTCAAAAAAATTTTTGACGAGACGGGTTTCTTCGGTCTTGTTCAAATCGCCGGCGGCGAGTTCGCCGAATGCCTGCGCGTATAGTTTCGAAGGATATTTCATGCTGTCTGTTTCGCGCTTTTTAATTCTCCAATCGCCTTTTTAATCAAAACTTCGTCGATTGTTTCCGGCGACAATTCCACGGTTTTCGCTATCGCTTCCCTGACGAGTCCGACCGCTTCTTTCCTGACAAGTTCCCGCGCTTCCTGATTTTTCGTCTCTATAATCAGCTCGGCGTTTTTCAGAATTGCGTTTTCTTTTTCTTTCGCCTGCGACAGAAGAGCCGATTCCAAAGTTTTCGCTTTTTGTTCGGTTTCCCTAAGCATTGCAAGGGCGTCCTGCTCGGCTTCCTTCAGTTTTTCTTTTTTAAGGAGATTCGCTTCACTGAGTCGGGTTTCGGCCTCTTCGGATTTTCTGACGCCGTCCTCGATTTTTTCCTTTCGTTCTTTCAAAATTTTCAATACCGGCTTGTAGACCAGGAAAGTGAGAAGGGTGACGAGAATCAAAAAATTGACTGCTTGCGAAGTAAGCAGTCGCCAGTCGATGCCGAGTTGTTGGAAAAGTTCTTGCATAGAAGCGAAAAAGTGCGAATCAACCTGCGAATCAGTGCGAAATTTTTTCGCGTCATTTCGCCCAACTTTCGCGGTGATTCGCTTCTAGTTCGTTAGACGAATTTGATAATCAACGCGACCACGAGCGCGTAAATCGCGACTGCTTCAGCGAACGCGATTGCGAGAATCATCGCCGTCTGAATTTTCGGGGCCGCTTCAGGATTCCGTCCGATGGCGTCCGCCGCGCGGGAACCTATCAAGCCGATGGCGATTCCAGGTCCGATGGCGCCGACGGCGATGGCGATTGCCGTGGCAAACAATCTTGCTGTTTCGATGTCCATAATATTAATTAAATGACTGATGACTAGTACGTGCGACCTTTCTAGCAATAAATCTCTAATCTCGAAACTCTAATCTCTACAGCCCGAGGCTGATCCGCCTTTGGCGGAAAACAATCTCAAAATCCAAAGCTCAAAATGTTTTGAAATTTGATATTTGAATTTGTTTAGAGATTAGAAATTAGGATTTAGAGATTCAGTATAACACTTACCATAATAAATGATTTACCCCCCTTATTGCAAGATTAGTGTGCCTCTTCATGCTCAGCAGTGGCTATAGCGGTGAAGACGAGCGATAGCATCGCGAAAATAAACGCCTGGATGAATCCCACGAATAATTCAAGAAAGAGAAACGGCAGAGGAATGACATACGGAATCAAAAACGCGGCAACCACAAGAAGCACTTCGCCGGCGAACACATTGCCGAACAGCCGGAACGAAAAAGAAACGATTTTTGCGAACTCGGAAACCAATTCGAGGGTTCCAATGAAAAAACCGACGGGGCTCTTGAAGTTGAAAAATTTGGAAAGATGCGCGCGCGCGCCTATGGCAAGAATACCCAGGATATTCGCGCAAATGACGGTTATGAGCGCGAGCGCGAGCGTGAAGTTGAGGTCGCTTGCCGGCGAGCGGAAGAGTGGAATAAACTCTTTGTGTTCTTGAAGGCCGATTGAACCGATGCCGGGCATCAGGCCGAGCCAGTTCGAAAACAGGATAAAAACAAAAATAGTCGCGACCAGCGGCAGATATTTTTCCGATTTTTTCCGCTCGCCGAGCACAGAGTCCATAAGGCGCAGGAGTTCCTCTATGACAAACTCGATTACATTTTGGAGCATGCCGGGAATAATCCTGATGCTTCTCCGCGAGAGAATCGCGATGGCCGCTATGATAACCGCAGCCGTCACGGAGAGAAGAAGCGTATTTGTGACTGAAAGACCTCCTAAACGGAAAATTTCTTCGGCTTTGAGAGAGATGTGTACCATAATACTGGAATTATATGATAAAAAAAGAGGTAGAATCAACCCCGCAAAATGGAATTATGAGCAGATATAAGCGAACGGCTCATTTCTTCCCATTTGAGCCGTTCAACGGCTCAAATGATATTATATTTATAGATATCAGCAACTTTTCAGCTTAATGCTTAGCGAAATATAAATTTCGTTTGTCAGATGTTATGACATGTCATAACATCTGATTTCGTTCATACTTTATTATTTCATTCACATTTTGCCTTTGTGCGCGTGAGAGAGATTCTCGCCGGGTAGGGCAAAGGCGGAGTAAAAAAGAAATTTCCGCTCAAGAGAGCGGTTTTTGAATTGCGAACGGAAAAAAATATGAGGGGCGGCGCGAGATGTGAATCCTCGCGCCACCGCCTTGCTACCCCGCCGAAGCGGTACTCATCACGCCTGGGCGGGTACTCTTCTGTTGGCTAGATCTGTGCCTGCGCGAACTGGCGTGCCTTCATGCGTAGTCACCCCCTCCCACTCGGCGGATTTACTACCTATCACTATAAACCCTTCCCGATTTATGTCAAAAAAATTTATCCACAATATGATTTTCCACCAAGCAAGAACTTTTCTTTTATGGAAACTGGCGCAACTTCGCCGGGCTTGGTTTCCTGCCACTATGCCGCGGCATAGTGGCAGGAGCGTTGGAGCGAGCGGCGGCGAAACATTTTCCTGTCTGCAGCCTGCCTGTCGGCAGACATGGCTGGCAGGCGCCGGCGAAATGTTATCGCGGTTCACGAAAGGAAAATGTCCGAGAGAAATTTATCCGCAAGACAACCGCTGAAATTCAAAAAAAGAGTAAACCCTCGCATCAAAAATGAAGTATTAAACCAAACGCCGCGAACGACTGAACATGGGATTAAAAAAACAACTTCCCGCCTAGAGCTTCCTAGGCGGGGTGAAACGGATGGACATCTGGCCCATCCCACTTCTTACGGCGGTTCTTCTCTGCACGGCCTTACGGGCCGCACCCCTTTTCCCGAGGCGGCTGCATATCTCGCTTCGAAGGGTCTCGCGGAGGAAAGGATCGTAGATGTCGTATCGATCCAGCGTCCGGTTAACGGCATCTGGAAACTTTACCCCGCCGCGATAGAGAACTGCCGCGTACTCGGTCATACTTCTGATGTCTGCCAACGCTTGACCCTCCTCTCGAGTTTTGACATCGCGCTACTAATTCCTTTCTAATATATTTTTCGGAAAAAGTCAAACTAATTTCCAAAACATAGATTTTCTTTCTTATCCAAAAGCGGAGATTTCTCATTTGAGAGAAGCTATCGGAGTCCCGACGGGTTTGGTCTCCTACCACTATGCCGTGGCATAGTGGTAGGAGCGTCGGAGCGAGTAGTAGCGAAAAATTTCCCTGCCTGCCCTGCCCGCCGGCAGGCAAGCGCGTCCCGATCGCAGGAATCGGGACGACACCGGTTCTATCAAATGAGAAATTGTAGCCCGTAGCCCCAAGGAGAATCTCCGCCAGAGGCGCCTGCCCATCCGAAGTCGGACGCAGGCGGGGATCCGCCTTTGGCGGAGAACTCCTAATTTTATTTACGCCGCGTGCCCCCACACCAAAGTTGTAGCCCCACGGGGAGTCGAACCCCGGTTACCGGCTTGAAAAGCCGATGTCCTAACCGCTAGACGATAGGGCCATGTTGTTTTGGTGTGTGGGTGAAAAAGGGCGTCGTCCTGACCATTAGACGATGAGGCCTCTACTACGCTCCGATTTACATCGGAGCTTCAAAGAGCAAGTAATAACGATTATTTAACTACTTGTCCTTCCGAAGCCCTGAAGCAAACCAATGGCGAAGGAGGAGACGATGAGGCCGAGGTAGGTATGGTATAATCAAATCTGGTTTTTTTCAAGCGATTAGTTTGCGGTAAAAGGTCGTTAGTCGTAAGTTGTCAGTCATCAGTCAATTATTATGTTTGATTTTTCTTTTTATTACGGCGATTGGGCGCTGGCGTTGCTCCGAATAATTTTGGGCATCCTGCTTGTCGTCCACGGTTTGCCTAAATTAAAAGACCTCAAAGCAACCTCGGCGGGTTTCGATTCCATGGGATTCAAGCCCGGCGCGTTTTGGGGGCCGCTGGTCGCGTTCGCTGAATTTTTCGGCGGACTCGCGCTTGTTCTCGGAATCGGGACGGAATTTGCCGCGGCGGTGTTCGTCATTCAATTCGCCGTCATCACAATCTGGAAAATAATCAGTCGCCAGCCGTTTGCCGGAGGATTCGAGATTGACCTTTTGATTTTGGGAGCGGCCGCGATTCTTTTGACCCAAGGCGCCGGAGTGTTTTCAGTCGATAAGTTTTTCTACGGCGGATTTTAGAAGCGAGTATTCGCAAAACTTCGCGAAAACATTCGCGGTGATTCGCTTCTATGTCTATGCACAGATTTTTTGAAATTCTTCCGGGGACGCTGGCGTGGCTCACGCTTATTTTGATAGTTATTTTTTCCCGGTGGTTGCCGGTTTTTACTTCTGTTTTTATCATTCTTTTCGATATCTACTGGCTTTTGAAAACGGTTTATCTTTCTCTTCATCTCCGCTCTACATTCTCGGCGATGAAAAAGAATCTCAAAGTGAACTGGCTTTCGAAGCTTGAAGAACTTGAAAATAATGCGAATGTTACGAATAACGGCACGAATGCAACGAATAAAATTCGTAGCATTCGCACTCCATTCGTAGATTCGAATTATGGTATGTCTTGGAGAGACATATATCACCTTGTGATACTTCCTATGTATCGCGAGCCGTATGAAGTCGTGCGGGAAAGTTTTGAAAGTTTGGTCAACGCGAATTATCCGAAAGAAAAATTTATCGTAGTTCTCGCAACGGAAGAGCGCGGGGGCAGGGCCGCGGAGGAAACCGCGCGAAAAATCGAGCGGGAATTCGGTTCGCAATTTTTCAAATTTTTGCTTACGAAGCATCCCTGGGATATTTCGGGTGAAATTCCCGGCAAGGGCTCGAACGAAACGTGGGCGGCCAAAGAGGCGAAGCGGTTAATCATAGATCCCTTGCTTGAAGCCCAGTCAAAGTCCGTGCCGGAATTAACATTAGAAGCGAAACTTTGCGAAAATCAGGCGAAACAACGCGAAAACTTTCGCAAGGATTCGCGCATGGATTCGCATAGTTTCGCATACGGAAACGTCTTAGTTTCCGTTTTCGACATCGACACCCAGATTTTTCCCGAATATTTCGGCCGGCTGACATACGTATTTTTGAACGCGCCAAACCGGCTCCGCGCCATTTATCAGCCGATTCCTCTTTTTACGAACAACATTTACAAGGCTCCCGCGCTCGCGCGCGTCATTGCGTTTTCAAGCACATTCTGGCAGATGATGCAGCAGGCGCGGGCCGAACGGCTCACTTCTTTTTCTTCGCAGTCGCTGCCATTCCCCGTATTGCTCGACATCGGCTTTTGGCACACCGATGTCGTTTCCGAGGATTCAAGAATTTTCTGGCAGGGGTATCTCCGGTATCACGGCGATTTCCGCGTTGAGCCGCTTCTGTATCCGGTTTCGATGGACGCGAATGTCGCTCCGGGGTTTTGGGAAACGATGAAAAATAACTATCGCCAGCACCGGCGCTGGGCATGGGGCTGTGAAAATATTCCCTATATGCTCGATGGATTCCGGAAAGACCCGCTCATACCAAAAATAAAAAAGTGGTACTGGTCGTTCAACGCCATCGAGGGATTTCATTCCTGGGCGACCAATGCGCTGATGATTTTCGCTTTGGGCTGGTTGCCGGTGCTTCTCGGCGGCAAACACTTTAACGCTTCGCTCCTTTCTTACAGCTTGCCGCAGATTACAAAATTCATAATCCAGCTTTCGATGCTCGGCGTCGCGAGCTCGGCAATCGTCAGCATTCTTCTTTTGCCGCCACGGCCGAAATGGTTCCGCTGGCATCATTACTTTCTCTATTTTTTACAGTGGATTTTTATTCCGGCGACGCTCATCGTTTTCGGCGCGTTTCCCGCGCTTGAGGCGCAGACGCGGCTCGCGCTCGGCGGTAAATGGCGTTTGGGATTTTGGCCTACTCCTAAGAGTAGGAGCGAAATTATGCGAAAATAAATTTATGCGAAACAGTGCGAAAATATAGAGGCGAATCAATTGCGAAATAGAAAAAATGCGAAATAACGCGAAAATTACAAATCAAGACCTGCTTTATCCCGAATTAAGTTACGAGGCGACAGGAGCTATTTTTGAAGTTTGGAAAAAGCTCAGTCCTGCATTTAAAGAGAGCGCGTATCAAAAAGCGCTCGCGGAAGAATTCAAATCTCGAAACATTCCATTCGAAAGCCAAAAAGCAATCCCGATTTACTATAATGACAAAAAAGTTGGCAGTTATGTTCCGGATTTTTTGCTTGACGGCAAAATCCTCATCGAAATCAAACATCTTCCTCGTTTGACTTTTAAAGAAAACAAGCAAGTGTGGTATTATTTGAAAGGTACGGAATACAAACTTTTGCTTTTGGTCAATTTTGGAGGGAACAATATTGAAATTAAAAGGCGTATCTATGACAAGGCGCGTATTCAGAAAAATTCAAAATAACTTTCGCAAACTTTCGCATACTATTTCGCGAGGTTTCGCTTCCTGCCGTCTTCGACGGCAGGGTTTCACCGTCATCGAACTCCTTATTTTTTCCGCGATTTTTTCCATCATCGCCATATCGTTTTTCGGCGTGCTTGTTTCCGTCATCCAGATTCAGACGCGGCAGACCGCGGTTGTCGAGGTGAATCAGCAAAGCCAGTTTCTTCTGGAAACAATCCAACGTTCCGTCGAACGTTCGAGTTTGGTCGAGTTGCCGCCGGATGCCGCCACGACTACTCTCAAATTGCGGATGGCTTCCTCGACTGTCGACCCGACGTACATTTATTTGAACGGCAACTCCGTTTATTACAAGGAGACCGACGGCGGCGCCGTCCAGCCGCTGACCTCCGATAAAGTAAATGTTTCGAATCTCGTTTTTACAAAGCGCGCGAATCCTCCCGGGCATGATTCTGTAAGCGTGGCATTCACAATCGCGTATAACACATCGAATATAAAACGGGCGTTTCTCCAGAATCTTCAGATTTCCGTTGCGCGGGTGAGCGCCGCGACATTTGATTCTAATGTGATTCCATCTGCAAACAGCACTTACAATCTCGGCGTTACTTCCCAGGCCTGGCAATCCGTGAACAATCTGATTTATTTCAGCGGTTCGAATGTCGGTATCGGCGTTTCAAGTCCGGGACAGACGCTCGAAGTGAACGGCGGCGTGCGGCTGAATACCACAACGGTCAAACCGGCATGCGATTCCGCCCAACGAGGCACGTTCTGGGTTGTTGAATCCGGCTCCGGCGTCAAAGACAGCGTTCAAGTGTGCGTAAAAAACGCTTCTGATACATACATGTGGTCAGTTATTTATTAATTCTTCCTGTGGATAACGGAGCATTTTGCTTATTAAGAGAAATGGTTGTAGAATAAGCAGTGTCATCGAATAACAGCAGTATCACCGAATAACGAATCTGATTACACGATTACGAATGAACGAATATTCGTAAATTAGAAACAAAATTCGCTATTCGTTGATGACATAATCTATGGCAGGAAACAAAAATTGGAAAATTATAATCGCGGTCATTGCGGCCGTGCTGCTCGTTTTAGCCGGTTGGTGGTTGTATAAAAAACAAGGTGTTTCGCCGTCGGGTTCTTCGGACGGCGCAGGCGCTCTTGACAGCGCGGGCGGCGCAGGGGACACAACCGTTCCTTCCCAATCCGCCACTCGCCTGCCCGCGTCATCTGGAATTTCCGTGCCCAATGCGACATCTTCAAACGTGCCAGCGAACGTCGCCAAACCCAGTATTGTGACTTCGGCCGCGCCGAACAGCTCCGCGAGCTTCCGGAAATTTTCCATAAGCGCCGGCGGCGGCCAATTTATTCCGAATACGGTGATTGTAAATATCGGCGATACGGTTCATCTCGATATCACAGCGGTTGACGCGGGATACGACTTCACGCAGCCGGATTACGGATTTAACATAATTCTTCCCAAAGGGCAGGCGAAGGTGGTTGAGTTCCAGGCAACCGCCGAAGGCAAATACACTTTCTTCTGCAAAGCGTGCGGAGGCCCCGCGAAAGGGCCGGTCGGGTATGTCGTTGTTGCCCCGAAGTAAGAATTTAGTTATTAGAAACTAGAAACTAGAAACTAGTAATAGAAAATGGAGAATATTATAAAGTAGTCGCTCTTCCAATTTCCAGCTTCAAATTTCCATTACCATTTTCCAATTTCCAAAAACTATTTTCAGTTTTTATTTTGTGTTTAAGATTTAGAATTTAATAAAAATAATATGCTTTCAAAAAA
Source organism: Candidatus Liptonbacteria bacterium (assembly GCA_016204335.1). Taxonomy (GTDB): domain Bacteria; phylum Patescibacteriota; class Minisyncoccia; order UBA6257; family 2-01-FULL-56-20; genus JACQKU01. The sequence continues at coordinate 27,607 of JACQKU010000021.1, forward strand.
ATTTATCATCGCATTATTGGCGGTTATCATTGTCGCATTCATCGGCTTCGGTATCTGGCTTGGTTCTTATTTGAGCTCTCGCCAGCCGAATCCCGCGAGCGCGTCTGAATATTCGGCGGTCTATCTTTCAACCGGCGACATCTATTACGGCATTCTTTCATGGTTTCCTTTGCCGCGCCTTACGAATGTGTGGTCTTTGCAGAGAAGCGGCGACCAAAACAATCCGCAAATAGCCCTTGTGGCGTTCAAGAATTCATTGTGGGGGCCCGTTGATGAGATACGGCTCAATCCGAAGCAAATCATTTTCTGGACCCGTCTCCGTAACGACAGCCAGGTCCTGAAAGCGATTCGGAATCCGGATTCGCTCCAGCCGCAAGCGCAACAGCCGGCGGCTTCTCCCGCGCCGACAAGCACGCTGCGCGCTCCTGTCCGCTGATGCTTTCGCGGCGATGGCAGGCGGGCATTCTGCTTAACCGCTAAAATAAAGATGTCCTAATGTCTTCTTTTAAAAATCCCCAATCCGGTTTTCGAGCAAAGTTTCTCCCGTGCGCTATCTGCGCGCTTGTCATTCTTTTAATTTCCGCCTTTTCGTATTATTTCTTTTCTCATATTAATTCCACCTTCGCTTTCACCGGCCCATCGACTTCCGTAGGCATCGGCGGCGGCGCCATCGGCGTTGATTCCTCCAACAACTTGAGCATCGGCACTTCCGCGACCCAGCCGGACACCAAACTTCTGATTGTCGTTTCCTCCACGGACGCATCCAATTTCGGGTTCAAGATACTGCAACCCGGCCAGAATCCGATATTTGTCGTCAGAAACGACGGCAGTATAGGAATCGGGACTGCGAATCCAACAAGCACATTGACTGTTGTAGGCGCCGTTAAAAGCACAAATGGCGGTTTCATTTTTCCCGACGCCACAATTCAAACAACAGCTTATCTGGGCGGGTCCCAGGCGATTAACGCTTCAAATATTACCGCCGGCGTATTCGGCGCGGGCAACTTCGCCTTTCCTTCGTCGCTCGGAATCGCGACATCAACGCAGGTAGGTCTTCCTCAATCGCTCTCAATCTACGGCGGAGGGTATTTCAGCGGCAACGTCGGCATCGGGACGGCGGGACCGAATGCCAAGTTATCCATTGGAAATAATGTCGCGACGGGATTTCTCGATAATTATAGTGAATACCAGATAATGCTCTACGACGCCGGTACAGCCGCCGGTTCGTATGGAATTGGCATTAAGTCAGGCACAATGGTCTTTAATGCCGGCGCCGCCGCCTATAGTTTTGATCGTAGCGGAAATGCCACCACGATGACCCTTGATGGCTCCGGCAACGTCGGCATCGGGACGACGAATCCGAGCAATTTACTGCATGTCAGTGGATCAAACCAGGGCATCCGATTAACCGAAACAGGGGCTTCGAAGAGTTGGCTTCTCCAGAACTCTGGTTCAGATCTTCTCCTTACAGAAGTTGGTTCTGGAAATCGTGTTGTATTTCAAGCGGGCGGCAACGTCGGCATCGGTATGACTGCGCCGAGCACCAAACTCGAAGTCGCCGGAAACGTGAGCTCGACAGCGTTGTGTCTCGGCGGAACTTGCAATACGACATGGCCGTCCGGCGGCGGGGGAGGATCGATTTCAACTTCGTCTGCCATCACTGCCGGATACTTCCCGTATTGGGCGAACACGACCGGCGGTCTGAACGGCACATCAAATATTTTTCAATCTGGCGGCAACGTCGGCATCGGGACGGCTGCGCCGGCAGGCAAGCTTGATGTATCAAGCGGCGGAGCCGGCATTTCCGCCGGCGATTTGGTTGTTGATACTGCCAATAAAACGGTATATGTCGGGCGGCAGAGCGGAAACATTGGCGACAGCAGTTTGTTTATCACCAGAAATAGATTTGGAACAAAACTCCTCGTTGTTGATACGAACAATCAAATCTCATATTTTGAAAGCGGCAACGTCGGCATCGCCACCACTACTCCTTCTTTTCCTCTGACGGTCCAAGGCAATGCGTATGTTAGCGGCACGCTTACTGCCGGCAGCATATCCGGTTCATACGCCGGCACAGTCTCCGCGGCGAACGTCACCGCCGGCGTATTCGGCGCGGGCAACTTCGCCTTTCCTTCGTCGCTCGGAATCGCGACATCAACGCAGGTAGGTCTTCCCCAATCGCTCTCAATCTACGGCGGAGGGTTCTTCAGTGGCAACGTCGGCATCGGGACGGCGGCGCCCGGCCAAAAACTCGAAGTCGCAGGCAACGTATCTTCAACCGGCCTTTGTCTCGGCGGAACTTGCAATACGACATGGCCTGCGAGTGGAGGCGGAGTTACATCGGTTTTTGCCAGAACCGGAGCAGTAATTGCGACAACCGGAGATTATGCGGTGGCGCAAGTTACGGGAGCCGCCCCTCTGGCGAGCCCGACATTTACCGGCATTCCGGCGGCGCCCACCGCCGCAGGAGGAACTAATACAACGCAACTGGCTACAACGGCATTCGTAACTACTGCCGTAAGCGGCGCGACTATCACCGCCGGCAATGTTTCTTCCGGTTCTTTCGGTTCAAACACCGGCGGCGGGAATTACACCTTTCCCGCGAGCGTTAACTTCGCCGGTTCGGGCATTTGGAATTCATCCGGCAATGTCGGCATAGGGACGGCGGCGCCGGGAGCGAAGTTGGAAGTAGTCGGAAATACGCTTCTGAACGCTAATAAACTTGGCTTTACAAACACAGGCGGGATAATGTTCAACGGTTTGTCTGATTGGAATTGGCAATTAAGAACAACAAGCGGTTGGAATTATGTATGGACAGGCGCCAGTTCCGGAGAGAGAAGTTGGATTTTTGCCGACAAGACCAATAGTACAAACGATGACACTTGGACTGAGCGGTTCAAAGTTAGAATGAGCGATGGACAAACATATATGGCGGGCAACGTCGGCATCGGGACGGCGGCGCCGGGAGCGAAGTTGGACATACGACCTATTTCTTTTGCCGGCAGCCAAAGCGGCGGCATAAAGCTTGATACGCTCACTGGGAATTGGCCGTCAGGAATGTATTTACGGAGCGATGTCGGCGGTACGCCAAGATTGGCGCTTGATATTGTTTCTACGGAAGCGTTGTCTATCGTAAACGGCGGCAACGTCGGCATCGGGACGGCGAGTCCGCTCGCTAAGTTACATATTTCTGGTAGCAGTTCGGGAGCCTCAAATATACGGCTGACGAGCACAATCGTCGGCGGGCGGTCGTGGGAACTGAACCCATATGCTATAGGTGTTAGCGATACCCCGTTTACGATCCGAGACGTTACCGCAGGGGCAGATAGGATTACAATTGACTCTTCCGGCAACGTCGGCATCGGAACGGCAAATCCGGGAGCACGACTCCAGGCAATCGGAGCGGATAGTTTGGGCACTTCGTTCGCGTTTTACGCCGGCGGAACAACTGGAACGGGACTGACCATGACCAACGCGAACAACGTCGGCATCGGGACGACGGCGCCGGGGACTTCGTTACATGTAAATTTGCCAACTCAAACCACAGCAACCGTAAATTCATTACTTATCTCAAGATGGACAAGACCACAGACAGGAGGTGTTAAATGGGGAAATTCTATGGATATGCTTTTGGGCAGTTATGGAACTTCGATGAATTCTCAATCTCGCGTTGATTTCAAATTAGCAGACGGCGGCACTGATTTACCAGACACTACAGTAATGACACTCCAGGGTAACGGCAATGTCGGCATAGGAACGAGCAACCCAAACAGGAAACTTGACGTAAGCGAAAGCGGTGATGGAATAGCTTTTGGTCGGCAGTCGGATAATATCTTGTCGATCCAGTCCTATATCGATGGCCACTGGGCGGACCGAACCACATACGCGGACGGATGCTGCAATAATCTTGTTCTCCAGCCGGATGTGGGTGGTGTCGGCATCGGGATACAGGAAGCGCCAAACGCGAAGCTGGAGATTGGCGGTTCCAACGCTGCCGGTGAAACCCGCATGATTTTTTCCACGAACAGTTCTCCAAAGTCGAATAGATTTTTTATTAAGACAGATCTTGATGTCAGTTCAAACAATGATATCCTCGAGTTCAGTTCAACAAATGTAGGCAATATTATTGTCTTAAAAGGAGACGGCAAAGTTGGTATCGGGGCGGCGCCGTCCAGCTATCAATTGCAACTTTCCACAGATTCTGCCGGAAAACCGAACGGTGGTTCATGGGCTAACTCTTCCGATGAAAGGCTGAAAACAAACATCAAGCCCGTTAAAGACGCACTTGCCAAAATAACCAAACTTCAACCGATACTGTTTGATTGGCGAAATCCATTGCTACATGGCAACGCGGTTTCGAGTGGCGGTTTCGCGGCACAGCAAATCGCCGAGGTATTCCCAGAGTTTGTAACAGATGTCCCTTGCGCCGGCGCCGATTGTTCGCTTACCGATAACGGAAAAGTGAAATCGCTCACCTTGCCGTTCACGTTTGACGCTTATCTTGTGGGCGCCGTCAAGGAACAGCAGACCGAAATTGACGCGTTGAAATCCGAAAACGCCGGATTAAAAATAGAAATAAATTCTTTGAAAGCCCGCATAGACGCGCTGGAGAAAAAATAGTTTCCTCCATATTTCGGTCTTGCGATGGCCTAAATATAAAAAAATGCGACTAGAAATTATAAAAGAAACATTCGCCGATTATTCCAAAAGGTACTGGAAGTTCTGGGCCGTTCTTTATGTGTTCACGGTTCTCGCGGAAGTTATGCGGGAAATTTATCTTGAGCGAGTCGCGATTTATTTGTCAGGGATAACTTACAATCCGGTTATTTTATTCAATTTGCTCATCCGCGAAATGCTCGCCTCGCCGGTGGTTTTTTTGGCAGTGGCAGGAGGGGTTTTGTTTAATCTCTGGGGGTTTGCATCGCTTTATTTTTTATTTTCCGGAGCATCATTCATAAAATCGGCATCAGAAGGATTGAAGCATATTTTGTCTTACTTTGGTTTGGTGGTTGCCGGAGGCATTATTGTTTTCGCTGGATTTCTCGTTCTTGCAATGCCGATTCTTCTCCTTCTCAACGCGTTTTTGGGCGATTCGCTCAATCCGAACGTCGCTATGGCGATTTTTCTCGCGTTCGGGATTCCCGGCTGGTGGCTCCTCGTTTCGTTTTCAGTAGCGCCATTCATTCTGCTTCTTGAAAAAAGAAAGATATTCAACGCGCTTCGGGAAAGTTATCGCCGTGTTTCGTTCGCGCTCTGGCAAACCATTCAGACGCTTATTGTCGCGTTCGTTATGTCTGCGGCCGCCTATTATGCTTTAAGCTGGATAATTTTCTCTTTGAAACTTATTTTTATTCAAGACCTTTCTTTCCGCGGAGAAACATCGCTTAGAATTTTTGTTTACTCGATTCCCTGGGTGGTTGTCGCGAGTTTTTTCGATTTGGCGGTTTACAGAATATATCTCCGCCTTAAACCGCTTTCGGATTCTCTGCCTTCCGAAAATGAAGCAATCCGCAAGGATTTTTTAGGATAGAGATCGAATATATGAATATGAATAAAATACCGACCAAAATAGCGACAGGCATATTGATTATGGCGGTCATTGCCCTGGCGATTACTCCGATACCGGCGTACGCGGGAGGGAACGGGCTGTCGATAATCGGTATTGTCTTGGGAATCATCGTTGCCATACTTTGTTATGGCACATGCATACCACTTATCGTGGGCGCCCTCGGAATAACCGGAGCGGCGCTCGCAACTACGGTTGTCGTGCTGACCTATGTGTCGTATGGGATAACCGCGGCAGGCCTTGGATTTCAGTCATACGCTACTTCTTCCTGCTCCGGAAATTACGATCCGGTTTTTGGAACCTGTACGACATCAAAAAGATTAAGCCAGCAGATTTTTACATCAACAAACGCCAAGTTTACCGGAATTGATGTGAACGGCGCGCCGTCGCCGGAGGAATTTGAAGGTAATCCGAATGTCACGGCAACGATTAAATGGGAGGCAGACGCGCACCCCGGCTTGGTAAATTACCTCGTCGTTTCCGACAAAAACGGCGGCACAGGCATACCCGCTTCCGCCGGACCAAACGGCAATGTTTGTAGTGCCGGCCCGCAAGGCAATGTTTTTAATTCTCTTTCTTACGGCAAGACATATGTTGCGGAAATTTGGTTTGCTTCCTGTTTTCAGATTAGAGGAGGAAATCTGACCAAAAATGCGGTTCCCACTTGTAGCGGCTGCGGTTACGATGCCGTGGGCGCAAAAATAGAATTCACGACACCGATGCTCCCGCCGCTCGGTATTGATATTAAAGCCAACGGGAAGGACGGAGGATTCGCTTTTGTCCCGGGCACCCCAATTGTTCTTTCTTGGACGTCGCAATACGCGACTTCCTGTTCCGCCGAGGGCAGTTGGAGCGGTTCAAAGCCGACTTCAGGGACGGAGACGGTTACTCCTAAAAAAGGAAACGAGGTTTACACGATAGCGTGTACGCGGCCTGACGGCGGCATGGCGCAGGATTCGGTTTCCGCGGCGGTGTCGTCGCCGGGATTCAAAATCAGCGCTCCTCCTCCAAACGGCAAATCGCCGGATAATGCGGATAATGCGGAGAATGGCAAAAAACCGTTTTTTAAAGAAGTTGTTCCTTAACCCTCGAGAATTTTTTAATTGAGTATTAAAAGCGGAAAGCGGGAGCGGCAAGGTTCGAAGAACCCATACCGTCCCGCTTTTTGCTTCACTTGGCGTTCGCCTCCTTCCTGAGCTCCGCGAGGTTCGTACGGCGGAGCGCGGCATTATAGATGTACTCGCTGCCGGCGAACGGATGTCGGATGTCGGCGACGAGCCCTTCGGGGCTCATCGTATACTTTCCGACCCACTGGCCGGAATGTACGATGAGTTTGCCGTTTTCGAAGCGGGCTTCGACCCGCTCCGAGCGCGACTTGCCCCATTCGTGTCCCCAAATGTTCGGGATTCCGCCGATGCCGAACACCACAGTCACGTCGTCGGGCGACGCGATTCGTTCGACGATAAGGACATGTCCTCGGGAATCACCCGTGAACCGATGTCCAACCCGGGCCTGCCATAGTCCGGCGAAGGCCGCCATGTCTGCGGGGATTTCTTGAGCAGGAGCCACTATGGCTACCTGCTCCGGCAGGAGAGCGTCAGAATCAGACACCGCAGAGATGCCGAGCATCATCCCTTGGCCAGCGAGGTAGCCAGCGCAGTTGGCGCTCCCGACCAGAATCCCAAACAGCAAAGCCACCAAACCGACCACGTTCCTTTTCATCGCTTCCTCCGGTTGTAGGGGTTGGTCGAAGGTTAATCGCCAAATTTAATGGTACTTGGTATTTTCTGTAGTGTTGTTTATGGGAAAGTCCTAATTATGATATACCATACTTTAAAAGTTTTGTTAAAGAAAATTTTCTTACCGGATTTATTACTCTCAAAACTTAATACCCCGCGCGCCACGCCACGCCGTAGGCAAGCCCCGCTAAAGCGGGACCATGGGTAAGCGTGTGGTATTAAGTTTTTCCTATTCCGCCGAAGGCGGAATAGGGCTTCGTCGTTCGCCTGAGCGAACGACGAAGAAGAGGGAGAAGATACCACGGCTGTAAAGCCGTGGTATCTTCATAGTTACTCCGGATGAATTTTTTGTTTGAATTCATCGAGCCGTTCGATAAGCAATGGATATTTTTTCAAATTTCCGCCGTTTTGGATAACCTTAAGCGCGGCGGCTCTCGATTGCTTGATGAGTTCTATGTCCTGCAGTCCGCGCATCGCAATGTCGGGCAGGCCGGTTTGTTTTTGTCCGATGAATTCGCCGGGACCGCGCAGTTTCAAATCCTTTTCCGCCAGCTCAAATCCGTTTTTTGCTTCAAGAATCGCTTTCAGACGCTCGCTTGTCGCTTTTGAATCCGAATCGGTGAACAGAAAACAAAACGACTGGTGCCCGCCCCTGCCCACTCTGCCGCGGAGCTGGTAGAGTTGCGCGAGTCCGAATCGCTCGCTTCCCTCTATCATCATTATGCTTGCGTTCGGCACGTCCACGCCTACCTCGATAACCGAAGTTGAAACGAGAATATCGGACTTGCCTGCCGCGAAGGAGGACATAATTTTTTCTTTTTCTTTTGACCGCATCCTGCCGTGAAGCATCGCCACTCGAAGGTCCGGAAAAATTTTCCGCGAAAGTTTTTCGTACTCTTCCTTTACTGCCTTGGTTTCCCAAGGCACCGCTGATTTATGCCGATTAAGCTGATTGATGCGGATGTCGTCATCAGCATAAATCCGCTTATCATCAGCATTGATCAGCGTGTCCCCGTTAATACGGGGACAGATGACGAATGCCTGCCGCCCCTTTTTAATTTGCTCGCGGATAAACTGATACGCTTTATGGCGGTTTTCCGGCGCCACGATTTTGGTGGTAATCGGCTTTCTTCCCAAAGGAAGTTCGGTGATAGTTGAAATATCGAGGTCGCCGAAAACAGTGAGCATAAGCGTGCGGGGTATCGGCGTGGCTGACATACTTAATAGGTGAGGAATCAGAGAACGATTTTTTAATAATTCAGCTCTCTGTTTTACTCCAAATCGATGTTGTTCATCAATGACCACCAAAGCCAAACTGTTAAACGTTGCGTCTTTCTGAATAAGCGCGTGAGTGCCGACAATTATTTTTATTTCGCCGGCTCCCGCTTTCTTTTTAAAATCAGTCTTTGAAATTTTCGCTTCAAGGTCATTTTCGTACAGCACTTCTGCGAAAGATGATGTCAGAATGCCGACAGCGGGCTGGTCAGCCGCGCTGATTCCGTGAAAAAGTTTTTTCAACGTTTCGAAATGCTGGCGCGCGAGTATTTCGGTCGGAGCCATGAAAACGCTTTGAAATCCGTTTTGGCTCGCGAGCAGAGCCGCGAGCGCGGCGATGACGGTTTTTCCGGAGCCGACATCGCCCTGGAGCAGGCGATTCATCGGCATGGGTTTTTCGATGTCCTGGATAATTTCCCAAAGCGATTTTTTTTGCGAAGGAGTGAGCGTGAAAGGCAAACCCTTAAGAATCTCTTTCAGTTTTTCAATGTCAGTTCGTATTGCCGGAGCTTTTTCCAGCGCGAGTTTCAACTTCTGTTGAGTGTTGAGAATCTGAAGCAGAAACAATTCTTCGAACGCAAACCGTTTTTTTGCCAGAAGCGCCGCGTCAATGGTGTCCGGAAAATGGACTGCGGCAAGCGCGCGGTTGATGTCGGGAATGCCTGCTGTTGCGAGAACTTCTTTTGGCAGCCAGTCCGTGGGCGGCTCAAGGTTTTTCAAAATCGGCTGGACAAGAAATCTGATGCCCTTTGATGTCAGTCCGCGGGTTTCGGGGTATATGGGCACCAAACGCGCCGTATGGCGCGTTTCGCTGACTGACGCGCCTGCCCGTCCGAAGCTAGGCGCCCGGCCTTCGTAGCCGAAGCTACTTCGGCGGAGTAGGCAAGGCGGGGACTTGACGCTGACTGACGCTGAATTCTGGGAGATAGAATTTTCCGCGTAGTTCTGCGTATAGTCTGCGTGATTCCGCGCTGGGATGAGTTCGTAGATAGGATGCGAAAGAGCGAGATTATCTTCGCTTAATGTGATTTTGCCGGAAAAATTCGCCCATCGGCCCGGCCTCAATACATTGAGAAGATACGGTTGATTGAACCAAGTCGCCTTGATGTCGCCTGATTCGTCCCGGATAATTGCTTCAACAATGACGAACCTCCGCCTGAAGCTTCGTCTGATTTTTATACTCTGAATTACTCCCTGGATTGTTCCGTGCCGGCCCGGTTCGAGTTCGGCGATTGGAATAATTTCCGAAAAGTCCTCGTAACGGAACGGAAAATGCCAAAGCAGGTCTTTGACGGTGAGAATGTTCAGCTTCGCGAAATTCCGCAAAAAGCGTGGAGCGATACCGTTTATTTCCGAAAGAAGCGTTTGGAGTTTCAACACGTCGCCATATTCTAGCCGATTTTTGAGTAAAATTCAATGAAAATTTTGTTGATAAGCCGCATTTGATATTTTTCACGCCTGCGCTTTAATAAAATCAGCCATTTGAAATTTTTTGCCGGAACCCATCTCAAAAATATTTTCCCGCCGCCAAGATGTTTTTGAGATGGGTTCCATAAAACGTTTCTCACAATCGACAAACCGGCATTTCAACTCCGCCGAATAGGAGGAAATCATGGCCGAAAAAGCGGTTTTCACTTCAACCGTTACCGAGCGGAACGGGGAGTGCCATATCGACATCGACGAACTTGGTGTCGGAGTCAGCGCGCGCAGTCGCGATGTTGCCGTCTGGGCTATCACGGAATCAATCAAGAGATTCTGTGCCGAGCTCGTCAGTCGCGGTGAGAACGGTTCTATCGCCCAGACGCAAAGAACCCAACTCGCCCGCCGCGCGATTGAGAACGGGTTTTGTATCCGGCTATAAAGCAACGGCCGTCGAATGCACGACTGAAGGGTCGCGGCAGTAGGCGGCTTTTTCAGTTTTAAAAGTTTTTTATGGCTTGTCGAATTGCTTGCAATGAGCAACAGTCGAATGGTCCCCTCACTAGGAATCGAACCTAGATCAACGGATTAAGAGTCCGCAGCTTTACCATTAAGCTATGAGGGGTTACTGATATGCCTTACTCAACTCATAAATTTTTTCCGCCCAAGAAAAAATTTTATGCCTTAAATCCGAGGTACCCGGGCCAGTAACCCCGATTCTAATAATTCCGTTGGGAAGGATATTCGTTCTGTGGCCGGTTCCCTTAGGTTTTATAAAGGTTTTTCCAAAATTTTTCAATGGTATGTTGGTCAACTGCGACCAAAATTTTATAATTTTCTTTTCGTCATTCCCATAATGGATGTGCAAATATGCTTTGAGCTGGCTTGGAGGGACGCCGCATATTTCTTTGAACCACGCGACTGCGAATTCGATAATGCGAGGGTCTGAGTTAACAACCGCCGTATTTTGATTTTTGGTGCCCTCGCACCAATAGAGAATCGCTCCCAACATTTTGAACGCATCTCGATTTAAAATAGTAATTTCTTTTCCGCCGATTTCTTTGATTGCAAAAATTTCTTTTTTTCGCTTTTCATGATTTGCTATTGCGCCGAGCTTGAAAACTGCAGCTGAACGGTCTCTGAGTCTCGCATTTTGCTTGTTTGAAAGTTTAATGTCTCTGCACCAAAGACTTACTGAACTTTTAGAAACTCCAAGCTTAGCTTTGATTTCATTATAACTAAGCCCCCTCCTTCGTAGGAGGCGGGCCTTTTCGTACGCAAATCGTTTCTGTGGATTTTGTACCACGACTATATTCTATGTGAAAACTTTATAAGAGTACAGATATAGTTATCAACAAGGCATTAAGAAAATTACAAACTGCTCTGCCAGTTGAGCCATGGGCGCATGTGTCCCGGAGAGGACTCGAACCTCTAACCCTCTGCTTCGAAGGCAGATACTCTGTCCAGTTGAGCTACCGGGACTCTTTTACCCATAATACAATAAGCGATTCAGGCCATATTTTCAAATTTGATTTTCAAAATGGCCGCTCCCGGTGTAGAATCAAGAAATGGACACCACTGCGATTCTCGTATTCCAGCTAATCGTTCTGATTTTTTCCGTGATGATTCATGAGATTTCACACGGCTATATCGCCGAATATCTGGGAGACCCGACTGCGCGGCTCGCGGGGCGGCTGACGCTAAATCCCTTGAAGCACCTCGATTTTTTCGGCACGGTTATTTTGCCCGTTCTGACGTATTTTGCATGGGGGTTTCCGTTGGGTAGCGCCAAGCCGGTCCCGTATAACCCCAATAATCTTAAAAACCCCCTGCGCGGCGGGGCGTTTATAGCCGCCTCGGGCCCTTTAAGCAACATAGCAATCGCGGTTATTTTCGGAATTTTATTCAGAATTTTTCCTCCCATAGGCGACGGAATGCCGATACAGGTTCTTTTTACGCAAATTATTTTTATTAATCTTGTTCTGGCGATTTTCAACCTTGTTCCAATACCGCCGCTCGACGGTTCGAAAGTTCTGAATTTTTTTCTGCCGGCAACATGGCAACTGCGTCTGGATAGTTTCTGGAATAATGCTTTTAACCTTATTCGGACTCAATGGCTCTTGTCCCTGATAATTTTCATTTTCTTTTTCCAATATGTGCTTACCGCCATTTTCTTTCTTATCGAGCCGGTTATCAAATTTTTATATTTCGTCGTGGCGGGGAATCCGGCGGGGTTTTAAGGGCATCCGAATAGCGCTCGCTCGCACTCCGCACTCGCGAAATCCGAATGCGCCCATCCGAATTTTGATTTGACATTATTGAGGTTTCCGTTTTACAATCTCCCTTACTGCGAACTCCGCAGTTCATTTTATATTCCGTGTCTATAACCATAATAAACTAATCAGCTAATAAGCTAAAAAGCTAATCTAATGCCCACCATCAGCCAGCTTATTAAACGAGGCAGGGATAAAACGAAGACGAAAACGAAATCGCCCGCGCTGTCTTTTTATTTCAATACGCTCAAAAACCGGCCCGTCGATTCTTCATCGCCGTTCAAACGCGGAGTATGCCTCAAGGTTTTTACCGTCACGCCTAAAAAGCCGAACTCGGCGCTTCGGAAGGTTTGCCGCGTGCGTCTGACGAACGGGATGGAAGTAAGCGCGTATATTCCGGGCGAAGGCCACACATTGCAGGAGCACTCGATTGTGATGTTGCGTGGAGGCCGCGTCAAAGACCTTCCGGGCATCAGGTATCACGTGGTCCGTGGAATTCTCGACACCACGGGTGTCGCGAACAGGAAACAACAGAGGTCGAAATATGGAGCGAAACGTCCCAAGTGAGATACCAATATACGAATGCATGCGAATGATACAAATAAATACTAATTCGTATTATTTGTATCATTAGTACAATTGGTATATTTGTATCATAATTTTATGAGAAAGAACCGCGTCTACAAAAAATATCATAAGGCAGACCCGCAATATAACAGGATTGATTTGGGGAGGTTCATTAACTGCGTGATGAACGACGGAAAGAAATCAATTGCCCAACACATAGTGTATTCGGCATTTGAGAAAATAAAAAAAGAAACCAAACAGGAACCAGTTGAAGTGTTCGAAAAAGCCATAGCGAACGCTTCTCCGCTTCTCGAGGTTTCCTCGCGGCGTGTCGGCGGCGCGAATTATCAGGTGCCGCGGGAAGTCCGACCCGAGCGGAAATTCATCCTCGCAACCCGTTGGATTGTCCAGGTCGCGCGGAAAAAGAAAGGAAAGCCGTTTGCCGAGAAACTCGCGCAGGAGCTCATCGCCGCTTCAAAAAACGAAGGCGACGCCATCAAGAAAAAACAGGATATGCACAGAATGGCGGAAGCGAACCGGGCGTTCGCGCACTTTGCAAGGTGATTGAGTAATAAATTCACACATGGAAGACGCGGGACAGTTTTCTAAAGAGCCGCCGCCGGTTCCAAAAGATATCAGTAGGGAATTTTCTGATATGGACGTTTTTGGTTTTATAGAATTTTTGCACACACAAAGGAGAGAACCCGCGCTTTCCATAGAAGTTGATTGGAAGAATCCAGATAACGCAAAACGACTTAAGGCGTTCTTGGAGTCCAAATCGACGGGCCAAAAAAGGTTTGCTGCAATACGCGCAACAAAAGAGCAGTACAACCAAGCGTTCAATGTATTTGCATCAGGAGTGAAGTGGATTGAGGTTAAGTAGAAATTTTATGTCAAGACAATACCCAATCGAAAAAACCCGCAACACCCGCCTTCGCAAACGCTTCGGCGGGCAGGTCGACATCATCTTATAGAAATTTTATGCCTAGACAATATCCTATCGAGAAAACCAGAAACATAGGAATTATAGCCCACATTGATGCCGGAAAAACCACGGTCAGCGAGCGCGTTCTTTTTTACACCGGCGTTTCGCACAAAATCGGAGAAGTTCACGAAGGCGATACGGTGATGGACTGGATGGAACAGGAACGCGAGCGTGGAATTACGATTACTTCCGCGGCAACGACCGCGTTTTGGACTCCCACTTACGTGGCGCGGACTCACGCGGACTTGAACGCAGACCAACGCAGAAAAGAGCATGAATATCGCATTAACCTTATCGATACGCCGGGACACATTGATTTTACCGTCGAGGTGAAGCGTTCGCTCCGCGTGCTCGACGGCGCGGTAGTCGTGTTTGACGGCGTGGCGGGCGTGGAGCCGCAATCCGAAACAAACTGGCATTACGCCGACGAATATCACGTGCCGCGCGTCTGTTTTATCAATAAGCTCGACCGCATGGGCGCGAGTTTCGAGCGGAGCTTTGCTTCCATCAAAGAACGTCTGACCAAAAACGCGATGCCCGTTCAACTTCCCATCGGCATCGAGTCAACATTCAGCGGATTGATTGACCTGCTCGAGATGAAGGCGTTCGAATTCCAGGGCGAGCACGGCGAACGGATTGTCGAAATTCCCATTCCGGAAAATATGAAATCCGAAGCCGAAATAGCCCGGCATAATTTGGTTGAAGCGATTGCCGACAGCGACGATTCGCTGATGACAAAATATCTTGCCGGAGAAGAAATAAAACTCGATGAACTTAGGCGCGCGCTCCGGAAAGCGACCATCGAAAATAAAATCGTGCCGGTGTTTTGCGGTTCGGCTTTGAAAAACAAAGGCGTCCAGTTTGTTCTTGACGCCGTGGTTGATTATTTGCCTTCGCCGCTCGATGTGCCGCCCGTAAAGGGAATAGACCCGAAAACAGGCGGAGAAATTATCCGCAAGCCGGATGACGGCGAGCCGTTCACCGCGCTCGCGTTTAAGATTGCGACCGACCCGTATGTCGGCACTCTTACTTATTTCCGGAATTACGGCGGCATTTTAAAACGCGGTTCGTATATTTTGAACGCGAGCAAAGGCGACCAGGAACGCATCGGCAGAATCGTCCGCATGCACGCGAATCAGCGGGAAGAAGTCGAGGAGGTGTACGCGGGCGAAATCGCGGCGATTGTAGGTTTGAAAAATACAACCACGGGCGACACGCTTTCGACGCCGGACACGCCTCTGATTCTTGAAAAAATAACTTTCCCCGAACCGGTCATCGGCATCCGCATCGAGCCGAAAACAAAAGCCGACCAGGAAAAAATGGGAACCGCGCTTCATCGTCTGGCTGAAGAGGACCCGACGTTCCGAGTCGCGGGCGACCCCGATACGGGAGAAACGATTATTTCGGGAATGGGAGAACTGCACCTTGAAATTATCGTGGACAGGATGAAACGGGAATTCAGCGTGGAAGCGAACGTGGGCAGGCCGCAGGTCGCGTACAAAGAAACGATTACTGCCGAAGCCGAAGCCGAAGGGAAATATATCAGGCAATCCGGCGGCCGCGGCCAGTACGGCCATGTCTGGATGACGGTAAAGCCGCTTGAGCGCGGGAAAGGGTTTGAATTCGTGAGTAAAATCAGGGGAGGCGTCATTCCGAACGAGTTTATTCCTGCCGTCGAAAAAGGCGTCCGCGAGGCGAAAGACAAAGGCGTCGTCGCGCATTATCCCATGGTTGATATCGAGGCGACGCTCTATGACGGTTCGTTCCATGAAGTCGATTCTTCGGAAGCCGCGTTCAAAATCGCCGGCTCGATGGCGTTTCAGGAAGCGGCGCGGCGCGCGAAACCGGTCATTCTTGAGCCGATTATGAAAGTGCAGGTAATCGTGCCGCCTGATTTTTTGGGCGAAGTCACGGGCGATTTGAATTCGCGGCGCGGGAAAATCGAAACCATAGACGACCGGCTCAACATCAAAGTGATTGAGGTAAAAGTTCCGCTTTCCGAAATGTTCGGTTATGCGACAATAGTTCGTTCGCTCACGCAGGGCAGAGCGTCGTTCACGATGGAGTTTGACAGATATGAGACGACGCCGAATAATGTAGCGCAGCTGATTATTGAAGGAAAGAAGAAATAGTTTTTGTTACACTTGCTTTTTATCTTTGTGTAAGGTATTGTTTTTAGCAACTTGGTCGACAAGGAGGGCGTTATGCTGATGTCGAATGGCAGTGAACGAGTTTTGGTTTGTTTCGGATTTGAGGAGTATGGGAGTCGCGAGGAGGCTCTCGAGAGGGCCAAGAGGATTAATCTCAGCGGGGATGACGAGAGAAGAATCTTCGTCGTCACCGAGGAGATTGCCTGGCCCCACTCCTCACGCGCGGACTAGAGGTTCGCGCCCAAGTTTTGAGTTAGGAGACGGGGGGCGCGCCGGGAACCGGTCGCGCCCCCCTCTCACAAATTCATCTCTGGGCAAGTCTGGGGATTGACAATCAGAAACGTTCCGCTACAATAAACAGCTGTTGATTATATTAACCAAAACAGGTCGAGAGTAATATCAGCTTTTAGGTATTAGCTGTTAGCTTATTAGGAAATAATCCGAATGGCGGCTAAAAGCTAAAACCTCAAAGCTAAAAGCTAAAAATATGGCAGAAAAAGAAAAGTTTTCGCGGGAGAAACCGCACGTAAACGTCGGAACCATCGGACACGTTGACCACGGCAAGACAACTTTGACCGCGGCCATCACGCACGTCCTGTTTCTTAAGGGCTTGATAAAAAAAGAGGAAAGCGTTTCGCAGATTGACAACGCGCCCGAAGAAAAAGCGCGCGGGATTACCATCGCGCTCCATCATTCCGAATACGAGTCGGACAAACGGCACTATGCCCACATTGACGCTCCGGGCCACGCCGACTACATAAAAAATATGATTACCGGCGCCGCCCAGATGGATGGAGCGGTTCTCGTTGTCGCCGCCACCGACGGTCCGATGCCTCAGACGCGGGAGCACATTCTTCTCGCGCGCCAGGTTGGCGTGCCGGCCGTCATCGTTTTTTTGAATAAAGTCGATATGGTGGATGACCCCGAGCTTGTCGATTTGGTTGAATCGGAAGTCCGCGAGCTTCTCAAAAAATACGAATTCCCCGGCGACGAAGTCCCGATAATCCGGGGTTCCGCGCTCAAGGCGTTGAACGCGAAATCAGCCGACGACCCGGACGCTAAACCGATTCTCGATTTGGTGAAAGCGCTCGACGAATATATTCCCCAGCCGGTGCGCGAACTCGACAAACCGTTCCTGATGCCCGTTGAAGACATTTTTTCGATTGAAGGGCGCGGCACCGTGGTGACGGGCAGAGTGGAGCGCGGCAAGGTGAAAGTGAACGAGGAAATCGAAATTATCGGATTGCGCCCCACGCAGAAAACCGTGGTGACAGGAATCGAAATGTTCAACAAACTTTTGGACGAAGGCCTTGCTGGAGACAACGTCGGCATTCTCCTTCGCGGTTCCAAGAAAGAGGATGTGGAGCGCGGCCAGGTTATCGCGAAACCCGGAAGCGTGACGCCCCACACCGAATTTGAAGCCGAAGTGTACGTGCTTTCAAAAGAAGAGGGCGGACGGCATACGCCGTTTTTCACCGGCTACAAACCCCAGTTTTACATCCGGACGACCGATGTGACCGGAGAAGCGACTCTACCCGCGGGCACGGAAATGGTTATGCCTGGAGACACGGTTAAAGTCAGCGTGAAACTCATTTCGCCGGTCGCGCTCGAGGAAAAACAAAGATTCGCTATTCGCGAGGGAGGGAAGACGGTTGGAGCGGGAGTGGTGACGAAAATACTGAAGTAAATCTCCAATCGACCGCGAATATAATCTCTAACATTCTAGAATATCCCGGTTTAGAGATTATTCGAGATAAAATTGGAGATTGATTAGAGATATATGGCTTCAAAGAAAAAAGAACAGTCGGCTTCGCAGAAACTCCGTCTTCGGTTGAAGGGATACGACCACAAATTGATTGACAATTCGGCGCGCCAGATAATCGAGACCGCGGAGCGGAACGACGCCAAAATTATCGGTCCCATTCCTTTGCCCACGGAAATCAAGCGTTATACGGTCAACCGTTCGACATTCGTCCACAAGGACTCGCGCGAGCAGTTCGAGTTGCGGATTCACAAACGACTGGTTGATATTATGAATCCGAACCAGAAAATCGTTGAATCGTTGAGAAATCTCAATCTGCCGGCTGGTGTCGATATAGAGATCAAAATGGTTTAAGCTACCAGTGTATTCAAAACATTATGGCAAAGAAAACCGTTACAAACGAAGAGCTTGCGGCAATGGTCCAGCGCGGTTTTGCCGAGACAGCAACAAAGAAAGATGTCCAAGAGGTTGAAAAGCGGGTTAGTGAAACCGAAAAACGCCTCGTACGACATATTCAGGGGCTCGAGTTGAATATCTCGGCATATGCGTCGCGATGGAGCCAGGATTTCGAGCGCTTGCAGGACTGGATGAAAGAGCTTGATGCGCGGGTGAGTGTGATTGAGGGCAAAAAGAGATAACAACTTCGTAATTAATATCATGAAAGAAAGTTATTTCAACCCTGGTCAGCCCGAGTACAAAGAGCTTGCCGATCTTCCAGAAGATCAGAGGGCAAATTACGTTGAAGTGGAAGGAGGGGGACTTATAAAGAAAGGATTTGTAGAGAAATCAGCTGCAGATAACGATAAAAAGACGGCAATCGCGGCTCGTTTCGCGAAGAACTCTGAAGAATATATTCTCCGTGGAGAAGCCGATAAATTCGATAAAGTTCGCGACAGAGCTTTAAAAGAATTAGATTATGCCCTGACATCGGAAAAAATTAAAAGCCCTTTCACACAAGTTCGCAATGATGTAGCGTTGCCTGCACGGAATGCAGTTGAGTTCTCTCCATATCGCAAAGAACTTTTTGATAGCGAGGAAGTAGTACGTAAGTATGCGGGCGTAATAGGAGCACATTTAGTTTTTGGTGAAATGTCCGAACGGCTTAAAAATAACAAACAATTCGTTTTAGAGCTTCTAAATACGACTGGGGAAGGATTCAAATATGTTGGAGGAGGAATTTCTGAGTTGCCGGGAAATATGTCTTCAGATAAAGATATTATCATGGCCGCTATGAGGACAGATCCTATTGCCGCCTTTAGTCATGCTTCAGAAACAGAGCGTAATGATCTTGATTTCATCGCGACCACGCTTGATGTTATTGACGAACAAAAATATTCACCACATACGGGTTTTAATGCATTGAATGAGATATTACGGATGGCAGATCCAGCACTCGCGAAAGATATATTGGAAAAGCGGGAGTTGGGAAACCAAAAGTGAAAGTTGACATTTCTCGTGTCTTGCTCTACCATACCTCTATCTCTTTAATGGACGCCCGAAACATCATTAGTTGAGAGCGTTTCACAAGGATAGCCGATCGCCATGGCTGTGCCTTGGCGGTTTTTTTAGCGCCTGCGGCAATATGATGCCAATTATGCGAATTCAATGCCAATCTACCAATCGCAAATAAGATTTATTCGCAATTCGAAATATTGGCATAAGATTCGTAGATTTGCATCGCAATAAAATGAGTTTCATTTTAGGCAAAAAACTGAATATGACCCAGATTTGGAAAGGCGATGCCGTTGTTCCGGTTACGCTTATTCAGGCGTTGCCGAATAAGGTCTCGCTCATCAAGAACAAAGAGAGAGACGGCTACGAAGCCGTGCAAGTAGCGCTTGGGAAAAAGAAGCGAGAATTTCGCGACAAGCAACCCTCCTTCGCTAAAGCTATGGAGGGCGAGCAAGCGACAAACGACAAGGTTCAATACAAAGCAGGAGACATGATTGACGTTTCGGTTTTCAGCGAAGGGGATTTGGTGAAAATAAGCGGTTTATCCAAAGGCAGAGGATTTCAGGGAGTGGTAAAGCGGCACGGGTTCGCGGGAGGGCCTAAAACACACGGACAGAAAAACCGGTTGCGCGCGCCCGGCTCCATCGGTTCCACTGCGCCTCAAAGGGTGTATCCCGGACGGCGGATGGCTGGCAGAATGGGCAACGAGCGCGTAAGTATAAAAAATCTCCTGATCGCGGGCGTCGATAAAGAAAAAAATATGCTGATGGTAAGAGGCGCGGTTCCCGGGGCGAGGGGAGGACTGTTGGAAATATCAAAAATCAAATCTCAAAATGCAAAATGAAAAAGAAAACAGGTCAAAAGAATCTAGATTGTAGCTTTTTGCATTTGAATCTTTCATTTTGATTTTTGCACTTTGAATTTTGAATTAACTTCACCATGAAAACAGATCTCTACAACTTAAAAAACGAAAAAGTTGACACGATTGAAGTGCCCGATTCCGTGTTCGGCGTCGCATGGAAGCCGGCTTTGGTTCAGCAGGTGGTTAATGCCCAGCTCGCGAATCTTCGGCGTCCATGGGCTCACGCCAAGGGCAGGAGCGAAGTGCGTGGCGGAGGCCGCAAGCCCTGGCGCCAGAAGGGCACCGGCCGGTCCCGGCAGGGTTCGATTCGTTCTCCGTTGTGGAGGAGCGGCGGCAAGGCGCACGGACCGAGCAAAGAACGCGATTATTCCCAGAAAGTAAACAAGAAAATGAAGCGGGTCGCTCTTTTCAGCGTTCTTTCAAAAAAATTGAAAGACAACGAGGTTAAATTTTTTAATAATCTTGAAATTGAATCGCCAAAGACAAATATTCTTTCCCGGATATTGAGAGGACTTCTTGCGCTCAAGAAAAATTCAAAAAAATACGACGTTCTTTTGATACCGGCTCTCGAAAGCAAAAACGTGTTCCGCGCGGCCGCCAATCTCGGGAAAACCGCGGCTCTGCGTCCCGAATCGCTGAACGTCTACGATATTCTCCGCCACAAAAATATTTTCATCGCTCAAGAAGCGGCTGAGGCAATCAGCAAACACTTTAAAGTATAGTAAAGTATAATCATGACTGAATTTATAATAAAAAAACCGCATATCACGGAAAAGGCGACTGAGTTGAATAAAATCGGCAAGTATGTTTTCATTGTGGAGTCCTCGGCGACCAAAAATGAAATCAAAAAAACGCTTAAAAAAATATACGGCGTTGAGGCGGTGAAAATCCGGACGGTGAGCGGGCATCCGAAACAAAAGCGTTTCAAGAATGCGCGGAGCGTCCAGACGGGTTATAAAAAAGCCATCGTGACGCTGAAAAAGGGACAGAAAATAGACATCGAGTAAATAGCTACGAAATACGAATCAGTACGAATATACGAAATTAGTACACACGATGACAATGACGATAACAACAAAAAACTATTTTTCGTATATTCGTAAAACATTCGTACTTTCGTAGAGAACACCATGAAGACCTATTTACCTACAACACCGTCGCGCCGCGCTTTGACCGGCGCGGATTATTCCGGGCTTACAGGCGTAAAACCGTATAAACCGCTTCTCAAGCGGTTGAAAACCCACGCCGGCAGAAACGCGGACGGGAGAATTACGGTTCGGCATCAATCTGGAGGAAATAAAAAATTGTATCGGCTCGTTGACTTCAGGCAGGATAAACTGAATCAGCCGGCGAGGGTTGAGGCATTGGAGTATGACCCGTATAGGACCGCGTTTATTGCCCGACTCTCGTACGCCGACGGTGAACACCGCTATATTTTAGCGCCCCATAATCTTGAAGTCGGCGCGGAAGTTATTGTTTCCGAAAGCGCGCCGCTAAAAGTCGGCAACCGAATGAAACTGAAAAATATTCCGGTCGGATACCAGGTGCATAATATTGAGTTGACCCCCGGGCGCGGAGGACAACTAGCCCGTTCGGCCGGTTCGTACGTGGAAGTGCTTGCGAACGCAATCGGATACACGGACTTAAAACTTTCATCGGGCGAGGTCCGGCGCGCGCTTTGGGAAGGATATGCTTCCCTTGGCCAGGTTTCCAATCCCGAGCATAACCTTATTACCATCGGAAAAGCCGGGCGTTCGCGCTGGCTCGGCATCAGGCCGACGGTTCGCGGCACGGCTATGAATCCCGTGGACCATCCGTACGGCGGCGGCGAGGGCAGAACCCAGCGGGGAACCCGGAGGCCTAAAACCGCATGGGGTAAAATCACCGGCGGCAGAAAAACAAGAAACAGAAAGAAGTGGTCGAATAAGATGATTTTGAAAAGAAGAAAATAACTTAATGGCTACGAAATACGAAAAAGTACGAATATACGAATTCGTATATTCGTAAAAATTCGTAATTCGTAGAGATCACCATGTCACGTTCTTCAAAAAAAGGGCCGTATATCGCCCCGGATATTCTGAAAAAAATTTCCCGCGTGAGAGCCGATGCAAATCAGGTGCTCAAAACCTGGTCGCGGGCATCCGAGATTTCACCGGAGATGGTCGGCTACATATTCGGAGTGCATAACGGCAAAAGTTTCATTGAAGTAAAAATCGCCGAAGATATGGTCGGACATCGCCTCGGCGAGTTTTCGCCCACAAGGAAGTTCATCAAGCACGGCGGGAAAATACAGAAAGATATCGAGCAGAAAGAGCAGGTCGCGGCGAAAACCGAACCGGCAGTAAAGAAGTAAAATCAAAAATCAAACATCAAAATGCAAAATGACAATGTAAAATGTAAAAGGAATTCAAGCACATTCTTTTTTCCGCCCGAGGCGGATCCGCCTTCGGCGGAGAATTTTGATTTGTCATTTTTATTTTTGATTTTTGCAGTTTGAATTTACTATCATGGCAGAACACAATCACAACACAACCAATACGGCGGCAGTTCCGCGAAGGCAAACGGCGCAACTCAACTATCTCCGGATAGCTCCGAGAAAAGTCCGCATGCTCGCGAATCTTTTGAAGGGTTTGCCGGTCAACGAAGCCGAAGCGCAGCTTCTTTTGCAGAGACGCAGGCCGGCAAGGCCCCTGCTCAAGCTTCTTCGTTCCGCCGCGGCGAACGCGGCGCATAACAGCCGCCTTAATTCGGAAAAGCTTTATGTCGAGAGCGTGCTCGTTGACCAGGGGCCGATGCTCAAAAGAGTCCTGCCGAGAGCCCGAGGCATGGCTACGCCGATTCAAAAGAAGATGAGCCACGTGACGCTGGTTCTTGCCGAAAACCCCAACCTTAAGCCGGTGCGCTTCAAAATCGCGGTTTCCAAAAAGACAAAAAAAGCGGGTCGAGAAACAAGAAAAGAAAAAAGGGTTCCGGACAAAAAGCAAGCGGAAATGATTCAGCAGAAAAACCCCGGGTTCTTCAAGAAAATATTCAGAAGAAAAAGCGTATGACTATCAACGAATATCGAATCCATTGCGAATTTACGAATTCGTTCATTCGAGAAAAGATTCGTTATTCGCTGATATAACCATCATGGGACAAAAAATCAATCCAAAATCGTTCCGGTTAGGCATCATTAAAAATTGGCCGGTGCGCTGGTTCTTTTCGGCAAAAGGCGGACGGTCATTGTACCCGATGTATCTGGCCGAAGACGAGGCAATCAGGAAATTGATTGAAGACAAACTGAATCAGGCAGGGATAGCGAGCGTCGAAATCGAGAGGACACTCAACAGTTTGCGGATATTCATCAAAGCCGCCCGCCCCGGATTTATTATCGGTCGGGGGGGCAAAGGCATCGAGGAGTTTACGAAATCCCTTGAAACCGAGCTTAAAAAAATGAGAGAAACAAAAACTCAGGTCAGCATCAGTTTGAACGTGGAAGAATTGAAACGCTCCGAAATCGCGGCTCAATATATCGCCCAGCAGATTGCATGGGATTTGGAGAAGCGCATGCCGTTCCGCCGGACAATGAAAAAGTACCTCGAACAGATTATGCAGAACAAAGAGGCGCAGGGAGCGAAGATTTTGCTTTCAGGACGGCTTGACGGGGGCGAAATCGCAAGAAGCGAGTCCTTAAAAAAAGGCGCGTTGCCGCTTCAAAATCTTCGCGCCGATATCGACTATGGGCAAGCAACCGCGTTCACCACTTACGGAACCATCGGGGTAAAAATCTGGATATACAAAGGCGAAGTGTTTCAAAAAGTAATCGCGAATAGCGCGAATTAAAGAGGTAATAACGCGAATATAATGTTAATCCCCAAAAAAGTAAAACACCGCAAGTGGCATAAGGGCCGTTCACGGAGGCGTTTAGTCGAAACCAGGGGTCTTCTCCTGAGTTATGGCCAGCATGGTTTGAAAGCGACAGAGGCGGCTTGGCTGACTTCCAAACAGATTGAGGCGGCGCGCCGGGCTGTCACGAATTTTTTGAAACGCGAGGGAAGGTTGTGGATAAGAGTGTTTCCCGACAAGCCGGTTACAATGCGTCCTCCGGAAACGACTATGGGAGGAGGCAAGGGCGCCGTCGACCATTATGTGTTTCCGGTTAGGCCCGGCCGGATAATTCTCGAGGTGGACGGCGTGGATAAAAAAACCGCGACCGAGGCGTTGCGCCGGGCGGGCCATAAACTGCCGTTTAAGAGCCGGGTTGTAAGCAAAGATGAAAAGTAAAGTATCGATGCGAATATACTAATTTACTAATGATACGAATCAAAAACTATCTTCATTAGTATAATTAGTACCATTCGTATATTGGCATCGATACACGCTAAAAATATGAAGAAAAGAGAAATCCAGGAATTAAAAAATAAACCCGTCGCAGAACTTCAAAAGCTTGCCACGGAAGCGAGAGAACGACTCCGCGTTTTGAAATTCGACCTTGCGGCCGGCAAAGTTAAAAACGTCAAAGATTTGCGGATAGTCCGAAAAAACATCGCCCGTTTTTTGACTCTTCAAAATCAAAAAAATATTTCTCAGAGTCAATCCTGAGCGAGTCGCCCTTCGAATTCCTCAGGGCGACCCTGAGCCTGTCGAATGGGTCGAATGGATTGACTTTTATGGCTCAAAAAGGCGATAATGCATAACCCACGACAATGACCGAAGAAAAGAAACAATCAAAAAATAGGAAACTGACCGGCGTAGTTGTATCGGACCGGATGCAGAAAACCAGGGTCATAGCGGTGACCCGTCTGAAAAAGCATCCGAAATACCTGAAGTACTACAAGGAAACCGGCAAGTTCAAAGCCCACGATGAAAAGAACGAGTACAAAACCGGCGATAACGTAATCATCGAAGAAACCAGGCCGCTTTCAAAAGAAAAAAGATGGCGAATCGTCGAGAGAGTAATCGCTAATAACGCGAATGAAAGCAAATAATGCGAATGTGATTCGCGATATTAATCGAAATTCGCATTATTCGCGAATACTATCATGATACAGGAACGTTCAATATTAAAAGTCGCCGACAATTCAGGCGCGAAAATCATCCGTTGTTTCCGCATTCTGGGCGGTACGGGCCGGCGCTACGCGCGAATCGGAGACATTTTTGTCGCTTCCGTTCAGACGGCGGAGCCGAGAAAAAATATCAAAAAGAAAGACATTGTAAGAGCTGTGTTGGTGCGGAGCCGCCAGCCGTTTCGGCGCGCCGACGGTTCGTATGTCCGTTTCGATGAAAATGCCGCGGTTATAACGGATGCCAAAAAAGAACCGGTCGGTACAAGAATTTTCGGGCCGTTGCCGCGCGAATTGAAATCAAGGGGTTTTGAAAAACTGATGACGATGGCGGAAGAGATTGTTTAGCGACAAGCAAAATGATACAGGCGACATGGCGCATTAAACATTTAACATGAAACTAAAGAAAGGAGACCAGGTGAAAATAATCGCAGGCAAAGACCGCGGCAAAATAGCGACGGTGACGCGCGCGTTCCCGAAAGAAAATAAAATTGCCGCGGAAGGAGTCAATTTGTATAAAAAACGCGTTAAGCCGCGAAAAGCCGGCCAGAAAGGGGAAATAGTGATTGTTGCAAGACCTCTTCCGTCCTCGAACGCGATGATTATCTGTCCCAACTGTAAAATTCCGAGCCGGGTTGGATATCGTTTTGAATCTGCCCTGAAAATTCGTTTCTGCAAAAAATGTAAAGCCCGAATAACTTGATATGAAAATCGATAAAACAAAAAAAACCGACATATCTGCGGAAGCGAAAAAGTTCCTAGAAAAAATTGTTTTGAACGCGGGCATCGGAAAATTAAGCCAACAGCCGAATTTTGAGCAAAAAATACTGCCTCAGCTCATGAATAATCTTTCTGCAATGACGGGACAAAAGCCGGAGTTGAGAAAAGCCAAAAAATCAATTTCCGGTTTCAAAATGCGGGAAGGTCAGATTGTTGGGTTGCGCGTAACGCTTCGCCGGCGCAAAATGGTTGATTTTTTCGAGCGGCTGATTAGAATAGTACTGCCCCGCGTGCGTGATTTTCGGGGCCTCGAAATTCTTTCCATTGATGCGGGCGGCGCCTTGAATATCGGCGTTCGCGAGCAATTGGTGTTTCCGGAGATTAATCCCGAGGAATCGCCGGTCCTTTTTCCGTTTGGAATCAATATTGTTCCAAGAATCAAAAACCGCGAAGAGGCGATAAAAGAGTATCGGCGCTTGGGGGTGCCGTTGAAGAAATAATGAGAATAAATCTCTAAACCCTAATCTCTAAATCCTAAACAATATCAAAATACAAATCTCAAAAACGTTTTGAATTTTGAAATTCGAGATTGTTTAGAGATTAGAAATTAGAGATTAATATATCATGTCCAAACTTTCAGTTATAATGCGCGGCAAGAAAACGCCGAAATTTTCCACAAGGATAGTCCGGCGCTGTTTTCGTTGCGGGCGCAAACGGGCGTATATCCGCGATTTCGGTCTCTGCAGAATTTGTTTCAGGGAAATGGCGAGCAGCGGTGAAATTCCCGGAGTAAAAAAAGCGTCATGGTGAAAATAAATGCAAACTGTAAAAATCAAAAATAAAAATGGCAAATCAAAGTTCTCCGCCGAAGGCGGATCCGCCTCGGGCGGAAAAAAGAATGTGCTTGAATTCCTTTTACATTTTACATTGTCATTTTGCATTTTGATATTTGATTTTTAAATTTGTTGCTATGTATTAAGATTTATTGGCTAAAATTAAAAACGCCGTTCTGGTAAAAAAAGAAAGTTTTTTGACTTCATTTTCGAATTTCGATTTTGAGGTCGCGAAAATTCTGGTCGAGCGGAAGTATTTGAAAGACGTTCAGAAAAAAACCATAAGCAATAAAAAATTTCTGGAGATAACGCCGAATTATAAAAATAAAATGCCGGTTATCACCGATTTTAAAATCATAAGCAAGCCGAGCCGCCATATTTACGCGAATTGCCGCGATATCAGGCGGGTGAGACAGGGGTATGGCACAGGCGTTTTTTCCACGTCCAAAGGTGTAATGACCGACCGCGATGCCAGAAGGAAAAAAGTCGGCGGGGAATATTTGTTCGAAATATGGTAATCTCTACGAAAGTACGAATTTTTTACGAATATACGAAAACGTTTATTCGTATATTAGTACCTTTTCGTATTTCGTAGCTAAAATTATGAGCAGATTAGCAAAAAAACCAATACGGTTGCAGGAATCGGTTACGGTGAAAGAAGAATCCGGGATGTTGCTTATCAAAGGGCCAAAAGGGGAATTAGGGGTTCGCGTTCTGCCGTTCTTGTCCTTTGGAATTAAAGACGGTTCAGTCGACGTGTCCCCGGTCAACCAAATCAGGCAGAGCAGGGCGAACGCGGGCACCATGTGGTCGCTGATTAAAAACGCGGCGGAAGGAGTCGCAGCCGGTTTTTCGAAGACGCTTGAGATTGAAGGTATCGGGTATCGCGCCAGCGTGGAGGGAAACGCGCTGATTCTTGCGTTGGGTTATGTTCAGCCGGTGCGGGTTGAAATTCCCGAGGGTATTGCCATAAAGACGGAGAAAAATATGATTCATATATCGGGCATTGACAAGCGTTTGGTCGGGGAAACGGCGGCAAGAATCAGGCGGCTCAAAAAACCCGAACCCTATAAAGGCAAAGGCATTCGATATCAGGGCGAGGTCGTCAGAAGGAAAGCCGGCAAGAAAGCGGCCGCGGCGGCGTAAAAATAAAATCAAAAATCAAATATCAAAATGCAAAATGACAATGTAAAATGTAAAAGGAATTCAAGCACATTCTTTTTTCCGCCCGAGGCGGATCCGCCTTCGGCGGAGAATTTTGATTTGTCAT
>JACQKU010000023.1 GCA_016204335.1 Candidatus Liptonbacteria bacterium
GATTTGTCATCCGTTCGACTCTGCTCAGGATGACCCTGAATTGCATTGAATGGGTCATTTTTACTTTTGATTTTTACATTTTGAATTAAATTACCATGAATCCAAGAAAAAATTTGAATCAAACGCGGGGAAGGCGCGTCCGGCGCGTCCGGGCTAAAATCTCCGGAACTTCCCAAAAACCGCGGCTGGCGGTATTCCGGAGCAATCGCCACATCTACGCTCAATTGATAGATGATGAAAAAAATCACACCTTGGCGAGCGCTTCAAGCCGAGAATTCGCCAAACAGAAATCAAAGGAAAAAAAGACCGGACAGGCGGGCCTGGTCGGGGGACTGATTGCGAAAAAGGCGATTGCGGCGGGAGTGAAGACCGCGGTATTGGACCGGAGAGCGTACAAATATCATGGCCGGGTCAAGGCGGTTGCCGAAGAAGCAAAAAAAGGAGGCCTAAAAATATGATGAGAGACCGATATATTAAAAAAGAAGAATTCAAGGAAAAGGTCCTTGATATCAGGCGCGTCACGCGCGTGGTCGCCGGCGGCAAGCGTTTTCGTTTCCGGATAACCGTGATTATCGGCGATGAGAAAGGCAGAGTCGGAGTCGGCGTGGCAAAAGGGCTTGACGTTCAGAACGCGATTGAAAAGGCGAAGACAGCCGCAAAAAAACGCATTCTCATTCTCAATCTAAAAGACGGCAGGACCATTCCGCATGAAGTTTTCGCGAAGTACAGCGCCGCAAGGGTCTTGATAAAGCCGGCTGCCGCCGGACGCGGTTTGAGGGCTGGCGGCGCCGTGCGTTCGGTGCTAAGTTTGGCCGGTATAAAAGACGCAACCGCCAAATGTCTGGGCCGGACGCCGAATAAATTAACCAATGCGTTGGCGGCAATCGAAGCGCTTAAAAAGCTAAAATCTCTAAACCATAATCTCTAAATCCTAAACAATATCTCCGCCAGAGGCGGGTCAGCCTCGGGCTGAAAAACCCAAATCTCAAAGCGTTTTTTAATTTTGAAATTCGAGATTGTTTAGAGATTAGAATTTAGAAATTAGAGATTCATCAATATGCAACTTCATCATCTTCATTCAATAGGCAAGAAACCGAAAAAACGCATCGGGCGCGGCGGAAAACGAGGCACGTATTCGGGCCGCGGAATCAAGGGCCAGAAATCCCGCTCCGGACACCGCATCAGGCCCGCCATCAGGGACTTGATTATGCGTCTGCCGAAGCGCCGCGGGTTCGCCAATCGGCCATTCGGCTCCAAGCCGTTTTCTTTCAACATTTCGGATTTGGCCGGGAAACTGAAACCGTTGGCTGACGGCGCGATTACGCTTGATAAAAATCTTTTGAAAAAAATAAATATGCTGCCTTCCGGTCATCGGGGCGATGTGAAACTTCTCGGCGACGGTGAAATCGATTTCGCGGTTGTCGTGAAGGGACTAAAAATTTCCAAAGGCGCAAAAGCGAAGATTGAAAAAGCCGGCGGCAGCGTAGACGCGGATAAACGCAGATAGTAGACACGCAGATTAACGCGGATTTTATCTTATTAATCCCATTAATATAAGTTGTATAATTTACAAATCCGCGAGTATCCGCGTCGTAATCAGCGTAAATCAGCAATTCCAGTATGAACAGATTCCTCCAAATTTTTAAAATACCGGACCTCCGCAAAAAAGTTCTTATTGTGGTCGTGCTTTTGGTGGCATTCCGTTTGCTCGCGGCGATTCCGATTCCGGGCGTCAACGCGGCGGGACTCCAGCAATTTTTCGGCTCGAACCAATTCCTCGGATTTCTTAATATCTTTTCCGGCGGCGGCCTTTCGACGCTGTCAGTGGCGATGCTCGGGGTCGGCCCGTACATCACCGCGACGATTATTATGCAGCTTCTGACGATTATTTTCCCCCGTTTTAAACAGCTCTATTATGAAGAGGGCGCGCGCGGCCAGGCGAAATTCAACCAATACTCGCGAATGCTGACCGTGCCGCTCGCGTTTCTCCAGTCGTACGGATTTTTAACCCTTCTTATTTCCCAAAATGTCATACCGAGGCCGGACGCGTTCGGTTTAGCGGGTAATGTGCTTGCGATTACCGCGGGCTCGATGCTCGCGCTCTGGTTCGGCGAGTTGATAAGCGAGCAGAAAATCGGCAACGGGATTTCCCTCATCATTCTCGCGGGAATTATCAGCAGTTTGCCGACAACAATTCAGCAGGCGCTTGTTTCCTATACGTCTTCGGCGCTTCCGACCTACGCGGGATTCGTCGTCGTAAGCGTTCTTTTGATAGCCGGCATCGTCTACTTGAACGAAGGCGAACGAAAAGTTCCGATTGCGTACGCCAGACAGGTTCGCGGGAATAAGATGTTCGGAGGCGTTTCAAGCTACCTGCCGCTCAAAGTAAATCAAGCGGGAATGATTCCTTTGATTTTCGCGATTTCGGTTCTTCTTTTTCCCCAGTTTTTAGTTCAGATACTGTCTATTTTTTCATCCGGCGTCGCTTTGAAGGTGAACGAAATCGTTTCCGGATTTTTGAATAACCAGCTCATCTACGGCGTCGTTTATTTCTTTTTGGTTTTCCTCTTCACGTATTTTTACACCGCCATCACGTTCAACCCCGGAGAGATTTCTAAAAACCTCCAGCGAAGCGGGGGCTTTATTCCGGGCATCAGGCCCGGCGAGACAACGTCGAACTATTTTTCAAAACTGATTAACCGCGTTACGTTTCTCGGCGCCGCGGCGCTGGGCCTTATCGCGGTTCTGCCGCTTATCGTCCAGAGCATCACGAAAATTGCGGTTCTTAACGTAAGCGGCACCGCGCTTTTGATTGTGGTCGCCGTGGTACTCGATTCGATGCGCCAGCTTGATTCGCAGTTGGTGTCGAGGGAGTACGAGGGAATAGAGTAGCTACGGTTTTTGTTCCGTCAGGCACGGCTCGCCTCGCTCCGGCGGCGAGGCGGCCTGTATCTCGGCGAGCAAATCGCCTGCGGCGATACCAAGCTTGCTCGCCTCCGATAACGCCTGGCGGAACAAAAACCTCCGCTTTTGGATAAAATCCGATAGCCTCTCGAAAAGAGAAAGTTTCCGCATCGGGAAGAACGAAAACCTCACCGCTTGGTTTTTAAGAACCGCCACCGCTTTTGATTTTTACCGCTATGCCATGGCATAGCGCCCGACCGAAGTTGAGAATCGAAGAAATTATCATACGGAGAGTTTCGTGCCGCTATGCCATGGCATAGCGGTATGCTATGGCATAGCGGCAGGAGGCCAAGTCCGTCGGAGCTCCGCGAGTTCTTCAAAATTTGAAGGCCTTCGCGTTTGCGGAAATATAATATTCAGGGGTTTCCGGTCATCGCCACCTTTCTGATATAATAGCTTCATGAGCGAATTTTTTCCCAAAGGCCAGGAACGCAAAAAAACAGTTGAGCAGGTTGCGCAAGAAGCCGCTCATTTTAAGGATATTGCAGAAATTGAGATACTGGACTTTGAGCATTATACTTGGGCAGATTCGTCCCTTGACGGTTCTGATAAAGGATCTTTTGTAAACTCATTCAGGGATCTTTTGCCGGGAGAAGAAATAAGTCTCAGAAATTATATTGAAACCGCCCTTAAAGAAAGAAAGGGTAGTGCTATCGGCGTGGAATTTGGTGGAATTGGGGCAAGATTGTTTAGCGGGTTTACGCCCGACTTTTTTGCCAAATCTATTGCAGTTAGTTTATTAGACCACAGAGGATGGGCGCATCAATTGGATAGAATAAAGGAGAGAGATAAGAAATTACACCACGAAGTATTAGAGGGTAATATTTTTGAATCAAATACTTATAAATCTTTGAATCAATGGTTGAATGGCGAGAAGGTTGATCTAATAATCGAGCGCATGGGAAAGGGCTTAGAATTTGTGCCTGGTGAACCGTATGAAGTAAGTAAAATTTTGCGAATTTGGTACAATTTGCTTCGTGAAGGAGGAATTATGTTTGCGCAGACACCCGTTGTATTCAATAATCTTTTAGAAGCATGGGCCGTTAAAATTGATAGAGAATTTAAGGGCAAAATTGAAATTGAGTTTCAAACCGGCTACGAAGATGACGGTGTCGCTTGTAGCGCGTTTCGACTCCGTAAGTTAAGTGGAGCTCCCAATGAACTACCCTTGCTCGATCCAAAAACTGTCGGGAAAATTCCTAAAGCAGATTTTAAAAAATATAATTAAGTATTTACCCCCGATAACAGTATTTTAATTGAAGCGCGATGTCTGAAACAAAGAAGAAAATCGAAGTGATTTTTATGCTCGGCCCGCAGGGGTCCGGCAAGGGGACGCAGGCGCGCTTGCTCGCGGAGAAACTGGGATTTTTCTTTTGGGAAATGGGCGCGATTCTGCGCGCCAACCGCGATTTCACGCTTGCGAACGGGGAGAAAGTGTTCGAGATTATGGACCGCGGCGATTACCTGACCGACCCGCAACTTTTGGAAATCCTGAATTTCAAACTCGCGGATATTCCGGAGAATAAAGGAATTATTTTTGACGGCGTGCCGCGCAGAATCGGACAAGCCGGATTTCTTTTGAACTGGCTCGCTGAACGCGGCAAGAAAAATTTTGCGACTATTTTTTTGAATCTGACCCGGGAAGAATCTTTAAAGCGGCTCACGCTTCGCGCGGAAATAGAAAAAAGGCTCGACGACACGCCGGCGGCGATAGAATCCCGGCTGAAACTGTACGAGGAAGTGACTCTTCCAATTCTCGACTATATGCGGGCAAACACCGAGTTTATCGAGATCGACGGCCAGCCGTCCATTCCTGAAGTCGCGAAAAAAATCGATGAGGCGATGTGATTGAATAGTGTTTCATGAAAAAACATATCATCACCATAACTGGATTTCCTGGCAGCGGAAAATCGAGCACGGCGAAAGGAGTCGCCAGCGGTCTTGGATACGAACATTTTTCTTCTGGTGATATGTTCAGAAAAATGGCTGCAGACCGGAATCTTTCAATCGAAGAAATAAATTTTACCGCGGAAAAGAAAAAAGAAATTGATTTTGAGGTAGACAGGCTTCTTGTAAAAATGGGGAAAGAAAAAAATAATTTTGTTATTGATTCGCGCACGGCATTCCATTGGATGCCGGATTCGTTTAAAGTTTTTCTCGACCTGGACTCAAGAGTTGCGGCAGAGCGCACTTTCGCGCAGATCCAGAGAGTAGGTAGAAAAAGCCAAGAAGGGTCATCGGTTGATGAGGTGTATGAAAATACAGTGAAAAGAGTGGAGAGCGAACGAAAGCGCTATCGGAATTTATACGATATTGACATTACCGACAATACAAAGTTCGACCTTATTGTTGACACGAAAATTAATAATCTCGAGGAAGTCGTCGGAATTATAATAGCGGCATACCAGAAGTGGCTCAATGTTCCGGAATTGAAATAATGGGATTCAAAATTAAAACAAAAGAGGAAATTGAAATCATGGCCGAGGGAGGGCGCCGGCTCGGGGAAATTCTCGCGTCGCTCGCTTCGGAAGTCCGTCCCGGCATCGGAACGGCATTTTTCGACACGAGAAGTTTCGCGCTCATAAAAAAAGCAGGATGCGAACCGGCGTTTTTGAATTACCGCCCGACCGGGGCGAAAAAAGCATATCCGGCGACAATCTGCGTTTCCATAAACGATGTGGTCGTTCATGGCGTGCCGTCCAAGCGCGTCATTGAAGACGGTGATATTGTGTCGCTTGACCTCGGGTTGAAATACAAGGGATGGTACGTTGACGCGGCGGTTAGCGTTGGCGCGGGAAAGCTTGATACAAAAAAATATAAACTGATTGCGGCGGCGAAAAACGCGCTTGAGCTCGGAATCGGACAGGCGATGCCCGGAAAAACACTCGGCGACATCGGTTGCGCGATTGAAAAATTTGTTAAACAAGAACGTTTTTCAATCGTCGAAGGATTAACCGGCCACGGCATCGGCCGCGAGCTTCACGAGGAACCGGCGGTGTTTAATTTCGGCAAACCCGGAAAAGGGGAACCGTTGAAAGTCGGAATGGTCATCGCCATCGAACCGATGATTTCCGCCGGCGGCGCGAAAATAAGACAGCTTCAGGACGACAGCTACGCCATCGCCGACGGCTCGCTCGCCGCACACTTCGAGCATACTATTGCCATAACCGAAAACGGGCCGAGAGTATTGACAAAATAGTATTGAGGTGGTAGCATGTTTTGCACCTTGAAAATTGAAAATATGCTGCTTGCGGGTTGGTTGCAACTTTCAGTTCACATTTTTTGCGGATTGAAAGTTGCAACCAGCAGTGCGCCTTTAAGAGGTTCCACGTGTGTGGAATCGGGCGTGCTGAAACTACAGGAGGAATCGTCATGGCACACCGTGTCGAGGGCGATCAGAAGGATGGGCTTCTCGCTCAGCTGTTCGAGATCGAGCGGCAGGTCCGGCAGGCTCACGGCTACCCGTTCGATCCTGGGGGTTTGAAGCGCCATCTGCAGGATGGCATCATTGGGAGCTTCAAAACCCAAACCCCCGGCGGCATCATTCCCGCCGAGTCGTTTCTCTACGACAGGCGCAACGACGGCCTGACTCTCGTGGAGGATGTCCCTCGCCGCATCACTTCGGTCCGCGACCTGGAACTCGTCCCGTTCTTGAAGAAGGACGAGAACTCGGTCAACGGCGAGGAGATGGTGAGTCGGGCTCGCATCGAGCTCGACACAAACTACGGTCAGCACGACGCTGAGTGGGTGTTCGCCCACCAGCACGAAATTCCCGTGGAGTTCAGGAAGTTTTATTTGGTCTTCACGGGAACGGTCTGGCGGGGCGCGGGCGGCAGCCGCATTGTCGTTTATCTCCACCGGGACGGCGAGCGGTGGATTCTGAACTTCGACTGGCTCAGGGACGACTTCGACTCGGGCGATCGTCTCGTCCGTCCTCGCAAGTAGCGTCGGTCCTCGAGATATTTGGGTTTTGGAAGTACAAGACCCTTGGTCTCTTGGACCATTCGTTCCGGCCCCGGCGCAATCGCGAGATTGCGTCCGGGGCCGTCTGCATTTCGATACACTTTTTCAAATGAGGATTTTTTGCTATTCTATGTTCGGATAGTAGGCGAATCTGCCGACGGTTACGGCTTTCGGCGGCCGAATTCCGGAATCCGATATGCCAGAGTCGCGTCGGTCAAGGCTTGCGCGAGCGCGCTATCGAAATTTCAAAAAATGAAGCTACTTGGTGCGGGGTATTGGAGGATTTTAGATCCCAAATAAGATACAGCCCTTAGAGTATTCATCCCGTTAGAAGCCCGAACATCGGTTCGGCAGTCGCCTATGGCAACTTGCTTCTAACGGGATTCAAGGGGCAGTGGCGCGGATGGTACCCTGCATAATCTGGCGGGACGCGAACGGCAACCGCAATGTCGTTTATCTCAACCGGAACGGCGAGCGGTGGATTCTGAACTTCAACTGGCTCAGGAACGACTTCAACTCGAACGATCGTCTCGTCCGTCCTCGAAACTCGCTTCGTTCTCCCCGGTTCTATCGGGGAGTTTCTTTTTGGAGTTCTTTGAACTTGCATTGTAGAACGAGCGTGATATTATAATTTCATGCCGACTATCACCATTCCACAAAAGTTAGCGGAGAAAGACGACCTCGTTGTTATTCCGCGGAAAGAATATGAGGCACTTTTAGTATCTCGAAATTTCAAAGAATTTCTTCCAACGCTGGCTCAAAAAAAAGCGTTATCGCGCACCGAAAGCAATTTCAGAAAAGGTAAAACGCTTTCCTATCATGCACTCGCAAAAAAGCTGGGATTTGCAAATTGACCCGAGTGTTTTGAAAATCTTGAAACGCGTCCCGCGAAACGACGCCGAGGCGATTCTTCATGGTTAAACCCTATCTCTCCGTCATAATTCCCGCGTACAACGAAGCCGAGCGGATTCCGATGACGCTTGTTGACATAGACAGGCGCTTGAGCGCGGTTTCGTATTCGTACGAAATTCTGGTTGTGAACGACGGCTCGACCGACAATACCGCGGATATTGTCCGTAAGATGGCGGAAACAATAAAAAATCTGAAACTCATCGACAATAACGTCAATCAGGGCAAAGGAGGCGTGGTCAGACAAGGCATGCTTCTTTCAAAAGGCGAGTACCGGCTTTTTACGGACGCGGACAACTCAACTTCCGTTGACCAGTTCGAAAAGATGATTCCTTATTTTTCGGAAGGGTACGATGTCGTCATCGGTTCGCGGTCGGTCAGGGGAAGCGTGCTCGAACCGGCCCAGCCGTTCTACAAGCAACTGCTCGGAAAACTTGCCAATCTTATAATTCAAATCGTAAACGTCCCCGGAATATGGGATACGCAGTGCGGGTTCAAGGCGTTCAAGGAAGGAGCGGCGGAAAAAATTTTCAGCGTCGCGAAAATCAACGGCTGGGGGTTTGACATCGAGGCGCTCGCGCTCGCGCGGAAGTTCGGCTACCGAATCAAAGAAATGCCGGTAAGATGGGTGAATGACGCCGCTTCGCACGTGAAACTTTCCGGATACTTGAAAACTTTTTGGGAAAATGTTAGAATCCGGTGGTGGATAATCATTGATGCATATCAAATATCAAAGATAAAAAATCAAAATGAAAAATAAAAATTTAAAAAGCCCCGCAAAACCGGACATTTTACATTTTGATTTGTCATCCGTTCGACTCCGTTCAGGATGACCCTGAATTGCATTGAATGGGTCATTTTTATTTTTGATTTTTGCATTTTGATTTTACAATTATGGACAACTACTACCTTACAAAGGAACGTTTCGATGAATTGAAAACGGAGCTCGAGACGCTTCGAAGCGTAAAGCGGCGGGAAGTTGCCGAACGGCTGAAACAGGCCAAGGAATTCGGCGACCTTTCGGAAAATTCGGAGTACAGCGAGGCCCGCGAGGAACAGAGCCGCGTCGAAAGCCGGATTTTCGAACTCGAAGATATTTCAAAAAAAGCGGTCATTATTAAAACCGGCGCGGCGGGCGACCGTGTCACAATCGGTTCGGCGGTGAGCGTTAAGAAAGACGGCCGGACTTTCCGGTACCAAATCGTGGGTTCGAACGAGGCAAAACCGGAGGACGGAAAAATTTCGAACGAATCGCCGCTCGGCAAAGCGTTCCTCGACAAAAAAGTGGGCGAGAGCGTTCAGGTTGCGACTCCGGGCGGCCCGGCGGCGTATCAGATTTTGAAGATAGAATAGAGTAATCGCGAATATCGCTAATAAAAGCAAATATCGCGAATTTAAACTAATAATGCTAATATAATTCGCATTATTCGTGATTGTTCCTTTATTCGCGATATTTTGCCAAGATTCGCATTATTCGCGATTACTCTCATGCTTGACGAACTTATTCAGGAACGTCTAAAAAAACTTTCGCGGCTGAAAGAGGCGGGCATTAATCCTTACCCGGCACGGGTTTCGTTCGCGTGCAAAAATGCAGCGGATGTCAAAAAAAATTTCGGGAAATTGGAAAAATCCCGGGAAGAAATCGGCATAGCCGGCCGCGTAATGGCGAAGAGGGGGCACGGGAAAATAGCGTTTTTGGACATTTTCGACGGTTCAACTGCGGATGCCAGACTTCAGATTTTCGTCGCTCAGGACAAAATCGGAAATAAGGCGTTCGAACTTTTTTCGCAGACGGTTGATATAGGAGATTTTGTCGCGGTCCAAGGCAGGGCTTTTTATACGAAACAAAAAGAGCCGACAATCGAGGCGTCAAAATTGGAAATGTTGTCCAAGTCGCTCCGGCCGCTTCCCGAAAAATGGCACGGGCTGACCGACAAAGAAGAAATTTTCAGAAAGAGATATTTCGATATACTGCTCAATCCCGAATCGCGCGAAATGGTCGAGAAGAAAGCGGTATTTTGGGAGGCGGTCAGGGAATTCCATAAAAAACACGGCTTTCTCGAAGTTGAAACGCCGGCGCTTGAAACAACCACCGGCGGCGCGGACGCAAAGCCGTTTAGAACGCACCATAACGCGCTCGATATGGACGTGTATCTCCGGATTTCAGCCGGGGAACTTTGGCAAAAGCGTCTGATGGTCGCCGGCTTCAGAAAAACATTCGAGATAGGGAGAATTTTCCGGAACGAGGGAATTTCAGCGGAACACCTGCAGGATTATACGCAATGCGAAGCGTACTGGGCTTACGCGAATTATGAAGATATGTACGAATTTTTGCAGGAATGCTACCGATACGTTGCCAAAAAGACATTCGGCGTTTTGAAATTCAAGATTAACGGGTTCGCAGTCGACCTCGGCAAGAAATGGCCGCTAATCGACTACGCCAAGGAAGTAAAAAAGCAAACCGGAGTTGATATCTGGAAGGCAAGCGAAAAAGAAATCGAAACTAAATTAAGGGAACTCAAAATCGAATACGACGCGAAAAATAAAGAGCGCCTCATCGACGGGCTCTGGAAATATTGCCGCAGGAAAATCGGCGGGCCGGCTATTTTGATTAACGAGCCGAAAATAACTTCGCCGCTCTCGAAGTCGTCGCCCAAGAATCCGGACATCACCGAACGATTCCACTTTATTATTGCCGGTTCGGAAGTCGGCCAGGGCTACAGCGAATTGAACGACCCGATTGACCAGCGGGAACGCTTTGAAGCCCAGCAAAAATTGCGGAACCAGGGGGACGAAGAAGCGCAGATGGCGGATATGGATTTCGTGGAGGCGCTCGAATACGGAATGCCGCCGACGGCCGGCCACGGATTTTCGGAGCGGCTTTTCAGTTTTTTGATGGACAAACCCGTCAGGGAAACAACGGTGTTTCCTTTGATGAGGCCAAAATAGGAAATTCTAAGCGCGAAATCCGAAATCCTAAACAAATTTCAAATCACAAATCCTAAATCCCAAACCTTGTTTAAGAAATTGGAATTTTGAATTTAGATACTGTTTAGAGTTTAGAAATTAGGATTTAGAATTTATGCGTACCGTAATGGTCTTCGGCACGTTCGACGGCATTCACGATGGACACCGCGCGTTTTTGCGCGAAGCGAAACATCACGGGGATTATTTGATAGCGGTGGTCACGCCGGACTATATCGCCGGACATTTAAAAGGCAAGGAACCGCGCGCGGACGTTGAGAAGAGAATCAAGATGCTCGAAGAAGAAGGCGTTGATAAAGCGGTGGAAGGCGACGACGAGCTTGACGCGTGGAATGTGATTAAAAAATACAAGCCCGAAGTAATCGCGCTCGGCTACGACCAGCATGCTCTTAGAGAAAGTGTCGAAGCGAACCTGGCGAATTTCAACTGGCGCCCCGAAATAACGGTTCTCGGCGCGCATCAGCCGGAGAAATATCACAACTCCTTGTTGGGAAGTTGACGGTCCTTGGCATGTTGACACAAAAATCTGAGCGGCGCATAATACAGGCTATGAATCGGACGTCGGTAAAAGAACAATTCAA
The DNA here is from genome assembly GCA_016204335.1 of Candidatus Liptonbacteria bacterium. Taxonomy (GTDB): domain Bacteria; phylum Patescibacteriota; class Minisyncoccia; order UBA6257; family 2-01-FULL-56-20; genus JACQKU01. The sequence continues at coordinate 11,403 of JACQKU010000023.1, forward strand.
CCCTCTTCTTCTCGAAGAGGCCCGCGAAGCGGTAATGAAGCTTAAAACCCTCAAGCCGTTTTTGTCTTCTCAAGACGAAGAAACATTGTCCGTGCTTATGGATCAGGAGTTGGTTTCGCGTCTGAAAAGAAGCTTGAACGAGGCATCGGCCGGGAAACTGGAGCCGCTCAAAAACATTCTTGCATAATGTATCAGCGCGTTGTTACTCCTTCCGCAAGACGCGCGCTCAAGAAATTGCCGCGTCTGATCCGTGAAGACTTGATGCGCGCAACGGAAATTCTGGAAACCGATCCCTTTGCCGGAGAAAAACTTTCCGGCTCCCTCCATTTTCTTTATTCTTTTCATTTCAAATCGCAGAATGTCGGGTATCGGCTTGCGTATACCATTGATCAGGACAAAAACTGGTAATTATTCACTTCGCGCATACACGAGAGAACTTTTACGAGAAACTCCGCCGGCTTTTTAAATAAAATAAGATTTTAAGCTTTTCCGCCACCGCGGAAACTTTCCGTTGCAACGGTATCATTTTCTATTACTATTATATCTTACGATCGTAAGATATAA
>JACQKU010000022.1 GCA_016204335.1 Candidatus Liptonbacteria bacterium
ATGACAAATCAAAATTCTCCGCCGAAGGCGGATCCGCCTCGGGCGGAAAAAAGAATGTGCTTGAATTCCTTTTACATTTTACATTGTCATTTTGCATTTTGATATTTGATTTTTGCATTTAAGGGTTGATACTGTAGCTTTTCGGCGACCTCGCAATTTCAAACCAGTATTTTATTTTTGAACCGGCGGTTTGAAAAACTATTCCCAGCCCCGATTTGAATGTCTGCCAGAATGTCAGGCCGCGTTCCGCCTGTTCTGTCTGCGCCGGCGCGCTTGCCTGCTGAACCAGAGTGTTAAAATAATTCAGCCAGATGAACACGACAAGAATCATCATAACCGCCGAACCCAAAATGAGCCAGCGCCGTTTGACATTTTCCTCGCTTTCTTGAAGCCGTTTTAAAAAATTCATTTTTAGTCAGCGCTTTTGAGAACTATAACTTTGGTTTTGAACCCGTCCAAATCCTTTTTCTTGAAAACGAATTTTTCCTGCGGTTCGGCTTTTTGGCCGATTGCTTTCAAAAATTCATTAGGATTTTTTGTGAAACTCGGGATTACCGCGGCGGGTTCCAGTTTTTTCGCGAGCTTTGCGGCGGTTTCTGCCGAAAGAAAATGGCCGCCGCCGACCGGCGCGAACAAAACATCCGATTCGCCGAATTCCTCGAGAATTTCCGGTTCAAGGCCATTCGACAAATGTCCGAGAAAAACAAAATTCATATCCTCCCAGGTTATGAGATAAACCGTTTTCACGAATTTCTCGGTTGATTCTTTCGGAACCGGCCATCCCTGAATCTGAATATCTTTGATTTCGTATTCTCCCGGAAACGCAACCTCGTTTGCCGCGACAGCGGAAACATCCGTGGAAATCAGCGTTTTCAAGACCACATCCGCTTTCAACCTGTTGTTGTTCGGGTCGACAAGAAGCGACGTGTCGCCGCTTTGCAGTCGAAAACACCCGTCGCCGAAGTAGTTGATTACCATAATGGGAGAATTGTATCAGAAAAATTTCGGATTCGCAATTCGAAATTTGCCTTTTTTTGATTTATACCCTATAATCTTTTCAATGCTTACCAAGCGCGTAAAAACAAAAATCGTCAAAGAACACCAGCGGCACGAAAAAGACACGGGTTCCGCCGAGGTGCAGATTGCCGTTCTTTCGCGGCAGATTGACGAACTCGCGGCTCATCTTAAAAAACATCCGAAAGACCATCATTCGCGGAGGGGGCTTTTGAAAATGGTAAGTATGCGCCGCCGCCTTTTGGCTTATCTCAAAGATAAAGAGCCGAGCGCGTACGCGAAGATTGTTAAGAAATTGGAACTTAAGAAGTAAGAAAATATGAGACCCAAAGAATATTATGCCGACCAGCGCGTCGGAATTTTCATAGACGTTCAGAATCTCTATCACTCGGCGAAAAATATCTATCGCGGACGCGTGAATTATCCCGAGCTGATGCGGTATCTTATTGCCGGCAGAAAACTCATCAGGGCAGTCGCTTATGTCGTCAAAAGCGAAACCGCGGTCGGCGAGGGCGCGTTTTTCGACGCCCTTGAAAAATCAGGCCTTGAACTCCGGAGCAAGGATTTGCAGATTTATCCGGACGGCACGAAAAAAGCGGATTGGGACGTCGGGATGGCGATTGACGCGGTAAGAATGGCGCCGTTTTTGGACACAGTGGTTCTCGTCACCGGCGACGGCGATTTCATTCCGTTGATAGAATATCTGAAATGGGGCTCGGGGAAATTAGTCGAGGTTGCCGCGTTCCGCCGTAGCGCTTCGGGAAAACTTCAGGAAGCGGCGGACAGGTTTATGAATATCGAAGAAATTCCAAGGATAATTTTAAGGAGATAACCATGATTGAAAAAAAACAATATTCTATCGAGGTCGGCGGAAAAAAGTTGACGCTCGAAATTTCTTCTCTTGCCGACCAGACCAACGCGGCGGTGCTCGCGAAATACGGAGAGACCGTAGTGCTGGTGACAGCGGTTATGGGGGACAAGGAAGGAAATTTTGATTATATGCCGCTTCGCGTTGATTACGAGGAAAAGTTTTACGCGGCCGGAAAAATTCTCGGCAGTCGTTACATGCGGCGCGAAGGCCGTCCGTCCGAAGACGCGATTTTGGCTGACCGTCTGGTTGACCGCACAATTCGCCCTCTTTTCGACGAGCGGATTCGGCGGGAAATCCAGGTTGTGGCGACAGTCCTTTCGTTTGACGAAGAAAACGAGCCCGATTTCGTGGGCCTGATGGGCGCTTCCGCAGCGCTCGCCATATCTGACATTCCTTGGGGGGGTCCCGCGGCAGGCGTTCGCATCGCAAAAATAGGCGGCAAATTTTTAGTGAATCCTTCAAATCGGGAGATTCAAAAACCCGAATGCAGTTTTGAAATTTTTGCCGCCGGTCCGGAAGGAAGAATCAGCATGATTGAACTCGCGGGCAAAGAAGTCGACGAAAAAGAAATTCTCTCGGCGATTGAGATTGCCCAGAAAGAAATCGACGCACTCGTTGAATTCCAGAAATCAATCGTTAAAGAAATCGGGAAGAAAAAAGCGGATGTGCTTTTGTTCGAAATCGACCCCAAACTCCGCGCCGCCGGCGAGAAATTTTTGGAAAGCCGGCTTGAAGACGCGTTTTATAAAAAGACCAAGCACGAATATCACGAGGCGACGACACGGCTGAAGAAGGAATATTTTTCGCATCTGAAAGAAGAACTTGACCCTCTGGATTCCCGCTCCGTCGAAGTATTGTGGGAAGAAACAGTCGGGAAGGCAATCCATAAAAATATTCTCGAAAAAGAAAAAAGGCCTGATTTCAGGGGAATCAACGATGTCAGGGACCTTCGCGCGGAAGTGAAGCTTTTCGAACGGACGCACGGCTCCTCGCTTTTCGTGCGGGGCAATACGCAGGCGTTGGCGGTGACGACGCTTGCCGCGCCCGGCGCGGAACAATTGGTTGAAACAATGGGCACGACCGGCAAGCGCAGATTTATGTTGCATTATAATTTCCCTCCGTATTCGGTTCATGAAATCGGGATATTCCGGGGGCCCGGCAGGCGCGAAATCGGCCACGGCGCGCTCGCGGAAAAAGCAATCATAAATCTGCTCCCGACCCAAGAAGAATTTCCCTACACCATCCGCGTGGTCTCGGAGATTCTTTCATCAAACGGCTCTTCGTCAATGGCGACTGTCTGCGCTTCGTCGCTTTCTTTGATGGACGCGGGCGTGCCTTTAAAAAAGCAGGCGGCGGGAATCGCGATGGGCCTTATGAGCGATGAACAAGGGAATTACAAGGTCTTGACGGACCTTCAAGGGCCGGAAGACCACTACGGCGATATGGATTTCAAAGTAGCGGGCACCGATACGGGCGTGACCGCGGTCCAGCTTGACGTGAAAACGCGCGGCCTTACGTTTGAAATAATTCAAAAAACGTTCGAGCAGGCGAAAGTTGCCCGGTTTTTGATACTCGAAGTTATGAACGGCGTTCTTAGCGCGCCCCGCGAAAAACCTTCGGCTTACGCCCCGGCGGTTCTTCAACTGAGAATCAATCCTGACAAAATCGGCGCGGTCATCGGCCCCGGCGGCAAAATGATAAACGGCCTCATTAAAAAATATGAGCTCGCCGGCATTGATATTGAAGAAGACGGCAGAGTGTTCGTTTCTTCGCTCGACCGCAGCCGCGCAGAACAGGCAATGCAGGATATAAAGTCCCTGACGCGGGAATACAAAGTTGGCGAAATTATCGAAGGCAAGGTAATAAAAAATCTTGATTTCGGAGCGATTGTGGATTTGGGAGGCGGCAAGGACGGAATGATTCACGTTTCGGAACTCAAAAACGGTTTCGTGAAAACCGTTGAAGAAGTGGTGAAAGTCGGTGATTTCGTGCGCGCGAAAGTCATCCGCGTGGATGCCGACGGACACATAGGATTGTCGTTGAAACAGATGTAGTTCTTATTCGCTACATACCATGCATTTCGGTGAATCGAAACTTAATAAGATTGGAGAAGGGAAAGACAAGGAAGTTTTTTGGGATCCAGGAGAAGACAGCTCAAAGTACGACAGCCCTGAGCACAAGAGATATGTGTTAAAAATTTATAAGGGCGGGAAAAGAAAATTCGGATATTTGGAAAATTTTCCCAAAGCCCACGCGAGAGCGTCTTTCTATTTTCACAAGATTGTCAATCTGCTTTTCCCGGAAAATTTTCCCGATGTTTCCGGCGCCGGAGTCAATGTTCTACGAAGCGAAAAAGTTCCCTTAGATGAACGGCACAGGTCTATTAAAAATGTATATGAGATGAGATTTCAGAATGGAAATCCGTCTGCGGTTGAGTTGGAAGCGTCTGCCCGCGCCTCCGGAGAAATTCAAAGAGACCCGCGATATTCAGCCATTATCGAAGAAATGAAGAAACTTGGAATAAAAGTTGATCATGTTGAAGTAAATTATTCGGTCGATGCCGATGGGAATATGAAATATCTGGATGATGTCGATCCGTGGGACCACGTCGGGATTCAGGAGATACAACTCTCTTTTAATGAGGGTGGCTTGAAAGAAGCTATAAATAAATTGGATGACGAAAAACGTGAAAAAGCTTTGGCATATTTTGAACATATGGAAAAAATTCGCGAAGAAGAAAATGAGAAAATCCGTAAGGCAAAATCTACTTCCACCGATGTTACCACATACATATAATTAATTATAAATAAATGGAATCCAATCAAAATCCTTGGAGCGCGGAAAACGCTTCGGGCCGGCAAGTGTCCGAGATGCCGAAAGTCGGGGCGCCGCCCGTTGAGGTGGCTATAAGGACAATGGCCTCGGATATCGCTTCAATCGGGCAGAGCGGCGGCGGGCCGCCGAAAGCAGAAACCGTTACATTGCCGTCTTTCAGGCAGGAAGAAATAAATCTGACAGAAAATAAGGAATCGCGCCGCGCCGAACCCGAAATGAAAGTTGTTTCAGAAAAGTTAAGCAATATTCTCGGCGCGCCGGCGTTTAAATATTTTCTGCTCGCGGGTTCAATACTTGTCGGCGCGGCTGTCGTATTTCTTATAAGCTATTACGTTCTTTACCCCTTGATTGGCAGATTGAAATCCGCAACGCCAGCGGCTGTTTCCGCGCCGACTTCAACAGAGGCGTCAACACGTGCTGGACAGGGCTTCGAACACCGCTCTTTTTTCACGCAGGCGGTTGACGGAACTTTTCCGCTTAAAATTTCTTCGTCGAACGCCGGTTTTGAGGGTAGCGGCGAACAGTCGAGGCAATTTTTGGCGGGACTTGCGTCAAGTTCGACGTTTTTTGAGATTGAGGCGCAATCTTCGGACGGCAAAGCGCTCGCCGCAAACGACTTTTTTTCCTTAATCAATGGCGGCGTTTTGGAAGAAAGCTTTCTTGTTTTCGCGTTCAACCCCGATTTCACCGTATTTTTGTACAAAGACAAAAAAGGCCTGCCCGCCGGTCCGTTTCGTCAGAACTCCGGCGATGCAAGTCAGACAGTCATTTGGCCCGGCTACATATTTCAATTGAAAACAGGCCAGACGCCGCTTCTCCTTCAGCCGATGGTGGCAAAAATCGAAAGCGCTTCATCGAATTGGGAAAATCTCTTTTTGCAATCGCCCGGAAATCCTGCCGCGGCGTTCCGCGACGCTTTGGTAAGCGGCCAGCCCGTCAGAGTTCTGGATTTCTCAGACGGAAAGAGCGTTCTTGTCTACGGCTGGCTTTTCAACAAGTATTTGATAATAAGCACGTCGCTTGAAGGTATGAAACAGGCGATTCAGCACTTTTGAGGGAAACAACAATATAAAAGCGCTTTGGCGACGTCACAATTATTATCCGCTATGCCTTGGCATAGCGGATAATAATTTTTTGATATGCATTTGGTAATTAAAGATGCGCAGTCAGTACGGTAAATAAACTGTTCCGTATTTTGTGCGGACAGATCTGCCGCGATGTTTTATTTTATTTGAATTAGGACCTGGAGTATACACTCTCTTTTTCCGCTCGGTTTTGCTTCTCTCTTTATAACTTCGGTAGCCACTCTCCTTCAATGCTTTATTGATGCAACTGATAGTTTGAGGTGAAAGCCATAATTCATTGCCGATTTGTTTATAACTTTTGCCGGCAACAAGGCCTTCGACTGCCGCGGCGCGTTTTACGAGACTATGCCGTTCATTAGGAGTTAAGAGTAATTTTAGAAGTTCTTTTGACGTTACTATTTTCAGCCAGCATGCGTCTTCCCACTCTTTACGGGAAGAATAATTTCCGATCGACGGCAAAATTATTATTTTACTTTTATCCATGTCATTATTTTAGTTTTATTCACATGTCTTATGCTTCTATCTTTACCCTCGTGATGATTATAGCATGCCGCTATGCCAAGGCATAGCGGCATGCGGTTGAGTTTGTGTACGGTATTTGTGGCGTGACTCGCTCGAAACATGACTCGAAATAGGAAAATTTCAGCCACTATGCCTTGGCATAGTGGCAAGCGTTACGACTACATTATGAGTACATTCTTATGTTTTTCGGGTAATCATTCCTCGAAAATACTCGGGACTTTCAGTATCCCGAAAGCATAGCGCCTCGTTATATGCCGAGACAAACCCCCATGTTCCCGTCAGTTTGTTATGAATCTGCATGACTTTTCGGTTGGCCGAAAAATCTCATATGTATGTGAACCTATGCATTGTTTCAGACACGGAACACGAGCTTGACTTTTTTGAGCGGTTTCGCTTTGCCCATCTGCGTTATGCCGCCACTTCTACATACGAAAGCGAGGAGAAACTGACACTTCTAAAATCCGGCTTTGCGGTATCAGGGTCTGAAAGATAGTCGCGGATTAACTCGGTAAGATTTTCTCTTGCTTCTTTGTCAGTCAGCCCCTGCGTGGCAATATCTAAAAGAGGACACGAGGCAACATACCATTTGCCTTCTTTCCCGAATACCACGGGAAGCATAAATTTTTGCTTGGCTTGTTTCATTTGATTTTATGTTAGCTTTCTGGGCGTAAAAGTCAATTGAAAACGCGAAATAGGCGATACAGCGGTTTTAGGTTTTGAGCAAAGAAACGACTTAACTCCCACTTTCTACTTTTTCAGCAAATATAGCTTGACCCAAACGATATCCCCAAGGTTCTTGTCGAAGAATCGTGTAGTAATCAGCGAAGTCAGGGAATTCCGTTCTGATTCGGGCAATAATCTCTTCTCTCGGTAAATTGGCATTAGTAAGCTCAACTACTTTGTCGTAGAGACCTTTTAGTTTTTCGAGGATTTCTTCCGGAGAAAGTCGGGTCAACGCTTGTAATTCTTGTTCTTTTTTCGGGAGCGCTTTTTGAGAAAAACTCTTAAATTTCTCGTTTTCGTCTTCTAACCCGGCCCTAAAACCATCGACGCTTTTTCTTGTCTCTTCAATTGCTTTCAGAACATCGTTTTCGGCAAGAGCGAACGGATCGCTCCCAACGAGAGATTGATCTTTACCTTCAGATAGTTCTCCCATGCTTTGTAGTATGTTGAAAAGCTACGCTACGCCTCCGCAGCAGCCGCACGCACTTTTTCCTTTACCGCGTTCAAAAGCTTTTTATCTTCTTTCAGTTTGGCGACGACGTTCTCGAAGCCGCTACCGAGTTTTTCGCCGTCGAACGAGTAGCTCGCGCCGGATTTCGAGATAACTGCGTGCGCTATCCCGGCGTTGAGAACGTCAGCTTCATAGGAAATTCCTTCGCCGAACATAATGTCAAACTCGGCGATTTTAAACGGCGGAGACACTTTGTTTTTCACGACTTTCGCTTTGACGCGGTTTCCAACCACATGCTCGCCTTTTTTCACTTTCGCAATGATGCGTATGTCGATGCGAACCGATGCGGCGAAGGGAAGCGCCCTGCCGCCCGGCGTCGTCTCGGGATTCCCGAACACAATTCCGATTTTCATCCTGATTTGGTTTATGAAAATAATGAGCGTTTGGGTGCTGTTCGCGATGGCGGTGAGTTTCCGAAGCGCCTGACCCATCATCCGCGCCTGGCGTCCCATGTGCTGGTCGCCCATTTCTCCCTCTAGTTCTGCTTTCGGCGTGAGCGCCGCCACCGAGTCGACGACAATTACGGAAATGATTCCCGATTTCACCAAGCTTTCAAGAATATTCAGCGCCTCCTCTCCGCTGTCGGGCTGTGAAATCAAAAGGTCGCTCACTTTGACGCCTAGTTTCGCGGCGTATTCGGGGTCAAGCGCGTGCTCCGCGTCTATGAAAGCCGCCCGCCCTCCTTTCTTTTGGGCTTGCGCCACGACATTCAGAGCTAGCGTGGTTTTTCCGCTTGATTCGGGACCGAAGATTTCTACAACCCGTCCGCGCGGCAAACCGCCGACGCCCAATGCCAAGTCGAGGGAGAACGAGCCGGTCGGAATAACATCCACATTCATGTGCTTCATGTCGCCGAGTTTCATTACTGCGCCTTCGCCGAACTTGTCCCGGAGGGTCGACATCAAGCTGTCGAGTTCATTTTTATTTTCTTCTTTTGTTTTTCCTTTTTGCGGCGTCATGTTTGCCTATGAGATTTATAGAGGTAATTCTAACATATTGAACTAATTGCAGTTGCGCAGAAGAACAGTTTCAAATTTATAGGGCGGGCGCCGAAGACGAAGAGCTTTTTGGCGGTTCGTAAATAACCTGCCGGATTATCTTCGTTTCCCTGCCAAGAAATTTTTTCGCGCTTATCTCAATGGTGTTGATGCCCGGCTGGAGAGAAACGGTTTTTTGCCAGTCGCCGTTTTGTCCGGCAGAAATCGTTTCGAAATTCACTTTCAATGTATCGCCGCCCGTCATCCTGCCGATGATGGAAACGGAATCCTGGCTTACTATCGTTACATTCTCCGCAGGATATGAAATTGTGATGCTCGGCTGGCCGAAAATTTTTGAGAATCTGAATCCGAAGTAAAAAATAAGAATAATCGCCAGCGCGCCGGGGATTATATATTTTTTAACGGGTTCTTTTTTGAATCTGTTTTTCGGCAGTTCGTCTGTCGGCGCCGAATTCTTCGCCGGACGCGCGTTCCTGAGCCCCTCCCACCAATCGTTCGCGTCAAATTCAAGAATCTGCCCCAGTTTCATCAAATAGCCGCGGAGGTAGGGCGCCGACGGCAGTTGGTCGAATCGTCCTTCGCGAAGCGCTTCCAGATGTTTTACCGAAATTCCCGTGAGTTCGGAAAGACGCTTCACCGTCACTCCGCGTTCCCGCATCCGTTCGCTTAAAAAACTTCCAAGGTCGGAGTATTCCATGTTGGTGAATAAAGAATGATGAGTGAAGTTTTGTTTTAATCCGATGTGTCCCAATCCAGCTTCTTAATAGGTTTAAGCCTCACAAAATTTTTTAGCTTATTTGGAGAGACCTTTTGGAGTGTCTCGGTCGTTATCCATTTCCTTTGATTTGGATAAATCCCAAATTTTATTAAGTCTCTCAAAAATGCCTTGCAGTTCAAGCAAAGAAGATTCGCCATATTTCAACTGGTAGGGATCAATATAATTCCATACATCATTCTTTTTTACGATGCTATAATGTCGAACCAGACTGGGATTACTACTTTCTCTTTGTTGAATTGTTATCCAATCTTCTCCTCTTCTAATGGCAAGTACATACGCCTTTTGAGTCTGGGTGTCCATAGCCTTGATTTCATAAGGAGTCCCTCCGCTCCATTGCGCTTGTCCGCAAAGATTATCAACCAGTTCAACAATTCTTTCGCTCAAAGTTTGCGAATTGATTTCGACATTAGGATCATGACTTTTAACTGGCAGTCTTTCATCCATGCTTTAGTTATATCTTAATTAAGCTTCCCAGTCTCAAAATATTTTATAGTTTGTATTAGTTGATGGCAATTTAGGTTAAACACTATAAAAAATTTTATCGCGGAGTGGAGAAATAATTTTATTCCCTACTATTTTCCAAAAACACTTCCCTCGGTTTCGCGCCGTCGCCCGGGCCGATGATTCCTTTTTCTTCCATAATGTCGAGAAGCCGCGCGGCGCGGGCGTAGCCGACGCTCAAACGGCGCTGGAGAAGCGAAGCCGAGGCCTTTTGGGCTTGGCGCACGACCTCCACGGCTTCATCGTACAACTCGTCATCGTCTCCTTCAAGTTGCTCATCGAGGTCAAAATTCGGCGACGCGCCGTTTTCTCCGTTGGACGGGAAGTTGATTTCTTCTCCCAATCCGGCGTTATTCTCTTTTATAAAATCGGCGACTTTTTTGATTTCTTCTTCTGTGACGTACGCGCCCTGGATTCTTTTCGGTTTTGAAAGGTCGGAAGAAATGAATAACAAGTCCCCGCCGCCGAGCAATTTTTCCGCGCCACTCGTGTCGATGATGGTTCTTGAATCAATCTGGCTCGCGACCTGGAGCGCGACTCTGCTCGTGATGTTTGCTTTTATCAAGCCGGTAATAATTTCCACCGAAGGCCTCTGGGTCGAAAGTACAAGATGGATGCCGGTCGCGCGCGCCATCTGGGCGAGCCGTACGATGGAGCCCTCGACTTCGCGTCCGAACGAAGTCATCAAGTCGGCGAGTTCGTCGATAACGATGACAATGTAAGGAAGAATTTGCGTGCCTTCAATATCTTCATCTTCATCCTTTTCCCTTGTCTCTTGTTTCTTGAAGCCGTTGTTATAACTCTTGATGTCGCGATTGCCGGATTTCTGAAGGGTTTCATAGCGTCGTTCCATTTCTTTGATTGCCCAGCGGAATACAGCGAGCGCTTTTTTGTTTTCCACAATCACCGGGCTTACGAGGTGGGGTATGCCTTCGTATATGGAAAGTTCCACGCGCTTCGGGTCAACCATTATCATTTTGAGCGTCGCTGGCGAATTTTTATACAAAAGCGAAATCAAAAAGGACTGAATCATTATGGATTTTCCGCTGCCTGTCGCGCCGGCAATCAGAAGATGAGGCATCTTTTCCAAGTCCGCAAAAATCGGCTCGCCGGTGACATCGCGGCCGAGAGTGAATCCGAGAAGTCCGGACGACGCGAATTCCGGATATGCCATCAAACTGCCGAGCCGGACGAGCGCGGCGGCTTTATTCGGCACTTCTACGCCGATTAGCGATTTTCCCGGAATCGGCGCCTCGATGCGGATTGGGTGCGCGGCGAGGGCGAGCGCCAAATCCTGTCCGAGCGCGGTGATTCTCGAAAGTTTTATGCCCTCCGCCGGTTTCAGGGTATAGCGCGTGACTTTGGGCCCGATGTTTATTTCTCCCATTTCAACGGCGATGCCGAAACTCTCGAGCGTGCGTTTGATGATGTTCGCGTTCGCGCGCAGGTCGCCTGTGGTCGGTTTTTCGATTGACGATTTCAGAAGGTCAAGCGGCGGCGGAACATAGTTCGTGAAATTTGCCGCGACAGATTTTTTAGGTTTCGAAAAAAGCGGGATTTTCATTTTCGATTCTTCTTCGGCTTCTTTCGAGCCATTTTTCGTTTCGGAAGGTTTTTCGGCGGATATTTCTTTCGCTTCGCCGGTGACCGCCGGCATTGTTTCTTTTTCTTTTCCCGCCTTTTCAGTTTTTTCAGGCCAGCGAATTTTTAGCGGCGCGTTCAGCGTGACCAAAATTGAGACCAAAAGAATTGCCCCGTTGATAATCGAAGCCGCTATTTCTCCGAAAGGAATTTTAAGCGAACCCAGCGCGTAGCCCAGCCAGCCGCCTCTGTCCGCCTCAAAAATGTGAATCAAGCCGAGGAGAGAGAGCATCAAAAGAAACGCGCCCACCAAAGTCACAAAGACGAATTTCTGCTTTCCGGAAAAAAGAAATACGCCGGCAAGAATCAAAAAAACAGTCGGCAAGGCGAAATATCCCCAGCCAAGCAAAGTTTGAAATACGGTGTGCAGGAGCGCTCCTGCGGGCCCGGCTTTTTCAAAACCGGCGAGAAAAAAAATAATCGCGAGACCCGTAAAAACAACCGCCCAGATACTTTTCTTGGTTTCTGGATGGAGGCGGTGGGAAGATTCGCTGTTCGACTTTTTTATCCCGTTTTTTTCCGGAGTGTCTCTTTTTGCCATATTCGTATATTGTCGTATATTAGCTTGCAAAGTTCAAATAAAAATTAGACAAGAGGTTTAGCTTCCTTGATATCTTTTATTACTGTAAAATTAAAAATACTTAAATATGAAGGTGAACCCATATATATTCAGGGGATATGACCTCCGCGGACTCGTTGACACGGATTTGAGTCCCGAGCTCGCAGAACACCTCGGCAGGGCGTACGGCACGTATCTCAAGCGCCGCGGGATAAAAGAATTGGTGGTTGCCCGTGATTCGCGCGCGACTGGCCCGGCGTACAGCGAAGCCTTAATCCGCGGACTTCTGTGGGCCGGCGCCGACGTCATTGATATCGGCATGCACCTTGTCGGAACATTCTACTGGTCACAGTATTATTTGAACCGAAAAGGCGGCGTCTATATATCCGCATCGCACAATCCTCCCGAATGGAACGGATTCAAGTTCGCGAATGATTTTTCCGAAACGCTCGTGAGCGACGGCATGCAGGAACTTCGGCGCATGGTTGAAGCAGAGGATTACGAGCAGGCAAAAACGCCGGGAACCTCGCGACAGGAAGATATACGCGAGGCGTACTATAAAGATATTCTTGCGCGGGTTCCGCTCGTAAAAAAATTTAAAATCGTTGTGGACGCGAGCGCCACAACCGCGGGCGCGTTCGCGCCGGAACTTTTACGCCGCGCCGGATGCGAAGTGATTGAGAAAAACTGCGTTGTTGATTCATCGTTTCCGCTCGGGGTTGCCGACCCGACCTCTTCGGTGGTTGCGGGACGTCTTGGCAGGGAAGTTATGGAAGCCGGAGCCGATATCGGATTTACCTATGATGCGGATGGCGATCGCATCGGCATCGTGGATGAAAAAGGTGGCATCATTTGGAATGATGTGGTCGTGGAACTCTTGGCTCTTGATGTTCTTACCAGGCATCCGGGCGCAACGATCATGTACAACACGCTTTGCTCGAAAGCGGTGGCGGAAACCATCGCGCGCGCCGGAGGAACGCCGTTCATGTGGCGCGTGGGGCATTCGTTCCTCAAAAAGAAAAACCAGCAGGTGAAAGCCGCGTTCATCGGAGAGCTCTCGGGCCATTTTTTCTTTTCAGCGGATTTTTACAATCACGACGATGGGCTTTATTCGACAATGGCCCTGCTCCGTTATCTCGGCGCAACAGGAAAGACACTCTCCGAAGCGGTCGCCGAACTTCCCTACTATATGTCTTCGCCGGAGATCAAACTTTTCTGCGCGGATGAAAAAAAGTCTGCAGTCGTCGAAAAAATAGGCGCGCTCCTCAAAAAAGAATATCCGTCAGCCGAGGCCATAGACGACGAGCGCGCGGGCGACGGCGTGCGGCTCGATCTTCCGGACGCGATGATGGTCGCGCGCTACTCCCAGAACGGGCCGTATCTCACGATTAAATTCGAGGGAAAAACTAAAGAACGTTATGCCGAGGTCGCAAAATTTCTCTCCAGCCTGCTTCATCAATTTTCCGAAATCGACTGGTCGTCGCCGATGAATTTGAACGTGGAGGCGTTGGGTGGTGACAGAGCTCTAATATTATAGAGATTGACAGGCCATTTCTATATTCGTAGAATATAAAAAATGGGAGATCCAAAACTAGGACAAAATTCAAGCGAAGGAAAATTTAACCCGCTCGTTCCTGATGAGATTAGAGCGAAATTAAAAGCGATGTTTGGGGGTGAAGCCGGTGAAGGAACTGTGGCTACGAAGATCGCTGGCGGTTCGGGCGAAGTGAAAAAACCGGATAAAATCCCAAAGCCAAAAAATGAGAAGTTAAGCAAGGAAGAATTACTGCGTCGTCAGCGTCTGGGCGCTTCTCGTGTTAGCGAAACTGCTATGGCTGAGAAAAGAGGAGCGCATAAAGACGCTTCAAACCGCTGGGTTTTTGAGGGAACTTCAGAAGCTATTCTTGATCGGGCTCGCCAAGAAATGGAAAAGAATTTGGCTTCTCGCGCTCCGACTGGAGAAGGCGAAGGGGAAAAAGACAGAGAAATTCCGACACCAATAGAACCAGCGACAGAACCGAAAATCGATAAATTCCGTGCCGATAACCCAAAATTATGGGATGACCTCCACGGCATGTATAAAAAAAATTATCTTTTTTATCGCAGAGGGAAGAAGATTTCACCTGAATCAGTAAGCGAAACATTGCTACTCGAGAGTAAAGTGCGAGATTCCCTGAAAAGTGCAGGGGAAAACTCAGGCGAGGTCGATCGGTTACAAGATAAGATTAAAATGTATTTGAGAAGCATTTCAGCGGAAGAGATTTCGAAATTGGAAGAAGCGTGGAAAAAATATAATGAAGAAAAAAGAAAATCTAACCCAAGAGAACATCCCTTACCCACAGCAGTTCCAGAGAATTTATCTGTGGAAGATAGCGAAGCGGCCGCGTTAGCGGCACGGAGCGATGCGGACAAACCGATCCGGGATGTTCTTGAAGAACTCGGCGCAGAATTAAAATCCAAAATTACGGAGGTGAGAGCGGAAGTTGGACTTTCCCCATTGGATGAGAGAGATGATTTTGGCCATGAGGAAATTCCTGTTGCGAGGCCCGCCATCCCGGAGATTCCTGGCGGAGGCAGAGAAGAACCAGAAAGGGATGATCCTACAAAGGAAA
Source organism: Candidatus Liptonbacteria bacterium (assembly GCA_016204335.1). Taxonomy (GTDB): domain Bacteria; phylum Patescibacteriota; class Minisyncoccia; order UBA6257; family 2-01-FULL-56-20; genus JACQKU01. The sequence goes on from JACQKU010000022.1 coordinate 14,651, forward strand.
AAGCCGAAAAGCTTGCCGAACTCCGGAAAAGATTTTTATTGCGTAAAGCAGAAGAAGAAGCAGATCTGGCTTATAAAAAAAATGGGAGGGTGAAGCCGCTGGATGAAAGAGAAGAGCAACGTTGGTTCCGCGGTAAGTTTCTTCCAATCTATTTGGAAAGCCAATGGGAAGATCTTGAATTACCGGCTGAGGAACGCGAAGCATTTATCGAAGCGCTGTTAAATGAATTTTTTTTGGACGATGGAACTCCAAAACCCGGAGAATCTCCGGAAGAAAAACTCCACGCAACGCGCGAAGCATTCGTGAAGTCGGAGAAAAATTTCGAGAAGTATATGGGCATAGTCGGCGGCGTCAGAGCTTGGTTTGGAGGAAGAGCTATGGCGAAGGATGAATACGCAAAAAACCGCGAGTCGTACGAACTGGCGCGCGCGGAGGTCGTTGCCGATGACATTCAAAAATTCCTTGGTGAAGAAACGACGCTCGCCGATGGGAGAATTAAAACTGAACTTGAAAAGAAAAAAGGATTCGGCGAGAAATTTTCCGATGCCTGGAAATGGCTCGGCGACCAGAATCTTGAAAAAGCGGGCTGGCGCCCGGAAGGCAAAATTGGCAGAATCGTAGCGCGTGGCTTGAATGCGCGGCTTGCCATCGGTGTGGGGCTTCTTGGCGTAAGCTGGCTTGCTCCGCCGGTCGCGTTTTATGCTTTGGGTGTACGCCAAGGAATGGCTGGCACCGGAGGCGCAATGTTTAGTTCAGAGTGGCTTTTGCGAAAAGAAGAGGTTAGGCGAACCACTGTTTCGGAAAAGGAACTTGTTTCGATGGAGACCATCGACGTTCAAAGAAAAATTTCGGACATGGTTATTGGTCTTCGCATGCAGGGCAAGCTTACTTCAGAGTCGAAAGATTACAAACGCCTTATGAGTCATTATGAAACTCTTCTCAAGGGGGATTATGAAAGAGCTTCCGATGTCGCCATTTTTATTAAAGAGCAGTCGGCGAAAGTATTGGAAAATTTTTCTCTCGCCCAGGAGGAATATATAGCTATTCGAGGAGCGAGACGATCATTTTCTTTAATCGCCGGTATCGGTTCTGCAGTTGGAGCCACATCAATCCTCCGTTGGCTTTATGGCGCGAATGAGGCGGTCAGTGCCGCCGGAGCTGTCACGTCGTCGGGCACTCCGGGAATAACTCCTCAAGAGGTGGAAACGGCAATACGCGCTGAACACGAGATTCCAGCTACGGCAGGAGCCGAAGGAATGACTCCAGCCGATTTGGAAACTGCTGTTCGCGCCGAACATGAAATTTTGACAGAAGTTTCACCCAATCAAGTGCAGGCACATCTTCAAGAAATACAGCAAAAAGCGGCTGAGTCCGCGGCTTCAATCGCCGCAGGAGAAATCATTCCGAAATCCTTTGAGGTTGTCGTTCAACCCGGCGAAGGACCCATTCATGAAGCGCGGAAAGTCATCGCGGAATATATTGCGGTTTCTGGCGATGAAAAACTGAAAGGACTTACGAAAGCCCAGCGCATATTCGCGGAAGAAAAACTCTACCGTGCCGTGAAAGATTCCCTCCCGAAATGGGAAGTTGGCGCCAAAGTTTCGTTCCCGCGCGATGCCGTGGAAAAAGTTCTCGATGGATTGAAAAATCAAACGCCCGATCAAATTGCGGCGCTCGATAAGAATCTTTCTCCTTTTGTTGATAAGGTGAAATGGCAGCGTTATGAAGTTTCTGTTAATGGCGATAAACCGTGGGAATGGGATGAAGGAATTAAAAAGATTTCAAAAGTTGCCGCGCGCGCCGGCGAATCCGATTTGACTGATTTGCCTGAACAGACGCCAAGAGGGCGATTGGCTGGAATTTTGACTCGCGAAGAATCATCGTATATTCCAGACAGACAATATTCTGAAGAAACCTCTTTGGGTGATACTCTCAGTGAACTCGAAGTTTCCGGAGACGAAGCGAAACTCCAAGAAATTGTTCTCGGCGCCGAACCTGCGGAAGCAACCGAAACAAGTTCCACATTGGCGGAAGTGGTTGTCGCGCCGGATGCGCCACCGGTGGCGGAGGCGGTGTGGGATGCGGGCGGCGAGAAGGTTGCCTATTTCATTTCCCGTCTTGACCCGAATGAATACCGCGCGATCAAAGGCCTTAAAATATCCGAGATGCTCAAGAAAACATTCTGGGGCGCGACCGACGAGACCCGCTGGCCGTCGTTTTTGTCCCCGAATCACGTTGACCTTATGCGGAAGCTGAAATTCAGGGACGCCATCGCTTCCATAATCAGCAGTACGCCTGAAAGCGAGCACGAGTCGATTAGCAAGCTTACCATCAAACAATTCATCGAGCGTTTTTATCTTCATCGCCGGTAAAAGGTCGTCCGTCCCAAATACAAACTAAATTATTATGAATCAGAATCTTTTATCAGCGAATATTATTGAGGAGCTTGGCATCGGGTCATTGCCCGACGATAAAAAAGCGACATTGCTCGCTTCAATGATAGACCTTGTTCAAAAACGGATAACTTTGAGATTGATAGAAGGGCTTTCGGAAGGAGAACTCGGTGAATTCGAAAAAATTTCCGATTCAAAAAATCCGGACGCTCTTTCTCAATTTGCCGCGAAGCACGGGAAGAACTTTGAAGAAATCACAAAAGAGGAAATCGTAAAGCTCAAAGGAGAGATGATCGCGAGGGCGAATAAAATCAGCTGATTTGTTTTTGTTCGCCGTTTTCAATTTTTAGAACCCCTAAGGATACTAAGGGTTCTTTGTTTTGCAGATATATTGACAAATTGTCAAGAGTATGCTTACATTAGGGCTGGACTTTTGACATTCGCAATAAACGGCTTTTAAGAAAGGGGTGATAGTTAGAAGTAAAAGCGCAAACGGAGTTAGTTTTCCTTAACCACTTGGAAAGTGAGGGAGTCATGGACGTGCGTAGGATCCTGTCGGTGTTGGCTGTGATCGCAGGGCTGTTGCTCTGCGGTACGGCCTTGGTGGCCATGTCCACCCTGATCGAGATGAAGCAAACCGCCAAAAACGCCTACAACCTTCTCGTGCAAACGAAGAAGGAGGCGAAGGCCGAGGTTGCTCGCCTGCTCGAGACGCGGGGGATGGAGCGGAATGCGATCTTGGTCGGGCGTCAGCGACGCCTGACCGAGGTCGAGAGCATCGCCGTCCTCTTCAGCAACGCGGCTCCCAAGGCCGAGTGGGTTTCGGTGGTTCGTACCGGTTCCGGTCCGACCCCCGCCGAAGCGCCCTCGTTCAAGGACCGTGTCTGCGTGGAAGTGGATAGGTTCTGGGCGATGAGCCGAGCTCTCAGGGCGATGCGGCCCGGCAGCGGGTCCGGCATCACTTGGGAGGAGCTTGGTATCCAGAAGTCCGCGGCGGAGAAGATGTACTGGGACGCAGGCATCACCGCCGCCCGTTCCGTGTTCGGAGCCTTCCAGGCGCCGCGCAAGGATCGCGAGGGCGACGGCTGCGGCAATCTCTCCTCGTTCCTGGATCCACTCACGCTCGGCAACGAGATCGTCTACATCCTTGACGCAATCGGCGGCGAGCCCAAGCACATCGGCGGCTCTCCAGCGCATCTCCGGCAGTGGGTCCTCTACGACATGAGGGCTCGTCTCGCCGAGATGCGTGCCGAGGGCGGCACGGATGCGCAGGTCAAGGTCATCGCTATGGCCAAGGCGGCCATGAAGGGCGAGCCGTGGAAATACACGGCTACGGAGCTTGCGCTGACGGCCGACGAGGCCAAGGCGACCGAGCCGCCCGTCGGCAAGCAAGTGGAAGAGCCCAAGAATGGCTAGTCCGAACCCTCAACCTCCAACAAGAAGGAGAACAAGACCATGAACGGACTGAGATGGTTCTCCGTAGCGGTACTCATCGTGGGTACCGCCTTCATGTCGTTCGGTTGCGCGGCGAAGCCGGCGGTGGTTAAGCCGGCGACCGTGCAGTCCGTACTGGTCAACCCGCCGCGGGTCGACCTGCTCAAGGCACAGATGGTGGTTCTCGACGAGAAGGTCGCCACGGTCCATGGGACACTGGCTGCCCTCGACGAGAAGGTCGGGCGGGTGATTGCGACCACGTCCGCCAGTCTGGCGAAGGTGGTCGGCCGCGTCGACAACCTCGAGACCAAAGCGTCGGCCGTGGCGGTCGCCATGGAGCTCCACGGTAAGCGCATCGGCAAGATCGAGGAGGCGGCCGACAAGACGAAGGAGCGCCTCGACGCGCTCGCGGGGCAGGTGGTCGGCGTGCGCTCGGTGAATCTCGCGAGCGTGGCGCGGCTCGGTGCCCTCGAGCACCACGCGAAGGTCGGCAAGCCCTACGGGGCGGTCATGGTCTTCGTGAAGCCGTTCGCCCTGTGTCAAATCAACAACAAGGGCGAGATCACCGCTGGGGCCGATCTGACCCCGGCGCTCACGAAGCAGATCAAGGAGGGGATTCAGAAGCGCTATCCCGGCGACAGTTGGGAGACCGACGGCGTAGACGGATTCGCCTCGGTCGTGCCGTTCGTGAAGGACGGAAAGGCAGTGAAGGAGTCCGACGGCCTCAATATGCAGTGCGCCAAGGCCCGGGCCGAGAAGGTCGCCGCAGCGTTGGGTTACAGCGGTGGCAAGATCGGAGCCTACGGTCCCACGGCGCAGTTCGGCGGCGTGGACGTGAATCAGGCGGTCGGCGTCACCCTTCGCAAGAAGGGAAGCGTTTCGACTCCGATCCCGCCGACTCCTGCTCCCGCCTCGCCCGCAGTGTCCGCGCCGGCTCTGGCGCCCAGCGTGCCTGCCGCATCGGCTCCGCCAGCCGCAGTCCCCGCGCTCCCCGCACCGCCTCCGCCGCTCGGGGCTCCCGCCGCCAAGCCGTAACTCGACCCAGCAGAGGTCGAGTCCAGTAACCGGGGGCAGGGCTCGTCTACCAAGACGATGTCCCTGCTCCCCCAACCCGAGTTCACAAATATTTTATGAATTCAGGTTGGGATATTTTTCTAAAATTTGCTTAGCGATAATGAATGATTGCAACCGAGATAATGATCGGGTTATACTGCTGGGATGCCCGAATTTTTTAACAGTTCTCTTGGACTCAAACTAGCTATTCCGCAAGTGGCGCGGGAAATCGTCCGTTTCATGAAGGACGACAGCCGCCGGAAATATAAGATAATGATAGGCACGGATTCGCAGAGGTTGAATGACGGTCGCGCCGATTTTGTCACCGCGGTTGTTGTGCATCGCATAGGCAACGGCGGCCGTTATTTCTGGCGCCGCGCCGAGCTCGGAAAATTCCACACGCTTCGCGACAGGATTATCCAGGAGGTTGTCATATCGCTCGAACTCGGAAAAGAGGTGCTGGCGGAGCTGAAAAAGTTTTCCAGTTCTGCCGTTGGAGATACTGAGCTTGCTTGCAGTGAGCCCGTCGAATCTGTCGAAGTACCCGAATGGGAATTCGAAATTCACGCCGACGTCGGCGAGCACGGGCCCACCAAGGCGATGATTCAGGAAGTGGTCGGCATGATTCGCGCGCACAACTTCGAGGCGATTACGAAGCCGGGAAGCTACGCGGCGTCGAACGTGGCGGATAGGCACGTGTGATAAAAATTCAAAAATAAAAAATCAAAATG
>JACQKU010000001.1 GCA_016204335.1 Candidatus Liptonbacteria bacterium
GCCTGTTGGTGAAGACGAAGCTCGTCAAGGGTCCAAGGGGACACTTTTGGGGATCCGGATTCTGTCATATAAATGGAGTATCGTTACGACTTCGCTCGAACTTACTTTATCAAAAATTCCTGAAAAAATCCACTTGCTCCGCCCCGCCGCCAGCCGCCGATGACGGCGGCCTGCCTCGCAGAAAAATTTTCTCTGCATTTTTGATTTTGCGCGCGCCAATTTTTTTCTTCTAAAAGGAAAATAAAATTTTTTTTGCTTCGGCTCCCGCGTCCAAAGCGCGGGGCGGCGGGGCTTCGCTTCGGCTCGCGGGCAAAAATTTCCTCCCCCAACCCCCTCCATTTTTGCCCGCTCGCCAAAAGCGGTTGCGAAATTGACTTTTAATTGATTTTGTGTATATAATAGCAGTATCTATGCGAAAGTTTGTTCTAAAATTTAGTGCTTTCTTATTGTTAGTTTTGATAGTATTTTCTGCCTTTCCCGCGGATTCTTTTGCGTATGTTTCAGTACGGGGATATACACGATCAAATGGTACTTATGTAGCTCCCCATGTTCGAAGTAGCCCAAATGCTTTTAAGTTTGATAATTATAGTTGGACCCCAAGCCAAGGTCTTTATAATACAAGTTATTATGCTCCAACAAAAAATTATTCGAGTGATTGGTATACCCCATCTTATATAACCGACCCCGATTACTATCTTGGAAAAAGCCTTTATGAAAGTGGACAAAGTGGGATAGGTTCTTATACCGCCCCAAAGTCAGTAGCGCCATCCTATGTTCCGTCTTATGTGCCAAGTTACAGCGGAACGGTTGGTGGGTCTGGAATTTCTAGTGGTTCTGTTCCGACTCAAAATACCCCTACTATTATTGTTCCGTCAAACGCTCAACTTAACTATTCAGGAACTGGCTGGATTTGTAATTCAGGTTACAAAAAGAATTACACAACTAACAGTTGTGATCCGGTTAATGTTCCGGCAAATGCTAGCCTTAATTATTCTGGGGATGGTTGGATTTGCAATAGTGGCTATAAAAAGAATTACAACACCAATCAATGCGACTTTGTTAGTATCCCAGCAAACGCCAGCCTAAACTATTCCGGTGACGGTTGGATATGTAATAGCGGATACAAAAAGAATTACGCAGCCAGTAGTTGCGACCCCGTCGGCATTCCCACAAATGCCAGTTTGAATTATTTCGGAGACGGTTGGGTTTGTAATAATGGCTACAAGAAAAATTATAATACCGATCAATGTGATCCAGTTATTGTTCCATCGAACGCAAGCCTAAATTACTTTGGCGATGGCTGGGTTTGTAACAGCGGATTCAAAAAAAATTACACTACCAATCAATGCGACTCGGTCAGTATACCAACAAATGCTAGCCTGAACTACTTCGGTGATGGGTGGGTATGCAATAATGGTTACAAGAAAAATTATACAACTAATCAGTGCGACCTCGTGATCGTGCCACAGAATGCCAGCTTGAATTACTTTGGCGATGGCTGGGTTTGTAATAGCGGGTACAAAAAGAACTATACGACTGATCAATGTGATTATATAGTTATACCATCGAACGCAAGTCTAAATTATTTTGGCGATGGGTGGTCTTGCAATCAAGGATATAAGAGAGTTGGTGATATTTGCCAACCACAATAATTATGCAAAATTTTAGCATTAAAGAAATTATCAAATTTGCGGCAATAATATATTTTGGCATTATAGCGTTTTTATTTTTATCGGTTGCGAATAAATGGCTGGTTAATCAAGATACAGACTTGAAAATTAAAAAAGAATTGCATACTGCCAATTTAATTGGCCAGTATAATAGTGATCTTAATGCTTGTTTAGACTCTATAAAAATCAATAAACAACAAACAGCCGAGGGGTGTATTAAAAGTATGAATGAATCTAACTTGGCAAAGTTAATAATTTCATGGGGATACGAGGACGCCTTGATTACTGTTGATGAGCTTAAGAGCCAAAGCCAATAATTTTTAGGTGGTATTTTTTCAAAAGAAATTATATAATTATTATATGAAGAAAACTCAATTTTTAAGTTTAATTGTAGGCGTAGCCCTTGTTTTTGGACTCGTTGGATTTGTTGGTTTTGCGGAAGCGGCTAGTCGGGTTAGGGGTTATTATAAACCGAGTACGGGTCGGTACATAATGCCGCACTATCGCACAAGTCCGAATAAGAGTAAATTTGATAATTACAGCACAAAGGGAAATTATAATCCTTACACAGGGAAAAAAGGAACAGTTAGCCCTTTTCGCTCTAATTATCGTTGGTAACTATGAATAAAAAAGGCGGAAATGTACTGGTTTGGATTTTGGTAGTCGGCGCAATCGCCGCCTTTTTTCTTTTTAGAGATGGCGATGAAAAAAGCTATAACGATAGTGGTTATCGTTCCGGCAGACAAGGTATAATTTCTGAAAAAACATTAAGCCGTGATGAAGCCATTGAGAGTTATTGGGATGAGATTAAGGACTACATTGACGGAACAGAAACAATAGACGCTTGTTCTTCTGATAGTGGAAATTGTTATGATTTGGACGCTGATATTTCCAACGGACAAGTAGAGGAGATTTATTTTTCTAATGGCGGTTATCTTTATTTTTCGGCAGATATAGATGAGAGTGGCAACGCTTCCGACTTTGATCAAAATGGCAATGGTTGGGATTTTACTATCGACATGGATTCTTCAATAATTGATGACGCAATTTCTGATTGGGCAAGCGATAACGGATACACAATAGAATAATTTCGCAACCGCTTTTGGCGAGCGGGCAAAAATGGAGGGGGTTGGGGGAGGAAATTTTTGCCCGCGAGCCGAAGCGAAGCCCCGCCGCCCCGCGCTTTGGACGCGGGAGCCGAAGCAAAAAAAATTTTCTTTTCCTTTTAGAAGAAAAAAATTGGCGCGCGCAAAATCAAAAATGCAGAGAAAATTTTTCTGCGAGGCAGGCCGCCGTCATCGGCGGCTGGCGGCGGGGCGGAGCAAGTGGATTTTTTCAGGAATTTTTGATAAAGTAGGTTCGAGCGAAGTCGTAAAGATACTCCAGCAACAAAACAGGGCAGTTTTCCCAAAAGCTTGAAATAATTACGGTTTAAGGGTACTATCTTTCGACATGGCAAAAACGAAATACGCGGACAATTTAATAGGGCTGAAATGTACGGTTTGCGCCAACCGGAATTATTACACTCGCAAGAACAAAAAAAGCGTCGAGCGGAAAATCGAGTTCAAAAAATTCTGCAAACACTGCAGAAAGCACGTTCTCCATAAGGAAACGAAGATAACGGGGAAGTAGTTTTACTCCGTCCGCCGCTATTGACAGAAGTTTATCTTAAGGTAAACTTCCAATATATGAAAAACAGCATCGTGGGTTTAAAAGAGTTGAGAGAAAATATGGATACATATATCGCCGAGGTTGAAAACGGCAAGTCGTTTGTCGTTGTGAGGAAGTCAAAACCGGTTTTTAAGATAGTGCCGCCGGAATCAGAGGAGCAGTGGGAAACAGTGGCTGATTTTACTCGTCTCAATAAGCATGGGGTTCCCGCTTCCACTATCTTGAAAGAACTCAGGAAATTAAATGCCTAGCATTAAGAAGTTTCTCTCTCGATTTAGTAAAGAAGAACGAGAGGATATTGAATTGCTGATCGAGAAGATAAATTCTTTCGTGTGGGATGCTTTAGATGTTAAAAAATTAAAAGGGTATCGAGATGTTTTTCGCGTAAGAAAGGGCGACATACGAATTATCTATCGCGCTCAAGTCGGCCGGATATTCATTATAGCCATCGAACGCCGCAACGAAAGCACGTATAAATTTTAATGGGGGCATATTTCAATGGTAGAATCGCGGTCTCCAAAACCGCAAATGTAGGTTCGATTCCTACTGCCCCCGCCTTCGCTCGCCGAAGCGAGCTACGGACGCTTGCGCTAAAGCTTCAGCGTCGGAGCACGGGCAAGCTCGCCTATGTAGCCGCGAAGGAGAGATTAATATGTATTACGTTTATATTCTCCAATAATGAATATTTTATTCCAAAGAAGTTTTTTTATCATTGCGGGCGGGATTTTGATTTTATTGATTGGAATCGGAATAGGATCGGGTTTAAGTAAAACGGCGCCTGCCTCATCGCCCGCGCTTTTACCCGCGCAAGAGGCGTTGCGCGATAGTAAGCCGAGCGACGGTTCAGTCAAGGTTATCCGCGTTATTGACGGCGATACCATAGAAATTGAAGGCGGCGAGCGCGTCAGGTATATCGGCATTGACACTCCGGAAACGGTGGATCCTCGAAAGCCGGTGCAGTGTTTCGGAGTGGAGGCGTCTAAAAAGAACAAAGAATTAGTTGAAGGCCAAAAGGTGCGGTTGGAAAAAGATGTTACCGAGCGAGATAAGTATAACCGGCTTCTGCGCTACGTCTGGGCAGGAGATATTTTCATAAATTTGGAGTTGGTTAAACAGGGGTTTGCGCAATCTTATTCTTATCCTCCGGATATAAAATATCAAAATCGTTTCATTGAAGCTCAGCGCGAAGCGCGCGAAGCGGCAAAAGGGTTATGGGGCGCTTGTCCCGCCGGCTCAAAAACAATCGTGGCTCCGTCTCCCGCTTCCACGGAAAGCAACGCGGACAATTCATGCGTGATTAAAGGAAATATCGGCGCGTCCGGCGAGAAAATTTATCACCTCCCGGATTGCGGTTCTTATACCAAGACGCAGATTGATGTAGGCCGAAATGAACGCTGGTTTTGCTCTGAAGCCGAAGCTCAAACGGCGGGTTGGCGCAGAGCACTGAACTGTCCATAAAATCAAAATAAGACATAGGACGCGTAGCATTCTTGTGTCCCTTTTCCACGCTTCTCGAAAAAGACCCCGGGCAGAATGTCCAAAGGGCTCGTCAAGCGTTCGCTTGAAACCGCCCGCAAAGAACGCTTATACTGTTTGCGTGCGGTAAATTCCGGACAGCTTTGAGCCCGCACCTTGCAAACAAACCATCAATCCGTTAAACATTCCCGTTTCAACCGATGAAAAGCGTTCATAAGTTCAAATATATTTTTGCAGTCCTTTTGGTTTTTATATCGGCAAGTTCTTTCGGCGCGAATTCGACCGGCGCGCGCACGGCGTTTGCGCAGACGCAAGAAACGGTAATTTCAAGCGCCGACCAGCGGCTTGTGGAAATGCTGAAACAGCTGATAGAGCTTCTTGCGCGGCAGGTCCGGGAACTTCAAAAACAGCTCGCCGAACGGCAAGCCGGGCCGTCTGCCGGCGAAAAAAGTTCGGATTCGTCCAAATTTGTCGTTCCGCCGAAGCCGGGCGCCTGTCCCGATTGCGTTTGGAATATGGCAAAGTGGGTATGGGAAATTCCGGCAAATCAGCCGCAAACCGCCGCGCCCGCCGCGGACCAATTGCCTCCCGAACAACCGTTAAAGGTTGAAACAGCCGTCGCTCTGCTTTGTTATTACGACAGGACTTATTTTTGGCAGGGGCAGGAGATACGCGAAGGCATTGTTTTGGTTGACAAGGGCTCCGGCGTAATGATTTCAAGCGACGGACTTATTCTTACGAACAAGCATGTTATCGCGTCCAACCTGCATTACGAAACATTCAATGTGGGCGGAAAATCCGTCGATGTTCTGACGCGCGATGAGTTCAGCCACTGCAACGCCGGCTATCCTTCTTCCTCGAATTATCATCTGCCGACCAGAGAAGAAATTCAGAGTGTCAATCCCGCCATACTGCTCCAGCTTTTGCCGTATCGCGCCACCGTCTATTATATGCCGAGCGGCGCCGGACTCAGCGCAAAAGAGAAAAATCTTTTGGATTTCGCGTATCTGAAAATTGTCGGGTTAAGCGATGACGCTCCTACATTCGGCGTTACATCGCTGCCGGGTTCGTTCGAATTCGCCGTTCCAATGACCCTGGATAAAGTTAAAATCGGAGACGCGGTGCTGACATATGGGTATCCGGGAGACACGACCAAAGGGCAGAACGGTTCTTTTGAGACATTTTACCTTCAGGGGGCGGCGGGAAGAATAACGGGTTTTTCAAACGGCGACCTGATGCTGAAAAACATTCCCCTTCGCATTTCCACCGATATGGAAATCAGGGGCGGGAGGTCCGGTTCGGCTCTTTTTTGGAGGGGATATGTGATAGGGCTTACCACGGCGCATGTCGTGGACAATGTTACGGAGTCGTTCTCGGTCGCCTGGGACGCCATAAAAAACGATATAGAAAAATAAAAATTATGTATTTCCACCGGAATCTCCCGTTGCGCGCTTACATTTTACTCGGAGCGTTTCTTGTCGCGCTTCAAGCATTTATTCTTTGGTGGTTCGGTCAGCCGCTTATTTGCGCGTGCGGATATATAAAATTGTGGGAAGGAGTCGTGTTAAGCGAGGGAAACTCACAGCACCTGACCGACTGGTACACGTTTTCCCACATCATCCACGGATTTATTTTTTATTTCGCGCTTTGGTTTTTCTTTCCTCGGATGCCGGTCCGGACTCGTTTGCTTTTTGCGCTCGGCATCGAAGCGGCGTGGGAGATAACAGAAAATACGCCGTGGCTTATCAACCACTATCGGCAGCAGGCCTTGGCGCAGGGGTACACCGGAGACAGCGTCATCAATTCCGTTTTTGACACGCTCGCCGAAGTTCTCGGTTTTTTGCTTGCGCGGCGCCTGCCGGTATGGAGCGTAATTTTGGCAGGTCTTTTTCTTGAGATATTCGCGGGCTATTCTATCCGGGACAATCTGACGCTCAATATAGTCAATCTTATCCACCCTTTCGATTTTATCGGTAAGTGGCAAAGCGGCGGGGGATGAAAATTTGCAAACTTTTTTCCGTTGTGCTAACTTATACCGGCTGAAATGTTAGTCATCCGTCTGCAACGAATAGGCAAAAAGCACCAGCCGAGCTACCGCGTGGTGGCGTCAGAAAAACGCTCCAAGCTTGGCGGGCCGCCGGTGGAGGACTTGGGTCATTACAATCCCTCCACTAAAAAAGCCGTCTTCAAAAACGAGCGGATTTCGCACTGGCTCGGTGTCGGCGCGAAACCCACGCCGACCGTTCATAATCTTTTGGTTAAAAACGGCGTTCTCAACAGCCCCAAAATGAAAATTCATATCAATAAGCCGGAGCCGGGCGCCGCGGCAGAAGTAGTTTCGAAACCAGTTGAAATTTCAGCCGAAGCAACAAACGAATCTCAGGTTGAAGCGGTGAATGAATCCATCGCCGAAATGCCGAGCGAATCTTCGACCGAAACGCCGGCTCAAGCCGAAGCGGTTGTGGAATCAAACGTCGAGCACTCTGCCAATAGTTAAACCGTTGAATTCGTCTTTTTGATTTCTGTTATACTTGAGTTTATGAGCAGGATATTACTGTGGAGTGGAGTCGTCTTTCTTATTTTGGGAGGTTATAGTTTGCATACGTTTGCAAATCAAAAGAATCTTGAAATGGGGATATTTTTATTGCCGTTTTATATCGTATTCTACTTTGTTGTAGTATCTTGTTTTTTCATATCATCCGCAGTAGCGCATTTTTGGGAAAAAGCGAAAGAAAAAGCAAAAATAAACGCACAGAATTCTGGGTTGCCGGAAAATGATCAGTTTATAATGAAATTTATCTGTTCTCTTTTGGGAACTGCCACAGTAATGATGATTGTTTATTTGGCTTTGATATATTGGCGTTCCATAGTATTCTCCACGGAAGTTCTTAAAGCTTCTTTCGGTATATTAACCTATCCAGTCGCGATTTTCTCCGTCGCCGTTTTTTCCTATCTATATTTTAACAATAGGTTTTTGAAGCTTTCCGGGCAAGCAAGAAAATCATTCTTCTATCTGGTGATAGTAGCATTTTCCATCGTTTTGATAGCCACTGTCCTTTTCAAGGTAATACTTTTCACAACAAGGTAGTCTTAATTTATTTGTGTATCGTATCGATATTATGATAGAATATTGCGTTGATAGCTTTTAGGCATCCGCTATAATTTTTTCCAACAGTCAGATAAGAAACAACCCCATTTGGTGTGGGGGAAAGGTCGCAAGAAATTCAGCAATCAGCAGAGAACAATCATGCAAAGCGATCAGGAATTCCTGGAATACGTTGTGAAAGCATTGGTGGACCATCCGGACGACGTGAAGGTTGACCGAAAAGTGGATGAGATGGGCGTTCTCCTTTCGTTGAAGGTGCACGCGCAGGATATGGGACAGGTGGTCGGCCGTCAGGGCGCGACCGCGAAAGCCATCCGCGCGCTTTTGAGAATAGTCGGCGTGAAAAACAACGCCCGCGTCAATCTCAAAATCGAAGAACCGGAGGGCTCCACGCACGTCCGTCCTCCGATGAGGGAAGACAATTATTAAAAATTAAGTTTGTGAAGTTGCAAAAACCGTCCTTCGACAGGCTCAGGACGGTTTTTGTTTTGATGCCAATTTATGAGTGTGCTATCATAACCCAATATATATGGAGAATAGAAATATTGCAGTAACAATAGAGTGTTTTATTAGGAAAGATGGGAAGTATCTCATGCTTCGTAGGAATTCAAACAAGAGGATTATGCCGAATGTTTGGATGGGTCCTGGCGGCCATCGGGAGTTTAATGAAGGATTATTTGAGTGTGCAAGACGGGAAGTTCTTGAAGAAACAGGACTTACTATCAAAAATCTCCGCGTCAAGGCAACCGGAAATGTATATCTAAAAGATCTGAACCAAGAATTATATTTCCATTTTATTGTTGCTGACTGTGCGGGTGGAGAGATTCATAAAAATCCAGAAGATGGGGAGTTAACGTGGCTTACAGCAGAGGAAATTGCAAAACTTGATAATTTGCTAGCAGAGATTCATGAGGTGTTGCCGTTTATTTTTTCTGACGACGATAAAATTGTTTCCTATAAAGCGGTATATGAAGCAGGCAATAACATGAGTGAGTTTTTACTTGAAAATCCAAGATGAATTTTCCATATTCTAAAATTCGCATTATTACCTCTTCTATTCGCATTATGGTTCGACCTTGCTCACCATCATTCGCCGAATCATCATGAGCTTGTCGAATGGTTTGCGATTACTCTTATGCTTTCCTATACCGAACTCAAAAAAGGAACTATTTTTGCCATGAACGGCGAGCCGTACGAAGTGCTCGAGTCGGGTTTTTTGCGCATGCAACAGCGGAAGGCCGTGATGCAGACAAAATTGCGAAATCTCATTTCGGGCAAGGTGCTCGACCGTAATTTCCAGTCAAGCGAGCAGTTTGAAGAAGCCGAAGTGGAAAAAAAGCCCGCAGTGTTTATTTATCAAAGCAAGGGGGTTTTTTGGTTTCACGAAGAAGGGAAACCGCAGAACAGGTATTCGCTAGGCGCGGAAGTTCTCGGTGATTCGGCGCAATTTTTGCTTCCGAATTTGAAAATTTCAACCGTACTTTTTAACGGAAAAATCATCAAAGTGCTGTTACCGATTAAACTTGACCTTAAGGTCGCCGACGCGCCGCCGGCAGTGAAAGGGAACACGGCGCAGGGAGGCACAAAAATCGTGGAACTCGAAGGAGGCGCGAACATCTCGGCGCCGCTTTTCATCAACACGGGCGACATCGTCCGCGTTAACACCGAAACCGGAGAGTATGTGGAACGAGTGGAGAAAGCGTAAAAAGATATGCCATTTTTTAATTTTTTTGAGAAATCTGCCGCAGAGCAACCGTTAGATAAATTATCCGAAGAAGCATTGTTGGAAAAACTCCGCGTAGCTCGGCATGAATATGATGACGCAGTGCAAGCTTGGAATATCATTCGCAACCCGTCCGCTCGGATCAAAGCCGAATATCCTGGTATCACAAATAGCAAACTACACGAGAAGTTTATTAAAAAGCAGGATGAAGAAACGGCAAAAGCGCGTCAGAAATTGAGAAAAATAGAAGAAGAAATAAAGAGGCGAGGATTATCTCCTTAATTTTGTTTCTGTCGCATTTCCACGTTCTTTTTCTCTTTAGTAAACCAGTAGATGTAGACGATTTCTAGAATCCCAAACGTGTTTATAACGAGAATCGCGATAAACCACATCAACTCGTTTCTGCGCGCGGCTTTCCAGAGCGCCCTGCCTTTCCAGTAGAGCGACCAGGCGATTGCGGCGATGATAAACGGAAAAAGAATGACAAGCAACGCGATTTTTTCAGGGGACATAAGATTAAAATTGGATTACGTATAAACCTTTCTCCTCGATTTCTTTTCTCTGGCCGTAATCGTCGAGATTGAACTTTCGAACGTATTCCGCTTTCTTTTCGATGGTGCGTCCCGTGTACTGTTTCGTTTCCGGATTCCATTCTTCGAGAACCAATGTATCGCCTTCACTGATGTCGAAATCGGCGAGCCGTATCTCGAATTTCTTTTTGCCCGACGCGACGAGTTCAAACGTCTCGGGCCAGATTTTCTTTTTTATTTGAGCCATAAAAAAATATACAAACCGGGATAAAAACATCCTTACATTCTTAAGTTTGTAAGGATGTTTTTTGGGGGTTATCGTGTCGCACGACCTTTCGGTTTAATCCCTTTTTGCTTTGCATATTTAAAAAATTCAATCTGCCTCAATCGTTTTTCCGCGTCTTTTTTATTTTTATATCTGCCGAACACCCTGCCCGTTTTTTCCGAGAGGACTGTATATATGCCTTTTACTTTTTTTATCATTGCATGCGAATAGCGCGCATCCGCGCTCGTTTTGCTCGCGCTTCGGCAATCCGAATGCGCCCATCCGAATTATATTATATCATTTACAAGTTTTTCTGCTTTGCTGACGTCAATATCCCCGATTTTCGTCCTCCGCAGGTTTTCAAGCATCGCCGGAACGCCGAGCCGCCCGCCGATTTCTTCGCCGACGGCGCGGGCATACGTTCCCTTTTCGCATTTCATTTCAATTTTAAGAACAACGCTCTTTTCACGCGGTTCGATGCCAAGAAGTTTCAGATAAAAAATTCTTGTCGTGCGTAGTTTTTCTTCAACCAGAATGTTTTTCCGCGCGTACGCGTAGAGGGGAATACCCTTATGCTTCACCGCCGAGTATTTCGGTATCGGAAGCTCGATTTCACCTTCCATTTCCTTGAGGATTTTTTTGAGGAGCGATTCGTCAATTTCTTTAACTTCTTTTTCTTCAAGAGTCATTCCTTCCGGGTCTCCGGTGTCGGTGCGCCGACCCAAAAGCACATCCATCACATAGGTTTTCGGCAAGCCCATATATTCGTTCAGCCGTTTCGTTCCTTCGCCGATGCCCACAATCAAAAGGCCAGTCGCAAACGGGTCGAGCGTGCCGGCGTGTCCCATTTTTTTAATTCCCAATTTTTTCCGTAGCAAGCGAATGACGTCGAACGAGGTGATTCCTTTCGGTTTGTCTGCGAAAAGAATTTCCGAGGACTCATCCATTTTTTTCGAGTTTGAGGCACACGGAATTTATGCAATATCGTTTTCCGCCTTTCTCTTTAGGTCCGTCTTCAAATAGATGTCCAAGATGCGCGCCGCAATTTTTACATACAACTTCTATCCGAGCCATTCCGTGGCTTCTGTCTTCTTCTAGCTCAATGTGTTCGAGATTCGCTGGTTCCGCAAAGCTCGGCCAGCCGGTGCCGGAATCGAATTTCGCGTTTGATGAAAAAAGTTCGCTGCCGCACGAAGCGCAGCGATACATTCCCTTTTCATGCGAGTCGTAATATTTGCCCGTGAACGCCGGTTCGGTTCCTTTTTCCCGCATTACGCGATACTGCTCCGGAGTCAGAATTTCTTTCCATTCTTCGTCGCTCTTATTTATTTTTCTATTTTCTTCTGTTGTCATATTCGGCACGCGCTCCGACCTTGTTTCTTGATATACTGCTGATGATATTCTTCGGCGCGATAAAACGTCGATGCCGGAACGATTTCCGTGACAACTTGACTCGCATACCTTTTCGAGAGTTGGAGTTCAGTTTTTGATTTTTCCGCGGTCGCTTTCTGTTCCAAGTCGTGGAAAAAGATGACCGAACGGTATTGGTTTCCGACATCGGGCCCCTGCCTGTTCGGCGTAGTCGGGTCGTGGATTTCCCAAAAAACTTTGAGCAGTTCCTCGTATGTTATTTCCGAAGAGTCGTATTCCACGAGCACCGATTCGGCGTGGCCGGTTTTCCCTCCGCACACGTCTTCATAGGCGGGATTCTCAAACGTGCCTCCGGCATATCCGACAGCAGTCGAGACAACCCCCTTCAGATTTCGGAACGCTTCTTCCACGCCCCAGAAGCATCCTGCCGCGAAAGCGGCTTTCTTGATTATGGTATTTTCCATCTCTGCATTATACCACTGTTTAAAGTATCGGCGCAGAATTGGGTTTTAAACAAAATTTCGTTCCGTCATTTTTTATTAAACCCGACGATCGTCGGGTTTAATAAAAAAATGGACAAAGCCCGAGAGCGTCGATTGGAACCGATAAATAACTTTCAGACGGTTAATTTTTCAACACGAATGCCGATGAGGCGTATTTTCTTGGCTCTTGGATTTTCCCTCTTGTCGAAAAAAGGCATCAGAAGATTCAGGGCTTCGAATTGCAGCGTTTCAAGAGAATCGGCCGGTTCTTTTATGGTACGGCTTTTTGTTTTTGTTTCAAAATCGGCGAATCGGACCGTGACAACCACGCGCCGGAATTTTTCAAATCCCTCTTTCTTGAAATTCCCAATCACTTCATCGGCAAGAACTTTAAGCAGGTTTATGACAATACCCGAATCAAGCGTGTCCTTTTCAAATGTTTCCTGACTGCCGACTGACTTTACCTCGCGTTCTTCGATAAGCGGCGAATCATCGCGCCCGCGTACTTTTTCATACAACTCGAGTCCCCACACGCCAAGGATTTCCCCGAGTTCTTCGCGGCTGAATTTTTTCAAATCGGCGACTATCCTAACGCCCTTTTTCAAAAATAATTCTTCGGTTTTCGGGCCGATGCCGGGAATTTTCCTGATTGCAAGCGGCTCGATAAATTTTTCGACAAATTCGGGAAGAACAATCGTGAGTCCGTCCGGTTTTTTCATGTCCGACGCGATTTTGGAAACGAGCTTGTTGGGACTGATGCCGATGGAACAGGTAAGCCGTTCCCGCGTTTTGATTTCCCTTTTTATTTTATTCGCGATTTTCTCCGCTTGTCCGTAATTTTTTGAGAAGCTCAAATCCAAATACATTTCGTCTATGCTTGCCTGTTCGACGAGCGGCGCGTATGTTTTTGCAATCGCGATGATTTTATCCGACGCATCCGCATATTTATTAAAATCCGGCTCGAGAAAAACCGCCGCCGGTTTGCCGTTTCTCCTCGCGCCTTCGGAAAGCCGCCATGCCTGCGATATCGGCATTGCCGAGCGGATGCCGTATTCGCGAGCCGCGTAATTCGCCGTTGAAACAACGCCCCGTCCCTGCCCGTTTTTCGGGTCTGCGCCGACAATTATAGGTTTTCCGCGAAGACGCGGCCGTTCCCGTTCCTCAACGGCGGCGAAAAAAGCGTCCATATCAAGATGAGCGATAATTCGCATAAGTAAATTATAACTCTATACAAAAGATTGCGTCTGATTTGAAAAAGGATTACATTAGCCGGATGGACAAGGCGAAAACGATTATAAGTAATAAAAGCAAGAAACGGGTTTTTGTTGCGATGTCGGGCGGGGTTGATTCAAGCGTCGCGGCGTTGCTTCTGAAGAATGAAGGCTATGATGTCGTCGGCGTATTTATGCGCTGTTTCAATGTCGACGGTTGCGCTGAAAAAGATGCGGAAGATGCCCGGCGGGTTGCGGAAAAACTCGGCATTCCTTTTTATGTCTGGGATTTTGAGGAGGAATATAAAAAGAAAGTGGTGAAGTATATGGTGGACGGGTATCGCCATGGAATAACGCCGAATCCGGACGTGATGTGCAACAAGGAAATCAAGTTCGGATTGTTTTTGGAAAAGGCGCTCGCGATGGGAGCGGATTATGTGGCGACCGGACACTATGCGCGGAAACTTTGCTTTGCGAGAACCGGCGTCAAAATTTCTCCAGCGGAAATTTCGCGCCTGCATCTCGGTTCTGCGGCTCGCCTAATAAGGCGAGATCAAGCCCGCAGAACCTCCGATAGCTTCTCGCAAAGCAAAGTTTCCTTTGGGCTGGGAATTGGGAAAGATAAAAACAAAGATCAAAGTTATTTTCTTTGGACACTGACGCAGAAGCAGTTGCGGCATTGTTTATTTCCAATCGGCGATTACGTGAAACCGGAAGTCAGGGAAATCGCGCGGAAAGCCGGACTGCCGACCGCGGACAAAAAAGACTCGCAGGGGATTTGTTTTTTGGGTCGAGTCAAACTCGATGATTTTTTGGGCAGATATATTAAGCCCAAAACCGGGCAAGTCAGACTTGCCCAGAGCGACGGTTCTTATAAAGTTATCGGCGAACATTCCGGCGCGCAGTTTTATACGATTGGCCAGAGGCATATTGGCGTGGCCAATCGCGGACTTACGCGCCTGCCCGCTCGTAGCCAGGCGAAGGCGGGGAATGAACTCTTCGACGTGGCTCAGAGCAGGCGCGGACTAACGCGGAAAACAAATTTCGAGCCACTTTATGTGGCGGAAAAAGATATCAAGGCGAATACGCTTACCGTTGCCGAAGGGAGCAATAATCCGGCATTGTATAAAAAAGAAGTTTTGCTCCGCGACGTGAATTTTATAAATCCTTCCTATTCTCTAATTCGCGCGAATAAGCGAATAGGGAATAAGGGAATAAAAGTGATGGCGCGGGTGCGGTATCGGCAGCCGTTGGCGGGCGCACATCTACGCTTATCAGCAAATGGCGAATCTCATACGAATAAACGAATAAGAGGCAAATTAGTAAATTCGCGACAAATTCGTTATGTGTTGATTTTCGATGTCCCTCAGAAGTTCGTCGCATCGGGTCAGTCGGCGGTGTTTTACTTGCCCCCCGTAGCCTCGGCGAAGGAGGGTTCCTCTTTAGAGATGCTCGGTGGCGGAGTAATTTTATGATAAAATTCAAAACATGAATTTCGACGAATATCAGAAACTTGCGAAGAAAACCGCCGTTTACAGGGAGGCTATCGGAGATTTGCTTAAGAAGCCCGAGCTTTTTTATTTATATTCCGCCTTAGGTCTTGCCGGCGAGACCGGAGAAGTGGTTGAAAAGGTAAAAAAGTTATTGCGAGATAAAAAAGGAATTGTTGATGAAACGTCTCGCGAGGAAATAATCAAAGAGATGGGCGATGTCCTGTGGTATTTGGCAATGCTTGCCGAAGAGTTAAAAGTCCCTTTTAGCAAAGTTGCGGAAGCAAATATTGAGAAGTTAAATTCACGGAAAGACAGGGGAACTGTACTTGGCAAAGGCGACAACCGATAAAAACTGCCGATACCGTTATGATAATAGTATTCACCGGAAACGGCTCCGCCTTCGCCAAGGCTACGGCGGACAAGAAAGGAAAAATTTTATGATTATTGTTTTTACCGGCAATGGCAAAGGCAAGACGACCGCCTCTTTGGGACAGATGGTTCGCGTTCTGGGCCGCGGCAAAAGCGCGCTGATGATACAGTTTATAAAAGGGCCGTGGCGGTCGGGCGAAGATGAATTCTCGGAGCGCTTTGCGCTCCGAGCGCAGACATACGCGGATCCAAACGCGGATCAACGCGGACAAAAAATTCCCACCCCACAGTTTACAGTCAAAAAAATGGGCTTGGGATTCGTGGGTATTCTCGGCGACAAACTGCCGCGCGAAGAACATCAAAAAGCCGCGGAAAAAGCGCTGGAATATTTCAAAGAGGAAGCCGCTGGCAAAAAATGGTATCTGATTGTTTTGGACGAAATTAACGTGGCGGTTTCTCTGGGGCTTTTGAAGCCGGAGCATGTGATTGATGCGATTAAAGATTATCCAAAGGAACGGTTATTGATTTTAAGCGGCCGCGGCGCGCCAGAGGAATTCATTGATGCCGCGGACTTGGCAACCGAAATGAAAGAAATAAAACATCCGTTCAACGACGGCGAACTCGCGAAATACGGAGTGGAGTTTTGAGGAAGTTCTGATTTTTTACTCATACTTTCCTATTCGCGCGAATAGGAAAGTATGAGTATTGGATTGTTCGTCTGCCGACTTGTCCGCCAAAGCTTTCCCGGCCTTCGTAGCCGAAGCTACTTCGGCGGAGTAAGCAGCTTCGGCGGAAGCATTGGCGAAGGGAAGCAAGAGTTTTTTCTTAAAAAAATCAAAACTTTACTTTTTTTGGATAATGATGTTGAATGGCAATTAGGAAGCGAGTCACATATCGCAATATGCAGTTCACTGTGCGAGGTTAACTTACCACCAATGGGAGGTGAGGACACATGCCCAACCACGGAAGTAGCTGGGTTCTTTTGCATGAACTCGTCTCCTCGAGGGACGGGGAAGCCGCCCTCAAGGAGATCCGGAACGAGCTGGGTGAGTGGGGCGAGGTCGTCGTCTGTTTCGGGGATCGAGGCCTTGCCATTAAAGACGACTTTGAGGATACTCTCGGACTGGATCTTCGACAGGTCGTCGCTCGGCTTCGCTCCGCCGGGACTCTCGAAGTCAAGCACCTCGACGAGCGGGACGCCGAGATAATGGGGTTTGTCAGGAGTATGGCCCCGCCGGCGCTCCTCGCCGAGCTCGATCGCATGCAGTTGCGGTAGGAACTCCGTAGTATTGCGTAGCCCTTCCGCCCGTGAAGGAGTAATAACGGGCACGCCCTCGGTACGAAAGTTGTACCGCGGGCGAGTTGTTTTTACGAAACTTGAATCCGCTATTTTAAAAATAACGCGCTCAAGTTTCCGCCCGACCGATAATGTTCCCACCATCGGTCGGGCGATGGAATCCGGTTTGGCATCATGGCGCGGGGATGAGCGTGACCGCGAGCAATGTCCCCGCGAGGAGCGCAACTACTGCGATGAGGATTGCACCCGGCATTCCCCAGTTTTCCATTGTCCACTCCTCAATGTTTGATGTGTCGTGCCGTTGATGTGCCGTGCTGTAGCCGAATATAGCATCTCGCCAACCTCTTTGTCTGTGTCGTCTATAAAAAAGTCCGGCGATGGAGGGGATTTACAAATTCTAAAACCTTTACTATAATCTTTCTCATGTCCGAACCCATCGATAACAAAATAACCGACGAGGCGGTAGTCAGCTTGTATTCCGGAGAACGCTTCAAAGAATTGATTGAAGCGGGAGTTTTTTTCGGCAGGAAGCGGACCAAAACTAACCCGCGGATGAGGCCGTATATTCTCGTGACAAGGAACGAGATGGAAATCATCAATCTCGAGAAAACCCTCGAAGGGCTCGAGCAGGCGCTTCTTTTTCTCAAAGAAAAGATTCGTGGCGGCGGTTCGGCACGTTCGACGGGTTCGGCTGATTCGCCGCAAGGCGGTTCCCTTCAGCCCGGCTCGGGGCAGGCAAGACAAGCAAGCTCGCCGCAAGGCGGCAACATTCTTTTGGTCGGCACGCAGCCGCAGGCGGTCGAAGGAGTCGTCAAACTCGCGAAAGAATTCAATATGCCGTTCGTGACCGCGCGCTGGCTCGGAGGGCTTCTAACAAATTTCAAAATAATTTCCAAACGGAACGACTATTATAAAAAGTTGAAGGACGATTTGAGGACCGGAGGGCTTGAAAAATACACAAAGAAAGAGCGGCTCGGGTTCGAGCGCGAAATCCGGCGGCTGGAAGAACTGTTCGGCGGTTTGGAAAATTATCTCGCTCTGCCTGACGCTTTGCTTATGATTGACCCGAACATCCATATGACGGCGGTTCGCGAGGCAAAACGGCTTAAGATTCCCATAATTGCGTATGTGAACACGGACATTGACCCCGACCTGGCGGAATATTCCGTAATCGGAAACACCAAGGCGAGAAAAAGCGTCAATTGGTTTTTGGAAAAAGCGGCTGAAGCAATGCGGGAGGCAAAGGCGCTCCATTCCGCAGAGCCGAAAGAATCCGTTGAAACAGCGGAGAAAATGAATCAGGCGGCGGCATAACATGAAAGACGACGTTAAAAATATCACTAAATTGCGGGATATGACCGGCGCGGGCGTGATGGAATGCAAGAAAGCTCTGCGCGAGAGCGGCGGCGATTTGGACAAAGCCGTAAAAATCATTCATGAACAGGGGTTCGCGAAAGTGGAGAAACGGGCGGGGCGCGAAGCCGGCGCGGGTCTTATTGAATCCTATGTCCACAACGAACGAATAGGAGTGTTGGTGGATATCCGCGCAGAAACCGATTTTGTGGTTCGCTCCGAGCCGTTCCGGAAACTCGCGCATGAACTCGCGATGCAAGTTGCGGCGATGGCGCCCGCCGATGTTAAAGAACTTTTGAAACAGCCCTATGTCAAAGACGAATCAAAAACGATAGAAGCGTTGATAAGCGAAGTTATCGCCAAAGTCGGGGAGAATGTGAAAGTGAACGGATTTTCGAGGATGGAAGTATAGTAAATTCAAAAATCAAATATCAAAATGCAAAATGA
>JACQKU010000003.1 GCA_016204335.1 Candidatus Liptonbacteria bacterium
GTTGTGAGAAAATAGAAATTAGTAATGGAAAATTGAAATAAGAAATTGGTCAGCTATTTTCCAATCTCTCATTTCGATTACTATTTTCCAATTTCCAGCAACTAATTTCCCCGTAGAAATTAATCTACAAAAAAATATGCAGAACCCTTTCAAGTTTTTACAGCCACTTCGTTTTTTGAAGCAAACGATAACGCCTTCGTATCTTGGCGTTGACATAGGAACCACATCCGTGAAAGTGGTGGAGGTTAAACAAGGCGAACGGCTGCCACAGATTCTCAATTACGCCATTCTGGAAAGCCGGAGTTCTTTGTTGCGGGTCAACACCGCTCTTCAAACAAGCGCCCTCAAACTTTTTGAGCGCGAAATTATAGACCTTTTGAAAGCGACAATCGCGCATATGAAGCCCCAAACGAGAGAAGCCGTCGCCTCGTTTCCGATTTTTTCGGCTTTTACCACCATTCTCACGTTTCCGGAAATGTCGAAAAGCGACCTCGAAAAGTCAATTGCGTTTCAAGCAAAACAATATATTCCCGTTCCGATTTCCGAAGTCGCGATTGACTGGATGAAAGTCGGCGAGTATCGCGATGAAAAGGGATTCAATTATCAGCAGATATTTTTAATTTCGGTTCCCCGCGAGCAGATAGCGAGATATCAGCGGATTTTCAGAGAAGCGGGCATGAATTTGGGGACGTTGGAAATAGAGAATTTAAGTTTGACGAGGGCTCTGGTCGGCGCCGACCAGACGCCGACTTTTATCATCGACATCGGCAGCCGTTCAACGGTCGTCGTGATTGCCGACAAAGGGACGGTTCATTTCAGCGGCCAAAGCGATTTTGCCGGCGCGTCCCTGACCCAGGCGCTTTCTTCAAGCTTGAATATCAATCCGCTTCGCGCCGAAGAACTCAAAAAAGAAAGGGGCATTATCGGAACGGGACCGAATTACGAGTTATCCACAATCATGTTGCCTTTTGTAGATGGTATAATCAATGAAGTGAAAAGAGTGCAATTTAATTATAAAAGTCAGGTTCCCGGAGCGAGAGAAATTGAGCGGGCGATTTTAAGCGGCGGCGGCGCGAATCTCCTTGGCATCGAGAAGTATGTCCAGCAACGTTTGGGCATACCAACCGTCAAAGCCGCTCCTCTGTTGCGGTTCGAATATCCTCCGGGCATAGAACCGCTGGCGGGAGAATTAAATCCTTTGTTGAGCGTGGCTCTGGGATTGACTCTTCGAGAATTCTCGTAATCCAAAAATCAAATATCAAAATGCAAAATTACAATGTAAAATGAAAAAAGATTTCAACTTTATTATCTTTGCATTTTAAATTTTTATCATGGCGCTTCCCGAACAAGTTGTTGACCGATTAAGCCGAGAGCCGGTTCATACGCCGGGCTGGTCGGGTCAGCTTTTGATGTTCGCCGCCACGATTTTTTTCATAAGCGTAGGGGTTTACCTCGGCCTGATGTTCGGCTATAAACCGTATCTGAATTCTAAAATCAGCGGTCTTGACGCTCAAATCCAGAAATTTACCCAGGAAATTCCGTTAAGCGACCAAGAACAGCTTATTTCATTTTACTCCCAGCTTTCAAACCTCGGCGGGATTCTTCAAAAACATGTCATATCGTCCGCGCTCTTTGATTGGCTCGAAAAAAATACCAGCGCCAATATCTATTACACGAGGTTCAATTTCAGCCCGGGAACCAATCAGCTCGCGTTGACCGGCGCGGCGAAAACAACAAACGATTTCATCCAGCAACTCCAGGCCTTTCAAAACGAGTCGGCAGTCGAACGAATCAATGTGAATAGTTTGAATGTTTCCTCAAACGGCACGTGGCAGTTCGATTTTGTTCTTTTTTTTACTCGGAGCTTTTTTAACCAATCGTTTTCGTCCCCATAGAGCGAATCTCTAAATCATAATCTCTAATTTCTAAACAATGTCAAAAACATGAAATCTCAAAAACGACTTTTACAAGTTTTGGAATTTGAGATTGTTTTCCGCCAAAGGCGGATCAGCCTCGGGCTGAAGAGATTAGAACTTAGAGATTAGAGATTTAATATCGAGTATGAAACAATCAACAAAAAGATTTTTTAGTTTAATCGCCGCCTTTGTTTTGGTGACGGCCGCTTTCCTTATATATTTCAACCTCGCAGAACCCGTCTATCAGGAGGCGCAAGAGCGGAAAGCGCAGGCCATGAGTCGGGAGAGTTTCGTTCAAAACCAACGGGCCTCCATATTGCAGGTTAAAAACTCAATCGCTTCGTATAAGGGCGAAGGACAGTTTCAGGATGTGGTTTCGCTCGCGTTGCCGTTAAATCCCGATTTAGCCGGAGCATTCGCCCAAATCACAAGCTTGGTTCAGAATAATCGCTTGGCGCTTCAGGGCGTTACGGTAAACGTGCCGGTTATGCAGACCGCATCTGTTAAATCCAAAGCGCTTTCGGGAAAAACCGTCGGAGCTTCCGCAACAGCGATACTGAAACCATTCGGGGTCATCACATTCCAAATACGGCTCATCGGCAGCTATGAGGACTTCAAAGCGTTCCTTAAAAATCTGGAATCGAACATCAGGATTTTCGATATCCAAAAAATAAGTTTCCAGCCGGCCGCCAAGCCGGACCAGAACCTTTACATGTATGATTTAACTGTCAGTACATACTATCAAGGTCAATAAACATAATCTAAACCCCAATCTCAAGAGTAATTAGCGATTTGAAATTGTTTGGAGATTAGAACTTGGAGATTGGAAACTCATCAAAATCATGGCAATTATAGTTGAAGAAAAAAGAAACAGCGGAAGTATTGTTAATTTTCTGACATGGATTGCCGTTTTGGCAATAACCGCCGCGAGCGTCTATTATATTTTTTTCAAAAACCCGGAGTTGGTTGAATTTACCGCTTCGCCTTCTTTCAAAAACGTCCAGCAACTCTCTAAAATAAACATCAATCCGCAAGAATTGCTTGACAATGCCGCGTTCCAGGCGTTGAAGCAGTATGTTACTTTGACGCCTCCGCAGAACTTGGGGAGGAGCAATCCGTTTTTGGGCTTTTAAACATCTTTGCTACGAAATACGAAAAAATACGAATATACGAAATTGAAACAAGTAAGATTTTCGTACTTTCGTAAGTTATTCGTATTTCGTAGCGGAGCAAAGCGACTATGACTAACGAACAACTTTTGGAGGAATTTCAGAAACAAGGTCTGCTGAATCAAGATGCCGTAAATAAACTGGGGCGGGAAGCGCTTCTTTCCGGTCGTTCCGCGGAAGAACTGATTTATACTAAGCGTTTGATTGACGACGTGAAAGTCGCGCGGATTAAAAGCGAGCTTCTCAAAATTCCGTACCAAAAAGTTGATATTGACCATTTTGACGGCGCGCTTCTGCAGCTCGTTCCCGAAGAAACCGCGAGAACATACGGCGCGATACCTATCACAAAAAAGGATAATCTCTTGATTGTCGGCATGCTTCATCCTGACGACCCTAAATCGCAGGAAGCGCTGAAATTCATCGCGAGGCGCGATCGTATGAACCTTGGCGTCTATCTCGTCTCGTACGGCGACTGGCAGGAAATCGTCAAAAAATATTCTCCTTATAAAACAGAGATCGAGGCGGCGGTCCAGACGCTCAACCTGAAAACCGGCGCCGGCGGACGCCCCCTTGTCAAGCTGGAAGAAACGGCTGTCGTGAACAGCGAAGAGGCGCCGATTATCAGGATTGTAGCGAGGACTTTTACGGAGGCCGTCCAGAGCGGAGCATCGGACATTCATATCGAACCGCAGGAAAATTATTTGAGAATTCGTTTTCGGGTGGACGGCAAGCTCCGCGAGGAAGCCGCGCTTCCGCTTGAACTTTCCCAATCGATTATCTCTCGCGTTAAGGTTATTTCCAATCTGAAAATAGACGAAGCGAGAGTGCCGCAGGACGGCAGGTTTCGGGCTAAAGTATTTGACAGAAGCATCGACTTCCGTGTTTCCACGTTTCCGACTCCGCTCGGCGAAAAAGCCGCGATTCGCGTGCTCGATTCCGTCACCGGGCTTAAAAACTTCGACCAATTGGGGTTGATAGGAAAAAATTTGGAGATAGTTCGCGAGGGCTTGGCAAAACCGTTCGGCATGATTTTGATTACTGGACCGACGGGTTCCGGCAAGACGACCACTGTCTACGCGCTTCTCCAGACACTGAACAAAGAAGGCGTTAACATTTTAAGTTTGGAAGACCCGATTGAATATTTTGTCGCGGGAATCAATCAGTCGCAGGTGCGGCCGGAAATCGGTTATGATTTCGCTTCCGGCTTGCGGCAGATTCTCCGCCAAGACCCGGATATAATTATGGTGGGCGAGATCAGGGACAACGAGACAGCCGGACTCGCGGTTCACGCCGCGCTTACGGGTCATATCGTTCTCTCAACGCTTCATACCAACAATGCAGTCGGAGTGATACCGAGGCTGATTGATATGGGAGTAGAGCCGTTTCTTTTGCCATCTTCCCTTAATTTAATGGTTTCTCAGCGGCTTGTGGGCCGGTTATGCGACGGCTGTAAAAAAGCGGAAGTCGCGCCGGCGGAAATCCAAAAGCTCATAAAGAAGTCCTTGAGTGATGCGCCGCGGGAAACAACTTCCTCATACGAAGAACCATACGCCATTTATCACAGCGCGGGATGCGTGAAATGCCAGTATCGCGGCGTTATCGGCAGAGTGGCGATTTTCGAGGTTTTAAAAATGTCGTCCGCTCTCGCCGAAATCGTTAATACCGGACCGACATCGCAGAAGATTTTTGAGGAAGCAAAGCGCCAGGGAGTCACCACGCTCCGCCAGGACGGAATCCTGAAAGCCCTGTCGGGGATGGTCTCGCTTGAAGAGGTTATTCGGGAAACCGAAGAAGCTTAGAGTAATCGCGAATATGCAAATTGCAGGTAATATACAAATTCGTATATTTGAGTTGATTCGCATATTAGCGATTACTCCTGAAAGTGGTATACTAATCTTACGGGACAAATGCGGAAGCAAAAAATAATATAAAAACCAAAACCTAATTTTATGCCGGAACTTAAAGAAAAATTAAAGGACTTGTTGGTGACTACCGCGCGGCAGAATGCGTCTGATTTGCATCTTGCCGTAGGCAGGCGGCCGACGCTTCGTATTGACGGCGTGTTGGTATCGCTTGAGAAAGAACCGATGATTACGCCGGAGAGCGTAGAAGAAATGATTTCCGCCATTTTGACCCCCGGACAGAAAGAGAGTTTTTTGAAAAACCGCCAGCTTGATTTTGCCTATAGCTTCGAGGACAAAGCGAGATTCCGGGTAAATGTCTATTTCCAGCGAGGTTATATGGCGGCTTCACTGCGCTTGATTCCGGCGCGTATCAGGACAATTGAAGAGTTGGGTCTTCTGCCTATTCTTCACGATTTCACGAAACTTTCGCAGGGCTTTATTTTGGTCGTCGGTCCGGCCGGCCACGGAAAATCGACGACTCTCGCCGCTCTTCTCGACGAAGTCAATCACAATCGCACAGACCATATCGTCACCATCGAAGACCCGATAGAATATCTTTTTACGCAGGATAGGTGCATTGTTTCCCAGCGCGAAGTCGGCACCGACACGCCGACGTTCCACGCGGGACTTCGCACGATTCTCCGTCAGGACCCGGATGTCATTATGATAGGGGAAATGAGAGATGCGATTTCCATTTCAACCTCGATGACTGCCGCCGAAACGGGACACATTGTTTTTTCTACGCTTCACACCAATTCGGCTTCGCAGACCGTCGACAGAATAATCGATTCGTTTCCGGCGGAACAGCAGGGACAGGTGATTTCCCAGCTTGCTTCGACGCTGGTCGCGATTGTTTCCCAGCGGCTTTTGCCTCGTCTCTCCGGAGGGCGCATACCGGCGCTCGAAATCATGATTGTCAATCCGGCAATCCGGAATTTGATTCGGGAACGGAAAGTGTACCAGATTGATTTGGTTATCGAAACCAGTTTACAGGAAGGGATGACCACCATGAACCGTTCACTTGCGAATCTTGTAAAAAACAAGGAGGTGTCGCTTGAAAACGCCGAGCTCTATTCTTCCAACCCGGCAGAGCTTCGGATATTGTTGGAGAGAATTTGATAGTAAATTAAAAAATCAAACATCAAAATGCAAAATGAAAAAGTAAAAACAGAAAAAGAATCTAGTGTTAATTTCTTTTTGCATTTGAATCTTTCATTTTGATTTTTGCACTTTGATATTTGATTTTCTTATGAAGTTTAAATACCAGGGTAAAACCAAAGAAGGCGAGAACCAGGTGGGTATCATTGAAGCGGGCAACAAGGACGCCGCCGTAAATATTTTAGCCACGCACAATGTTTTCACTTTAAGCTTGGAAGAAGCCGAGGGCGCTCACTGGTATGAAAGAATCGCCGGCTATTTTTTCGGCAGGGTAAAGCGGCGCGACTTGGTTGTTTTCGCGCGCCAGCTCGCAACTCTTCTTGAGGCGCGCGTTCCCCTGAATAACAGTCTCAGAATTCTTTACGAGCAAACCGCTCATCCACGCCTGAAAGAAGCCGCACTTCAGATTTCGGAAGATATTGACGCAGGACTCTCTTTTTCTCAGACGCTTGAGCGCCAGCCGGACGTTTTTTCGAGATTTTTTGTCAGTATGGTTCGTTCAGCCGAAATCACGGGCAATCTCCAAAGCGTCGCAGGGTTTCTCGCCGATTATCTCGAACGCGAGTACGCGCTCATTACGAAAGCCCGTTCGGCGCTTATCTATCCGGTTATCGTCATCGGCCTCTTCATTGTTGTGGCGTTTATTTTGGTGGCTTTCGTTCTTCCTCAAATTGGGCCGATTTTCGTAGAAGCGGGAGTTGCGCTTCCGTTTTTCAGTTCGGCTCTTCTTAATCTCGGCGGATTTTTGGGCCGGTGGTGGGCGGTATTGCTTCTCGGGACAGGAGTGGCGGTTGTCATGGTTCTCGATTATTTCCAGACACCCGAAGGGATGGCGACCAAAGATGAATTGAAAATTCATTTGCCGATTATCCGCAAGATTTATCTTCCGCTTACGATTACGCATATAGCGAATACCGCCTCGATGCTTCTCCGCGGCGGCATTCCTGCGGTTCAGGCGATGGAAATAATCGGCGAGACAACCGACAATGTCATTTACAGGGAAATTTTTCATGAGATCGCCGAAAATGTCCGCCAGGGGCAGCCGCTTTCTTCGTCAACTGCAAAGTATTCCGACTATTTTCCGGCTATGTTCACTCAAATGCTCGCAGTTGGAGAAACCGCGGGCCAGCTGGAGACGACTTTTTCGCGCCTGTCGAATTTTTACGGCAGGGAAGCCGATACGATGATAGATAACATTGTAGAACTGATTCAACCAATTTTAATCGTCGGCATAGGCGGGTTGGTCGGACTGCTTTTCGCTTCAGTATTGCTACCCTTGTATCAGCTTATAGGGTCAATTCATTGACGGCCGGTTTTCAACAGCTTGTGGATAATGATGGGATTTGTGTGGTATAATTGCAACTAATAATATGAAAATGGATGAACAAAAGAATTTGATGCGAGGGTTTACTTTAATAGAAATTTTGATTGTCGTCGCAATCATCGCGGTTCTGGCATCCGCGGTTTTGGTGGGATTGGGGCCCGTTCAGCGGCAGGGTCGGGACGCGCGCAGGATTTCCGACTTGCGGCAGGTGCAAACCGGCTTGGAATTGTATTATACGAAGTGCGGCTATTATCCTGGCGGAGAGGAGCCAGAAATGTTCTGCACGGGAGATAATACGGTGCAACCTGATAGCTGGGATGCTTTAACCCTTGCGCTCATCAATAGCGGAATCGGGATAAAACAGATTCCTAATGACCCGACTGCAAGCAGGGACTATTTTTATTGGGTATCATTCAACGGGGACAGTTACGTATTGGGAGCCACATTCGAGGACCCCAACAACTCGGCTCTTCAAAATAGCGCCGTAGACGCAGCGCCTTTCTGCACGGAATCCACTTACTGCATCCATTTCTAATAGTTTCAGCGGTTAACCAATGGAGTTCATTCTTTTTGCTTTCGGCGCTTCTGTCGGAAGTTTTTTGAAGGTCATAGCCGACAGATACGAGGAACACTTATTTTTGTGGGATGCAAAAATCATCGGCGGTTTCTCTGTCAGCCAGTCAAGCCGTTCAAGGTGTCCGTCATGCGGCGCCGAACTTCGATGGTTTGAACTGATACCGATCTTCAGTTTTTTTATTCAAAAAGGCAGATGCCGAAGATGCCGTCGGAGAATCTGTCTCCAATATCCGTTGGTTGAATTTATCAGCGGTTTCGTTTTTGTATTCGTTCCCTCGCAACTCGCGCGTTTTTTCACTCTCCAATCCTCATTATTCGTTATTCTTTCCGCGTTGTGGATTTCAGTGTTCTCGATACTTCTGCTCATTTCCTTGATTGATTTCCGGCTTCGGATAATTCCAGACGAAGCGAATATCATGCTTCTCGTTCTCGGAATTTTCATAATTTTCTTTCAGCCCTTCAATAACCTTCAAGGTTCTTTTCTCGGGCACTACGCTCTTTTGTCCGGCTTGCGCCAGAATGTTTTACTCAATCATTTATTCGCTCTTTTCGTCGCCGGGGCGTTTTTCGCGTTTCTTATTTTGCTTACAAGAGGCAGGGCAATGGGGGTCGGCGACTTGAAGCTCGCTTCCGCGCTCGGTTTCGTCTTCGGCTGGCCCGACATTATTTTAATAAACGTTCTTTCTTTCGTTATCGGTTCGTTCATCGGCATTGGAGCGATTATGTTGAACAAGAAAAAAATGAAAAGTTATATTGCGTTCGGGCCGTTTCTGGGGGCCGCCTCGCTTGCCGTATTTTTTTTCGGCTATCAGATCGTGGATTTTTATTTAAGGTTGTTCAAACTTTGAGCACCCGAAAGGAGTCGTTTTTATGCAGTAGAAAGAATGATACAATTAACGTATGAATGGAATCGAAAAAAATATAGGCATCCCTTGTCCATTTGGCGCAGAAGTTCGCGTGTCGTATAAAGAAGCGGCCGATTTAATTGAGCGGCATCCCAATTTTCAAGTTAGGAAAGATAAAAATGTCTCTGGGAATATGACCCTCTCCCAGTATGTGAATTACTGCAGAGAACGCTCTCGGGAAAATTATACGAACGAAACCACCGAGGATGCTCAGAGATTATTTGAACAATTTTGGAAACTGCTCGAAAGTTAATCACCTCGATGACAAAGTTTTTCCGTGATGTATTCAACAAACGCATTCGCAAGCGAAGGGGATTTACACGGTACATAAACGGATTATGTGCCGGGTTCACTTTCATCCTTCGACACGCTCAGTATCGGGCAAAAGGCCGAAAGGCTTTTACTCTGATCGAACTTCTGGTTGTGCTTGTCGTAACCAGCGGACTCTCCGCTTTTCTGATTATCTACAATCATGCCAGCAGGCAGCAGGTCGCTCTATACGTTGAGGAAGCGAAGCTTGTGCAGGTTATTTCGCGCGCAAAATCACTTTCTCTTTCAACGTACCGCGAGGAATCAGCGGAAATCTGCGGCTACGGCATCCATATCGATTATGGCAACAATCGTTATTCGCTTTTCAGTTATGCGAAGCCGTCCGGCATAGAGTGTAAAAAAATAACGAATATCGATTTAGAAGCGGAAGTGCAAATATCCCAATTTTCTTTGAGCAATGACCTGGTATTTATTTCTCCGCCTCCAAAAGGCGGAGACAGAATAGACGATATAATTTTTATTCCTCCCGACCCGACCACTCTGATGGATTCCGGCGGCTCTTTTATTTCCGATGGTTTCGGCAATATAGCGTTGGGAACTCAAGATGGTTCCGCCGTAGTAACGGTGACAGTGAGTTCGGCGGGACAAATTACGTTCTAGAATCGTTTCCGATAAGCGCGCGAAGGGTTTATAGCCATACGCAATACCTGTTATACTATTCAGATGAGGCCGAATAATCGCGACGGTCAGTTGTTGATAGAATCGTTGATGGCAATTTCGCTCTTGGTTGTGGGTTTTTTAGGGGTATTTTCTTTATTGAGCCGTTCAATCAGCTTAAACAGGGTGGCTGGGGATAATTATATCGCTACTTATCTCGCGGCAGAGGGCATCGAGGTCGCGCGGAATATCGTCGACGCGAATACTATCCAAAAAAAATCTTGGAACGCAGGACTTGACCCCGGCGATCACGAAATTGAGTACGATGAATCGAACAACAGCTTTTCATTAACGCCGAACCTCGGCCGTTTTTTGTCGTTTGACCCGGCAAATAACACATATAGTTACAGCGGAACCATCCAGACGAATTTCAGCCGAGTAATAAAAATTATTTGGGTTAGCCAAAATGAGATACAAGTCAACTCTAAAGTTTCCTGGACGACGCGCGGCGGCGGAAGTTTCACGGTTAATTTGGAAGACCATTTTTTTGATTGGCGTTCCTAATGCAATGAAAAAAAATCTTTTGCGGAATAAAAAAAGGGGATTTTCTTTCGCGCCGGAACGGATATTAAAAAATTCTGGCGTCGCAGGCGCGCATGCTCGTTTGGCGCGGGGGTTCACCCTAGTCGAACTCCTTGTCGCTATGGGAATTTTTTCCGTAGTTATTCTTTTGGGAGTGGGAGGTTTTGCGCGGGCGTTAAGGACACAGCGCCAGGTTTCCGCGTTTTCTTCCGCAAACGGCAATATGAGTTTGGTTCTTGAGCAGATTGCGCGGGAGGTAAGAACCGGGATTAATTTCTGCGCTAACGGCACCGTATGCGGTTCTTCAAGCGTTCTTTCGTTTATAAACGCGAAAGGCGATACCGTCACGTATTGTTTTGACGCTGAAGCTGTCGGACGGTTTATCGGCAACGGTTCCTGTGGCAACAGCCAGAAACTCACCGCAGACAGTATTTCTGTGCAATATCTGACGTTTATAATTTCCGGCAACCAGGATGATGACGGCCGTCCTCCGCTCGTTACAATTTTGACCGGCGCGAATCCAAGAGGCGTTTCTGGCGGAAGTTATACGGTGCGTTTTGAAACAACGGTCAGCTCGCGCGTTTTGGACGGATGATATAAACAACTGACAACTAATGACTAACTACCAATGACTATAAATAAAAAAGGGCAGGTTATGATTTTGAGCGTTCTTGCGCTCGGCGGCACGATTCTCGGTGCCACGACTATCGCCGGACTTTTGATGGTATATCAGCTTCGTTCGACATCGGATGTCGCCAACTCCGCAAAAGCCATTTTTGCGGCTGACGCGGGTATTGACTGGATGTTGTATCAGTTTGCCAACCCTGGCTCCGCAGACACTAAACCTGCGTTCTCAAACGGCGCGAGCTTTACGGCCACCTGTTATAATTCTTTTTCAAACGCAATTGATTGCCAGGACCAATCCGCAGTTACATTCCGTTCAGTCGGTCGGTCGGGTGCTTCCTATCGCGCCTTAGAGTTGAATTTCTGATTTATGGAGAAAAAATCGGCAGGCGAGCGCATTCGGCATCTCCGGAATGTCATCAACAAATATCGCCGCGAGCGGCTGGTTTTTAACAGGGAAATAATTTCACCCGAGGCGGAAGACGCGCTCAAAAAAGAGCTTTTTGACCTTGAAGAAAAGTTTCCGGAACTCGTAATCCCGGATTCGCCGACCCAGCGCGTGGGCGGGAAGCCGTTGAAAGAATTTAAAAAAGTTAAGCATGTTTCCCCGATGATTTCTTTGAACGATGCGTTCAATGAAACGGATTTGCGGGATTGGTACCGGCGTTTTGCCGATTATTTGGAAGCAAAAGGGATACAAGCCGGGAATCCCGAATTTTATTGCGATTTGAAAATGGACGGTTTGGCGGTTGAGCTGGTCTACGAAAACGGAGTTTTCGCTCAGGGTTCTACGCGCGGCGACGGAGAATGGGGAGAAGATGTCACGCAGAATTTAAGAACTATCGAGGCGATACCTCTTCGGCTTTTGGCGACAAGCGACAAGCGACATGGAAAAGAAGCCAGTTCACATGTCGCAGTTAACATTCCGCAAAAACTAGTGGTTCGCGGCGAGGCGTTTTTAACCAAAAAGGAATTCGCTCGCATCAATAAGGAACAGGAGAAAAAAGGCGGGAAGCTGTTCGCGAATCCGCGAAATGTCGCCGCTGGTTCTATCCGCCAGCTTGACCCGAAAATTACCGCGAGCCGCAAACCTGATTTTTACGCGTACGCGCTCGTAGGGAAACCCGAGGAGTACGGAACGAAAGAAAAATATTATCGCGCTCTTGGGGAATTCGGTTTCAAAACAAATCCGCTTGGCAAAAAAGTGAAATCGCTTGAAGAGGTGGTTGCATTTCACGCCGAGCTGGCAAAAAAGCGCGCGAAACTCGATTATGAAATTGACGGCATCGTGGCGGCAGTGAACGATAACGTCCTTTACGATAAAGCGGGCGATATCGGCAAAGCGCCGCGCGGAATGGTGGCGTATAAGTTTCCTGCGGCGGAAAAAACCGCGATTGTCGAGAATATTATCGTGCAGGTCGGCAGGACGGGAGTGTTAACGCCGGTTGCTGTCCTTAAACCGGTTGAGGTCGGCGGAGTTATTGTCAAACATTCCACTTTGCATAATGCGGATGAAATAATGCGGTTGGGCTTGAAAATCGGCGATACGGTCATAGTCAGCCGCGCCGGAGACGTGATTCCGAAAATCATCAAGGTTTTTCCGGAACTTCGTTCGGGAAAAGAGAAGGAGTTTAATATGCCGGCGAAGTGTCCGTTCGACGGTTCGAAAATCATTCGTGACGGCGTGATGTACAAGTGTCCCAATCCCCAATGCGGAGCGCGCCACCGCGAACAACTCTATCATTTCGCGAGCCGGAACGCGTTCAACATCGAAGGGCTGGGCCCGCAAATTATAGACCGATTGCTGGATGAAGGCCTTATAAGCGACGCCGCCGATATTTTTAATCTTGAAGCGGGCGAGATTCGTGCCCTCAAGCGCTTCGGCGACAAGTCGGCACGGAATCTGGTGGAAGAGATTGCCGTCAAAAAGAAAATTCCTCTTTCAAAGTTCATCTACGGCCTCGGAATTTTGCACGTCGGCGAGGAAACCGCCGCGCTTTTGGCGCGGAGGATAATGGATAATGTAAAAAGCGACAAGGAAAAACTTAACATTAAAAATATTACAAATTACCTGTCGCATGTCTCATTGGACGATTTACAAACGATTCCCGATGTCGGGCCAAAAGTCGCGCAAAGCATTTACGATTGGTTCCGCGAGAAGCGCAATATCCGCCTCCTTGAGAAGCTGGACAGGGCGTGGATTGAACTCGAATACGTTCCGGAAAAAAAAGAAGGTGGCAAATTTTACGGCAAGTCGTTCGTGCTGACCGGCTCGCTTTCTTCAATGACGCGCGAACAGGCAAAAGATAAAATCCGCGCACTCGGCGGAGACGTTTCCGAATCGGTCGGCAAAAAAACTTCCTATGTTGTAGCCGGGAACGAGCCCGGCTCGAAATACGAAAAAGCGAAAAAATTTGGCGTGTCGATTTTAGATGAAGCAGAGTTTTTGAAAATGTTGAAGTAGCTCGTCATTGCGAGCCCTTCGATGCGACTCAGGATAAACTCCGCGAAGCAATCCAGAATTTGATTTATCTCGAAAGAAAATATAGAATTTTTGTGAATGCGGGCGTAGCTTAGCGGTCTAAAGCGCTTCCCTGTCACGGAAGAGATCGCCGGTTCAAATCCGGTCGCCCGCGCCCTTCGACAAGCTCAGGGCTGCGGCGCTATCATTTGGATGATGGCTTATTTTGTTTATATCCTTC
Source organism: Candidatus Liptonbacteria bacterium (assembly GCA_016204335.1). Taxonomy (GTDB): domain Bacteria; phylum Patescibacteriota; class Minisyncoccia; order UBA6257; family 2-01-FULL-56-20; genus JACQKU01. The sequence continues at coordinate 13,788 of JACQKU010000003.1, forward strand.
TTTGCGACCAGAAAACTTTTTATGTGGGCAGGACGCAAAATATAACTAAGCGCTTGAATGAACATAGACAAAGGTTTTCACCTTACACGAAAAAGTTTGCCGATATCGAACTCGTATATGTTGAACGATGCAGTAATGTTAAAGAAGCTGAGAAACGAGAACTTCAACTCAAAGGCTGGTCGGTCGCAAAGAAGAAAGCGTTGATTGCGGGGAATAAATTGTTATTGCAAAAGTTGAGCCGCAGTCATGAACTTGACGATGCGACCGGTAAGAAATCCTGAGCCTGTCGAAGGATCCGGTCGCCCGCGCACGATTGAGCACAGTTTGAGAGACCGACTTACATCGGTCTTTCAACGTTTTTTGAGGATAGCTTTAAACGAAAAACCAACGACTGCGGCTGGATTTGAACTGCAAAGAGAAGGGTCAATCAAAAAGCGTAAAAAGCAGCTTATGGACTTCCTCGCTCAAGCCAAAGGCTTTTGGGTATTTCATCAAAAGAAAAAATTTACTTGACGAATGATTCAATTTTCCAAAGCAGCATTTCTTGGATTTCGTTTTCTTACCACATGGACATTCATCATTTCTGCCGATTTTGGGTACTATTCTTTTAAAATCATCCTTTAATTTTACGTCCTGCTCGTAAAGAAACTTCGCCACTATAGGTAAATGGCAGTTCCTATAAAGCTTGCTCGTCATTCCACACGGACAAAGCTTATTGGGATCAACGGGACCATTCTTAACCTCATGCTCCAAAAACGGGATAACTCCATGAGGCTGGCCGTCTAGCCATTTGCCATAATGCTCAAAATACCACTGGCGAATAAGGAACACGCAGATGTAATCGACCACATTCTTTACACGGGTTGCCGCTAAAAAATCGAGCTGCGGATCAAGTCTGTTTCCGTAGCATATTGCTGAATTGGCTCCTTGGTTAATGGTGAGGTGCGGGCATTTGTGTTTCGCCAGTAGGCTGTCTGAATCAAAGACTTGAGGAAAGACGATCGGATATTCTCGCGAGCATTCTACTTTGACGTTCAGTGAGTACAGTTCGGAGCCGTCCGGCTTGAACGCAGTTGCTTTCCCAAGCCAATAAATATTTTCACCCTCCTGATGGTGGAGGGTGAAAGCGGGGTACGCAGATCGCATCAGTTTTATCTCTTCAGTTAGTCTGTCAGGATAAAGCTGATACCATTGCTTGTTTTTATTCTCCCCAAGATCGTGGAGAAGAGATTCTTCCGTCATCAAAGCTTTTCTTAACGAAGACGCCTCCGCCACCAGGATAGAATCCGCCACTCTTAACGGCTTCAGCGGTTTCCAAGCCGTCGTCGGGAAAAACTTTCTGCCATTCTTTAACGGCGTCTTCTTTGCCGGCCTTTTCCAATTCCAGTGCTCTAGTCGCAAGGTCGTTTTCCGTGGCAAGAAGTGTCAAAAGCGCGCCTCTTGTTCCGTCATCATCGAGATAGCCGTCAACGCACATTTCGCTATTCGCCGGATCTTTAAGGCAGGATTCTTTGAGATACTCTGACGCTTTTGCGAAGAAAGTTCCCAGGCCGCTTGAGAACGAATCCATCTTGCCATTGCCAAGGATTTTCACCGCGAGCAATTCCACATGAAAGGATTTCACGTAATCGCATTTCTCGCGTTTCCATGCCTTGAGCATCTTTACTACCGGCACGAGCTTGCCGCCCGTCTTCTCGTTGGCCTCGGTGAGCAGCTTGCCATGAAGCTTCGGGTTCGACTTAACGGGCTTCAACGTCCTTTTGTCGAATATCTTATAGAGCTTGTCTTTCTCGATTTCAATCGCGGGAACCACGTCGATTTGGAAGTTGCTCCCAAACCTGATCCCAATAGATCGCCGTTGCTTCTCATCTATCTCCGTGACCCCCAAATCTTTATTTTCATCCTTGATTTCCTTCAGGGCATTGGCCGTGAGATCGTGGAGTTCTGAAAGTTCCTTATCGCCGTAATCTTCATTATCGAAGGCGATGAAGAAATCCACGTCAAATTCCTCCTCGTCATCTTTCGGCTTTATGATCGTCTCGCGCGCATATGACCCCGTGAGAAAGTCATCTTTTAAGGGCAATTTCTCCCTAAGTTTTTCGCGGAGGGCATTCTGCTTTTCCTGGATGAGTTTCCGTTCATTGTCGTCGATCTTTAAATTGATGCGGCCAAGCAGGGATTCAAAAAATTCATTAAGTGTCATGGATTTATTTTTCGTAACTTGTGGTTATCATTGACGCGACGATGTCATTCAGTAGTCTGCCGCGGAAATTCGTCACAGCAGTGTGCCTTTTGCCGTCCAAATTTTTCATTTGCTCGTCCGGGATTCGACTGAGATCATACGGAGCGTAGACAACTAGAGCGCATTGGTCGGATTTTTGCCGCAAAATTTCCTCGATGTTTGTGGCCCAATCATGCCAAAATACTAGATACAGAGCCGCGTTTTCCGCGCGGCCAATGTCGTCGAGCTTAGTTATCTCGCAAATATTCTTCTGGTTGAATAGTTTTGAATCCAAGAGGAGGTTTCTGAGGCTGCCAACATTTTCTCCCTTTGCGAAAATCGCAATCTTGCGTTTCGCGAGACCATTACCCAGTCGCAGAAGCACTGGGGTAATTCCTCTCGCCCACAAAATAAAACCCCAAATTATCGCGGCCGCCAAGACGATGGTGTCTATGATGCCGACAAGGGTAAGAATTGTTATGATCCAGTCCATACTATTCGTAAATAATTTGATATTCTTCATTTTTTTCGACCCTGATCACTTCTATTACCCTACCGAATACCTTGAAATCGCGGCGAAGAATGATCGGTTGATAAATCGGATCATTTGAAACCGGATTAAGAATAACGGCGTTGTTCGCGAAAGATATTTTTTTGATAACGGCGTTGTCGTCGATGATGGCGACCACGAGATCGCCTTGTTCCACGTCTTCAGTCATTTCAACGAGAACAAAACTGCCGTCGGAAATCCACGCATCCACCATCGATTCTCCGGATGCCTTAATGACAAACAGATTATCGCGTTCACCATCGACAAGATTCGAGGAAACCGTAATGTACTCATCGAACGTACGCTCTGCGATAACGCTGGGGCTACCGCAACCAGCGGAAGCGAAGACCGGGAGGGAGACAAACTCTTCTTTGTCCCCATCTTTTTTAATAAGTTCTATCCCGCGTTGAACATATCGGTTGCGTCGAATTAGACCCTTTCGCTCAAGAGCTTCAAGATATTGAGTGACAGAGCGAATTGAGCCCGCTCCTATTTCCTTTGCTATTTCGCTCAATGTAGGCGATCGTCCGCTTTTCGAAATGCGGAGTTTTATAAATTCGTACACTCGCCGCTGACTTGGGGTAAGGATTTCTTTCTGTGGCATGAGTCCATGATAGGGCATAATTTATCCGATGTCAATATCCACTATATCCACCTTTGAGTCGAACCTTCCGGGCTTCCTTAACGCGAGTTAAATCAACTTTGGTCTATATAAAATAGCCCTCTCTCCGATTAGTTCAATTTTTGTTTTTCTAGCGCCACCACTTTTTTCGTGATTACGAATTTGCTTTTGATACAGCCCATAAATTCTCTTTGTTCAGTCATCGTGCCTTCCTTCAGAACGTAGCGAGCATAGTCCTTGAAGATGACTTTAAGAAATATCAATTTAAGGATTTTGAAAACATCGTTAGCTTCCTTGGAAAATAGCGAGTGGCAGGGTGGGGCAGGTTTTGATACAATTAGTCAATCAATAAATGATGAAATTCGGCGGAAGACATAAAAGCAGTTGTAAATGTTGTCCAAATTGTTGGGAATGGGGCGGAAAGCATCTGGCGACCTGCAAGTGTCCTAATTGCGGCGAGCGGGGCGGCAAACACCAGAGCAGTTGTCGATGCCCAATCTGCAAGGACAGCGGAGGGAAACACCAGTCGAGTTGTAAATGCCCGCAATGCGGTCAGTATGGTTAAGCGTGTCCAATTGAATCGTTTTTTCTGTGAGTGCTCATGCCGCCCATTCCGAGATGGAACATCGAGAACTCCGCGTTTCAGGTCTATCTTCTCGTCGCGAATGCGTTTCTGCTCTTCGCCGTGTACAGAAAATGCCTTGGCGCGCTCGGATTGACTTTGTAGAAATTATATCTATAACTAAATCAGGCATTGATACAATGCGTTTGACATTCCGGCCGGGTTTTGCGCGTGGCTGTACTGCATAGCACCCTCCGAAACGAGAAGGAGAGGCATATGGCAGGAAGGATTCGGGGCGAGGTCCGTTTCAAAGAACCCCTCAGCTTCCACACATCTCTTCGAGTCGGCGGGCCGGCGGACATCTTCATCGTTCCCTACGACCTGGGGGACATTCGGCTGGCTCTCGCTCTTGCGGAGCGGGAACAATTGCCAGTCGAGGTCATCGGCGGCGGCAACAACCTCTTGTTCGGCGACCGTGGCTACCACGGCGTCGTTATCAAGATGGAAAAGTGCCTCGGCCTCGTTAAGTTCCATGGGGAAGAGGCGGTTGCGGGCGTTGGCGTGGAGCTCTCCGCGCTGATTCGGGAAGCGGTGGCGCTCAACCTCGGCGGTCTCGAATGCCTCATCGGCATTCCCGGGACCGTCGGCGGGGCAATCGCGATGAACGCGGGCAGTACGGAAGGGCGGCTCGGGGATTTCGTGTCGGCAGTGCATTTCCTGTACTCCGACGGGACACTGGGCGAGTTCAAGAAAGGAAACGGCGTGCTAGGTTGCGATGAGTTCTGCGCGCCGCCCGGCGCCGTGCTCATTGAGGCGCGGATTCAGTTTCATCGGCGGCCGCAAGCTGAGATTCAAGAGGAGATAAAGCGGCGACTGAAAGAGAAGAAGACCGCGCAGCCCATAATGACCTCGGCGGGGTATATTTGGAAGAACCCTCTCGGCGAGGTCGCCGGGCGTCTCATCCAGAATGTGGGTCTGAATGGCAAGCGGCTCAACGGAGCCGAGATTTTCCGGACAAACCCGAACTTCATCGTCAACCGCGGCGAGGCGACTGCGGTCGACATCAAGGCGCTTATGTACATCGCGCGCGAGCGCGTCCAGGCGGAGTTCGGCATCGCGCTCGAGCCGGCAATCAGAATCATCGGTGACTGACCCGCTTCGAAGGCGGCGGGCAGAAAACCGGGGGGTGTTGGAGGAATTCAACATCCCCCAACACTTTAAAAAATTATCTCAAATTTTTATGACATTCAGAATCAATAATCTTAATTACAATCTTACGGAACTTGTTCGGCGGCTCGGATACAGGCCTATCGGATACACGCCGCAGAATGAATTGAACTGCGTTCGGCCGCTCGGCGGCGACTATCCCCGTTTTCATATTTATCTTAAAGAGGACCCGCGCATAATCACATTCAACATCCATCTCGACCAGAAAAAACCTTCATATGAAGGCACGGCGGCTCACGCGGGCGATTATGAAAGCGATGCCGTGAAACAGGAAGTCGAGTGGCTCAAAAAAGTTATCTACGAGAGCGCCTGAAGTTTCTCATTTTTCAAGCGCCTTTCGCGCGAAGAAACCAACGGCAATCGCGCCTCCGACGATGTCGTTAAACAAGTCCTTCAATGTGTCAAAATGAATTCCGCCGGGAGCGTTCAATATGGAGTATCGTTTGATAATCAGAACATCTGTGAAAAGTTCATAAAATTCCCAGAGCACGCCGACCAAAACAGTAAATCCTACGCCCAAAATTACGAAGGTCAAAAACGATTCGGTTTTTAGAAAATTGTGGCGAACGCGGAAGAGATAGACGAAAAGCGCGCCGATAAAGACGCCTCCCATTATATGCATTGGAATATCGAACCAAAAAACCGTGTAGTACCAGCCAAAAATGACTCCGCAATAGTGAAGCGGAGTTATTACGGCAATAATGCCAAGGAGAATAAGTTGAATCCAGCGTTGCATATAAGGTTCCATTCTACGCGTATAATCCACAATGGACAAGGAAAGCGGTGTGCTATAATAAATTCAAATGGCAGTAAACCAGCAACTGAAAGATTATATCGACCAACAGGTGAAAGTTGGCGTTCCGAATAATGTCATAAAAGCCGCCCTTCTTGAAACGGGATGGCGGGAAACCGATATCAACGAGGCAATGGCGCTTTTTGTTCCGTCCGCAGGCGCGGCGCCCGCCAAGCCGGCCGAGATGATTAAGCCGGTTGAAATCAAACCGATAGAAATAAAACCGATTGATTCGACCCAGCCTTCGCCAGCGGCTACGGCGGGCACAGCAGGCTCACCGCAGATAAAATCATCGTATTTTTCCCCGGTTCTCCCGAAAGTTTCTCCGGGTTCCGGCGCGCAGGAGAAACCAGCTCCGGTTTCATTTGTCACCAGCGATATTTTCCAGCCGAAAAACGAGTCCGCGTTTGAGACAAAAGGAATTGCTTCCCAAACGCCGTTTCCCGTGAACAAACCGCAGATTATTTCCGCGGCAGGAGGAATGGGAGCGGGACCAGGAAATAATTTTTTCAAAAAACAGATTGTGCCGATTGTTCTCGGAGCGGTCTCTATACTCCTTTTTGCCGGAGCGGGAATTCTTTACGCGCAAAATAGCGGTTTACAAAACAAAATTAATTCAATTAGCGTGGAAAGCTCGTCGCTTAAAACCAATCTCGATTTGCTCGCAAGCGATAAAAACGCTCTGACTGAACAAGTTGCAACGCTTAACCAAGCAGTGAATGATTTGAGCAATCAGCTTTCCATTTATGCGTCGCCGGCGGATGCTTCAAAGACACAGGAGCTTCCGATAACCATCAAGGGCGTTCTCGGCGGAGGAGGAAAAGCGGCTTATGTTCTCACCACGAATAAAGATATTTTGGTTGCCGTGAAAAACTCGGGCGATTCCAGAGTGGACGGCGTCTTGAAACCGCTTCTCGGAACTCAAGTTGAAATTTCAGGCACTCATTTGCTCCGGTCGGATTCCGTCACCGTGACGGCCATAAACGGCGCGCCGCTCCCGCCGCTTGAGTCTGCAACCGCAACTAGCACGAAAAACGGCGCGACACCGTAATTTTTTTTAGTTTTCGTTACCCGGAATAGAATTCCGGAATAGTTGTTCTTTCGTAATATTGGCCCAAGCCGAGAATATCCGCTTCCCGCCACGGTTTTCCGATCAACTGAAACCCTATCGGCAAAGACGCTGATTTACGTTGACTTGACGCGGACTCACGCGGAAAATTTTCTGCGTTGGTCTGCGTATAGTCCGCGTAGTTCCGCGCTGGTATGGCCAGGGCCGGCAGGCCAGCAAGATTCACTGGAATCGTAAAAATGTCCGACAGATACATCGAAAGCGGGTCTTCGGTTTTCTCGCCGATTTTGAAGGCAGGAGTCGGCGCGACCGGCGCCAGAATCGCGTCAACTTCTTTGAACGCCTCGTCAAAATCGTTTTTTATCAGCGTTCGTATTTGTTGCGCTTTTTTGTAATATGCGTCGTAGTAGCCCGAAGAAAGGACGAACGTGCCGAGAATAATGCGCCGTTTCGCTTCCTGTCCGAATCCCGCGCCACGCGTCTTAAAATAAACGTCCTTTAAACTTGTCGCTTGTCGCTTGTCGCTTGTCGCTTGCTCATATCTGATGCCGTCAAACCGCGCGAGGTTCGCGCTGACTTCCGCCGGCATAATGATGTAGTAGGTTGAAAGCGCGTACTTCGTATGCGGTAAGGAAATTTTTTTGAATTTAACGCCGAAGCCCTCGATGGTTTTCCTCGCCGACTCGACGGCAGTTTTTACTTCATTATTAAGTCCATCCACGAAATATTCTTCGGGCACACCGATTGTCAGCTCTTTTATTTTTACAAAGTCGGGATTCAAAAGTTCGTTTCCGTAATTGGTATCTGCACTGGTTGAATCCAAAGGGTCGTGTCCGCGGATGGCATCAAAAATTATTGCGGCATCTTCGACAGTTTTTGTAAGCGGTCCGATTTGGTCCAAGCTTGACGCCATCGCAATCAAACCCGAACGCGAAACGGCGCCGTATGTCGGTTTCAGACCCACCACGCCGCAAAATGACGCTGGCTGGCGAATTGAGCCACCCGTGTCGGAGCCGAGCCCTGCGAGCGCGAGGTCAGCCGTCACTGCCGCGGCAGAGCCGCCGGACGAGCCGCCGGGCACCCGTTCCGGGTCGCGCGGATTTTTCGTGATTTGAAAAGCGGAGTTCTCGGTTGACGAGCCCATTGCGAACTCGTCCATATTCGTTTTTCCGAGAAATATTGCCTTTTCGTTTTTCAGTTTCTTTATGACGCCGGCGTCGTAGCTTGCAGTGTAGTGTTCAAGAATTTTTGAACCCGCTGTTGCCGGTTGGCCTTTAATCAATATGTTGTCTTTAACCGCGAGCGGAACGCCGGCAAGCATGCCGACGGATTCGTTTTTCGCCACCGCGGCATCAACTGTCTCCGCTTCCCGCATCGCATTTTCTTCGTTCAAGTTCAAATACGCGCCGATTTCCGGGTCGTGTTCTTTGATATTCGCGAAAAACGTCTGCGCTACTTCAAGCGCGGAAAACTTTTTCGCCAACAACCCGTCGTGGAACTTTTTGATAGTTAGAGTGTTAAGAGACATGAGACATGAAACAAGGGACAAGTTTATTTTTCGAATAATCGAATAAAGCCAAAAAGCAATCGACCGACTTCTGATCTTAAGACAGTCAATTCTTCATATTCACTTTTTGCTATGTATCCCAGTTGCAATACAAGTTCAATATAATATTCGAGTTCATTAAGTGAACCACGCGCGATATAAAGAAATTGAAGTTTGTCTTTCTTAGTTCTTCTGCCATATCCTTCTACTATATTTGCTGGAACCGATACTGCGCACCGCCGCATTTGCGATATCAACCCGAATAGTTCCTCTTTGGGGAAAGTGCTGGTGGTTTTATAAACAACTAAAACCAACCCGTTTGCTTTTTGATATACATTAAGTTTTTTATAACCCTGATTATTTTCCATGTCTCTTATTGCTTGTCTCTTGTCTCTATTGGAATACCGGCGGAACTTTCAAAAATCCATCTTTGGATTCCGGAAAAGCGTCAAGACCCTCGCCAATATTGGTATTTTCCCGTTCTTCGTCTTCGCGAAATACATTTGTAAGCGAAGTACCCCCGTTCATTGGTTCGATATCAGACGTATTGAGCGACTTCAACTCCTCGAAATAATCAAGTATTTTTTTAAGGTCGCTTAGGAGCTTTTCTTCTTCTCCGGGATTAAGTTCAAGGCGCGCCAATTCCGCCAGATGTTCGAGCGATTTTTTGTCTATTGAATCCATAATGTTATTGTAGCCGTTTTACAAGTTTTTTGAACTGCCTGCCGCGTTCCGTGTAATTTTTGAACATGCCGAATGACGCGCATGCCGGAGAGAGGAGTACCACATCGCCCGGCGCGCCGACCGCATGCGCCTTTTGAACGATTTGTTTCATATTTTTGCAACCCTCGATTATGCGGACGCGCGGATTTTTGATATGTCGCTTGATTCGCGGCCATTCTTTGCCGACGCCGATAATCGCTTTCACGGTTTTTGAGCGCGAGATTACGCGTCCGAGGCGGGTAAAATCACTGCCTTTGTGAGAACCGCCGAGTATGAGCACTTTCGGCGCGCCGAATGCGGCAATCGCGACCTCGGCGGTTTCAGGCGTCGTGGCGTACGAGTCGTTATAGTATTTCACCCCTTTTATATCCGCGACGAATTCAAGCCGATGCTCAAGCCCTTTGAAATTATGAATCGCTTTTGCAATCGCGGTATTTTTAATCCCAAGGATTTTTGCGACCGTAATCGCGGCTCCGGCGTTTTCCCAATTATGCTCTCCAGGAATCTGCAATTCCCGAGTCGCGCACACTTTTTCTTTTTTCTTTCCGTTCCTGAACCAGAAATACCCGCGTTCGACACATGTTCCTTTTTTGACCCCCACACCAAAACCTTTGGTGCGGGGGTGAACCTCCGTATTTCGCGAAAACGTAAACACGCGTGCTTTGGTTTTGCGAGCATACGACATGCTTTTGGGATAGTCCTTTGCGATGACGGCATAGTCGTTCTGCGATTGAAAGCGAACGATATTCGCTTTTGCCTCGGCGTATTCTTTGACATCTGCGTGCCAATCCAGATGTTCCGACGTGACCATAAGCGCCACCGCGATATGCGGCGATGTTCCGAGGTCCTGTAGCTGGAAACTTGAAAGCTCCAAAATTACATACGCTGATTTACGCAGATTATTACGCACCTGCCCGTCCGAAGCCTGGCGAAGGCGGGGATTTTCGCTGATTTTGTATCCGCGTTTATCCGCGTTTTTATCCGCGAGTATCTGCGTGTTGAACAGAAGGTCCAACGCTGGTTTGCCGATGTTGCCCGCGAGATACGCGTCTTTACCGGCATCTTTCAGTATTTTGTAGATTAGAGAAGAAGTCGTGCCTTTGCCTTTGGTGCCCGTAACGCCGATGAGTATCGGTCGCTGACTTGCGCGGACTGAACGCGGACTTACGCTGAATAATTTCTGCGTTTGTCTGCGTCCGTTCAGCGTCATTCCGCGAAGCTCTTCAAAGAAGAGCTTAGTGGGACTTGATATTTCAACTCCGACTTTTTTCGCTTTTTGGATTTCGGGCGATAAGTAGGGGATGCCCGGCGAACGGAAAATAACGTCGAATTGTTTTAGGTTTTTTAAATAATTTTTTCCGAGTTGCGTTTTTACTCCGCGCGGAATTCGAATATCAATATTTTTATCAAGCACCCAGATTTCATCTTTATCATCCGCGTTAATCTGCGTCTTTATCCGCTTTAATCTGCGATTTTGAAGGAACTTCAAAATAGATTGTCCTTCGCGCCCGAATCCGAGAATTGCGAGTTTCATTAAGTTAATTTTAAAATAAATAGCGCAGAATTTTAATGAAGTAGTTCGGCGCCCGTTTTCTCAAAATTCTTAATTTCCATTAGCGGAGATTTTAGTTTTTCGGGCGGCTATCGGAGCTCCGATTTGCTTGGTTCGCCGTAGGCGAAAAGGGGAGCGAGATACAGGCGAAAATTTCCATTGGAGAAATTTTATGTCGGCGCCCGAGAAATTAAAATCGAAGCGTGTTGCGGGGGCGGGAGTCGAACCCGCTTCAGAAGCTTATGGGGCTTCCCGGAAAAACCCTTCCCAACCCTCCCGCGCATTAGAAATAGCTTTGCGAGTCTTCGAGCTTAGCTTTTCTTACCTGCCTGCCGGCAGGTAGGTGCTCTGCCGTAGCTTTATGCGAAGGCGAGCTACGATTTTATGTCAGTAGAGTCCTCCGCCAAGGCGAGCTGGATAAGTATGTTTGAAATAAATCAGATTGTCAAAAAAATAAACTAATGGCAAAATAGAATTATCGTATGTCAGGGTAGCTCAACGGTGGAGCAGGGCTTTCATAAGGCCAAGGTTGTGGGTTCGAATCCCACCCCTGACACAAATGCCCCACATTCACGAGAAAATCGATTTTACCGTCTCCGCGCTTATTGTTCACAAAAACGCTGTTCTTTTGCGGAGGCACGATAAGTATAAAATGTGGTACGGGCCGGGCGGGCATATCGAACTCGGCGAAGACCCGAACGAGGCGATTATCCGCGAAGCAAAAGAGGAAGTAGGGCTTAATATCAAACTATTCAGTAATTCTTTTTCGTTCAGCGACAGCGCGCGCGAAAAAGAACTTATTCCGCCGCGATTTTTGAATCGCCACCATATTAGCGATACTCACGAACATATTGATATGGTTTATTTCGCGACCGCGGACAGAAACGATATCGCTCAAAGCAATAAAGAGCTAAGCGAAGAGATTCGCTGGTTTACAAAACAGGAACTGGAAGATGAAAAGCTCGAGATGCCGGAAAGAACCCGGCGTTACGCTTTAGAAGCGTTGAAAGAGTTGGCGGATTGAGAAAGACAATTTCAAACTTTCTTCTTCAGCAAACTCAGCGCGAAAAACCCGGCGGCTACAACGACCACCGTGGGGCCGAGGTCCAAATTATAAGCGCGGGAAATTAAAAATCCGAAGACAACCGAGAGGACGCTTAAAAGCGCCGACGTGAAAATGAACGCGCCCAAGCTGTGAGTAAGCTGTCGCGCCGCGGATGCCGGAACGATGATTAACGCTCCGGCAAGGAGCGCTCCGAGGAATCGAAGGCCGGATAGGATAGTGAGCGAGAAGAGAAGCAGAAACCAGAGATTCAGCAGGCCGACGTTTATTTTTGTCGCAGACGCGAGTTCCGGAGAAAAGAGCCCTATAATCAATTTATCTTTCAACATCCATATGGCAACGATTACCGCGACGCTTGCCGCGATGCCGAATGCAAATTCGGGCGCAGAGATGCTTCCAAAGCCGCCGAAGAGAGCGTCAATCAGTTCTTCGTTTGAGCCGATGAGAAGCGCGCCCAAAGCGACCGAGCTCGCGAAGATTACGCCGATTGCCGCTTCAGTCGAGAGCGTTGTTTTTTTCTCAAGGTGCCAAATGAGCATGCTCCCCAAGAGGAGTGTTGCGCCGCCGCCGACGAGAGGATTGATGCTCCAAATTACCGCCAATCCCAAGCCGGGTATGGCGATGTGGGACATTACGTCGCCCGCAATCACGGTTCGTTTCATAAGCGCGAAACTGCCGATTACGCCCGCCGCCGCCGCTCCGGAAATCGCCAAGATAAGCGAATAAATTTCTCCTATTGTCATGATTTTTTATGCGTGTTTGTTTCCATTGTGGATGTGGTGATAATATTTTCGGGGTCCGCCGTAGAGATTTTCGAGTACGCTCGGCGTGAGCGTTTCTTCCGGCGCGCCGAAACAAATATTTATTTTGTTAAGGCAAAGGACTTTTGTCGCGTATCGGTAGACGAAACTCAAATCGTGCGATACGAGGATTACCGTCATATCTTCTTTGTCCTGAAGTTCGTGGATAAGCTCATAGATTTGGGCTTCGCCCGGTTCGTCGATTGAAGCAGTCGGTTCGTCGAGAAGCAGAACGTTCGGGTGCCCGAGAAGCGCGAAAGCGATGAGCGCGCGCTGGAATTGTCCGCCAGAGAGATGCCCCACGGGCGTTTTTTGTATTTTTTCGGTAAGCCCTGCGGAGGTGATTGCCCGTGCGACTTCCGAAAAAGGGAGTCCCAGCGCGCGCACCTTCGCGGATAAAAGATTTTGAATTGTGATAGGGAGGTGCCGGTCGGCGTCTATTTTTTGCGGAACGTATCCGAGCCGCACGTTTTCGGCCCATTTGATTTCTCCTTGATACGGAAGCAGGCCGAGAAGCGTTTTTAACAGCACGGTTTTCCCGGAACCGTTCGGCCCGATAATCGCGAGATTTTCTCCCTGGTTCAATTCGAAGCTTAAATCTTTGATGACGGCTTCTCCATCGAGGGAAACGGTAAGATTTTCGACACCAAGAAAACGAAACATTGTTTATATTCTACCCGGAAAACATCTTCTTGAAAAGTAAGTGTCTTAAGAATGAGCGGAAAGCAGAAATAAATATCCTACATCTACGGATAGAGATTTATTGTTGGATTAAACCGATTAAACTAAGCGAAAACCGGAAACCGAAAAAAGAGCAAACTGGTTATGCCATCCTATTCCAACCACTATGCCGCGGCATAGTGGTTGGAATAGGTTACCGTGGAATAGTAAGCGTTCCGTATTTTGTCCTCACTCTGCGCCCTGAAACATATTTCCCGTTTCTCGATGACTGCTGATTGCGCGAATATATTCTTTTCTTGCGTTCGGTTTTACCTCGTTCGTTATAGCTACGATACTTCTTTTCTTGCAGAGCTTTTTTTATCGCGCTGATAGTCTGCGGAATAAGCCAGAGTTCTTCACCGATTTCGCGATAACTTTTTCCCGCAAGAATGCGATTAACCGCGACAGCGCGGCGTAAAAGAAGAGAGCGCTCTTTTGTCGTGATAAGCATATTAAGCACCGACAAGAGTTTGTTTTGCTTTCGCAGAGCGACAAATCGCGCAACCAAGGTCCGCCAGACATCTTCCTCCCACGCTGAACGAGAGGAAAAATGTGCAAGAAGAGGCATTTCTCGAACCACGTCGGCGAGAATTGTATTTCCTTGTCTTACATTCTTCATATGCAGAAGTATACCACAGTACTATGCCGTGGCATAGTGGTAGGATATTCACTGGTGCTATATGGCATAAATTACAGATGCTATATGGCATAAATTAAAGAACCCAATATTTTTAAAAAATATCTTAAGCTTGCCGCTATGCCGTGGCATAGCGGGGTGGTATGAACAATAAGAAACCCAATAATCCTTTTATTAAAAATTCCTTTCCAAAAATTTTAAAAATATCTTGGAAATCTGTTCACTATGCCGCGGCATAGTGCTTGGCAAGCGAAGTTCGCACTCTATATTAAGTAAGTACAGTAAGTAAGTAAAAGTGAGTACAATAAGTAAATATAACTGCTGTAAAAAGCCGCGGGTATCTGTGTGAATTATTCGAACAAAAGAAAAAAGAACCCAGACGCTTGATCTAAATTCTTTTGTTGACCTTTCCGCCCGAAGACAGAAAGATAAAATTAAGTGAGAGTTCCAAGTTTTATGTCCGGGAGCTCACAACTATAGGACGGTAAGGGGTTAATGGTAGGATGTTGGTGGTAGAGTATTGCTACTTCACGCCCTTATACTCCTTGATGAGTTGGCATGCTTCTGCCGTCACATCAATTAGATACATCCGGAACGTCTCGGAGTCCGCGTCAGCCACGAGCTTTATCTTTTGCTCGTGATCATCTGTGAGCTCCATCACTGCATTCCACAGCTTCTTTGCCGTGAGCGCCACAAGGATCTTCCGGTCCATCGTTTTATCCATTGCGCCTTCCTCCTTACATCGGTTTTCAAGATGCGTCCCTAGATAGGACCATTTCCTATCTTTCCATTTTAAGGTATCATATTTTTCTTATCCTGTCAAGTTTGCCCGCGAGCATATTTTTATCTAAAATTCATTTACTAGATGGCAAACACTCCTGTCGAAACAATCAAAGAAAAACTCGATATCGTCGATTTTTTGAAGGGCTATCTTCAGCTCCAGCCCTCGGGCAGGAATTTCAAGGCGCTGTGCCCGTTCCATCGCGAAAAGACGGCCTCGTTTATGGTATCTCCGGAGCGGCAGACATGGCATTGCTTCGGGTGCAACATCGGGGGCGACGTGTTCAGTTTTGTGATGAAGTATGAAAATATCGAGTTCAGCGAGGCGCTGAAAATTTTGGCGGAAAAAGCCGGCATCGAGCTGAAGCGGGTGAATCCGGCGGAATACAAATATCTCGGACTTCTTTACGAAATAAACGACGCGGCCGCGAAATTTTTCAAGCAGGAACTCGGGCGTTCCGATGTCGCGAAAAAATATCTCATCGAGCGAGGGCTTACTGGTGAAACTGCAAAAGAGTTTGAAATCGGATTCGCCCCGAATTTGGCGGAAGCGCTGACGCTTCATCTCATAAAAACCGGATTTTATCCGGATGACATTTTGCGCGCGGGACTTTCGTTCAAAACGGAGCGCGGAATGAAGTTCGACAGGTTCCGCGGCAGAATTATGTTTCCGATACACAATCATTTGGGCAAAATAGTCGGGTTCACGGGCAGGGTTTTGCCGCAGTTCGACGACGGCAAGTCGGGCAAGTATGTAAATTCGCCAGAGACCCCGATTTTCAACAAATCAAAACTTTTGTACGGTTTTTGGAAAAGCAAAAATTCCATCCGCGACTTGAAAAGCGCGTTTTTGGTCGAGGGGCAGATGGATTTTTTGCTCAGCTGGCAGGCGGGAGTAAAAAACGTAGTCGCGAGTTCCGGCACCGCGCTGACCGAAGACCATCTCCGGACGCTACGCCGGCTCGCGGACCAGCTTATCGTGAGTTTCGACAACGATGACGCGGGCTGGCAGGCGGGCGAGCGCGCCGTTGACCTTGCCGAAGCGTACGACTTCGACGTAAAAGCCGCCATATTCAGGGATTATAAAGACCCGGCCGACGCGGTGTTCGCGGGCAAGGAACATCTTTTTACCGCCATCAAAAACGCCAAGCCCGCAGTCGAGTTTTATTTCGAAAAGTATCTGTCCGCCGGAAAATTCGACGTCCGCCACCGCGACAGTTTGAAAAACCTCCGGATGGTTCTCGAGAAAATAAAAAATATACAGAGCCCGGTCGCGAGAACGTCGTGGATTAAAGAACTTTCAAAACGGACGGGAGTGGACGATAAAGTACTCGGCGAGGAAATGGAAAAGCTTGCTTCGAAGAAGGAAAGCGCCGTCAGAAAGCCGGAAGAGGAAATCGAACAGACAACGGCAAAAAAATTCTCGCGCTGGGAACTGCTGGCGCAACGCTGTCTTGCGTCCGCGCTCTCGCGGGAGAAAATGGATAACTCCGAAGAATATTTTTCGTACCTGCCGGGACAGTATCGGGAAATTTTCGCGGTTTTTCAGAACGGCAAACGCCGCTCCGACGACCCGATTCTCGACGAGCTGATAAATTTCATCGTGTTTCAGCAAAAAGAGGCGGGCATCGAAGAATTCGAAGAACTGAAACGCCAGCTCTACATTGAGTATCTCAAAGAACGGCGGCAGGAGCTTGTGGATGCTGTCCGGCGCGCCGAACATTCCGGCGACGAACGATTGCACCAAGCCGCGATTCAGGAGTTGGATAAATTGCCGACGGTGTAGATTGGTAAATTACGTAGTCGGCTAGTTCAGATATTTATCGACCGAGCAACCTGAAACATCATCATGCATTTGCCCATTAAATCTATTGCAATAGCTTTTGGATCTACAGAAGAGTCGGTACTTTTAAAAGGTGGGCAAGGCACAGCGTATCGCTCGGGTAATATTGTCGTAAAACCTGCCGACGGAGTTGAACAGTCGAACTGGCTAGCCGATATTTTTAGCAGATTACCCAAAAGCGATAATGTTCGACTGGCGGCTCCGGTTAGAGCAATAACAGGAGAATGGATATACGAAGGATTTGTCGCTTGGACATTTTTGGAAGGAGAACATGTCAATGGTGACTACGAGAAAAAAATTGATGCCAGCCTTACATTCCACAATCTCATTAAAAATATCGAACAACCCCCTTTTTTAGAATCCAGGAAAGATTCATGGGCTATAGCTGATCGGGCGGTTTGGAATGCGCAAGAATTTGATTACGATGAAGAGTTTTTAGCTTTGATTCATCAGATAGCACCAAAGTTAAAACCTCTTAATTTACTAAGCCAATTGATTCACGGTGATATGTCGGGGAACTTTCTTTCCCATAAAACATTATCGCCAGCTCTTATTGATTTTTCCCCTGCCTGGGCTCCGAACGGTTTTGGAGAAGGAATTATGCTCGCTGATGCTATCGCTTGGGAAAATGCAGATTTGAATTCACTGGAAGTTTTTAAGAAGTTACCTCATATTGATCAATTTGCATGGCGCGGCACATTACGCAGGATTCTTGAACAGGCGGAACATATTAAATATTGGGGGAAAAGTAAGGAGTCTGCAGTTATAGACGCATTGGAGTTTCAGAAAACAATTGATTACCTCAAGGAAAATTTTTCTTAAAATTTCCCAATCCTATTTTGGTCAAGCGAAATGCTCGAGCTTCCTTTTCAAGCAATTTTGGAATATACTGTTTACTTAGTTTGTAGCAAGTAGCTTGTAGCTTTTTCGGCAAAAGATAAATAATTGACTCTCCAAGAAATCAGCCCTACAATAGAGGCATTATGAGCACGATAACAATACCGAAAAAAGAATATCAAAAGCTTGTGGAAACGAGGTTGCGGTATGAGTATCTTCGGCAAGCAATGAAGGAGGATATTTTTGTTTCCCCGCCGACCAAGAAGATTGGAAGGATTTTGGCCGAATTCAGTAGTGCCAAAAAATATAGCCGCCCGTTCTTGAAGGATTTGGAGCGAGGTTTGAAGCGTTCCTCATATTTTAGTTCATGAAGGTTTTGCCGATTCACGCCGAGATTCAAAAATATCTCGAGAAGAGAAATCTTAAGAAAGCATTCGAAAAACAGAATAGAACATAATGCGAATGCTACGAATCTCGATTCGAATGATACGAATATCGTATTTGTTGCGTTCGTGATACCATTCGTATTATTCGCATTATATTTTCATGAAAAAAAAGAAACGGAAAAAATTGAAGGCGAAGCGCGGGATTAAACGCAAAAAGAAAACGCGAAAACCCGTTCGGCGCAAGCAAAAGCGGGGCAAGAAAAAATCCAAGGCGGCTCGCAGGTTCCGCCAAGCAAAAAAACGGCGCAAGCTTGCGGCAAAGAAGAAAAAGAAAGCCAAGCTTCGGAAACGGTTGGCTCGGAAAGCAAAGCGTAAGAAAAAAGCTGTTCGGCTGGCGGCTGTGAAGAAGAAGCAAAAGAAGAAACTGAAATCGAAAAAGCCGAAAAAGCTCAAACAGAAAAAGCAGAAGAAAGAAAAGAAGAGTAAATTTAAACTGAACGAAGCGGCATTGAAGGAGTTGATTGACCGCGGCAAGCCGCGCGGATTCGTGACCGACAACGAAATCCTTTACTATTTCCCCAAAATCGAAAAAGACGTATCTCTCCTCGACGAAATTTACGACCGGCTCGAGAAAATCAACCTCAAAGTAATCGAGACAAGCGGTCTGATTGACCTTTCGAAAACCGAGCCGACCAAAGCGGAAATCGATTTGGCGTCCGATTTCGAAAAAGGCGCGCCGGACGCGGTACAGATGTATTTGAAAGAAATCGGCAGGACCGCGCTTTTGACCAAAGACGAAGAAAAAGACCTCGCAAAAAAGATTTTGAAAGGCGATGAAGAAGCGCGCCAGCGACTGATGAAAGCGAATCTACGGCTGGTGGTTTCAATCGCCAAGCGCTACGCGAACCGGACGCCGAATTTGTCACTCCTTGATCTGGTGCAGGAAGGCAACATCGGCCTTTCGCGCGCGGTGGAAAAATTCGATTATAGGAAAGGATTCAAGTTCTCGACCTACGCGACATGGTGGATTAGGCAGGCGATTACGCGCGCGCTTGCCGACCAGTCGCGCACCATCAGAATTCCGGTGCATATGGTGGAAACGATTTCGAAATACGCCCAGACCAGGCGCCAGTTTATCCAGGAACTCGGCCGCGACCCGCTGGCGGAAGAAATCGCGGCAGAGATGGGAATTGACGTCGATAAAGTAAGGCAGATTCAGAAAATTTCCCAGGAGGTGCTTTCCATCGAACAGCCGGTCGGCGACGAGGACGATTCCACGCTTTCGGATTTCATTCAGGACGACAAAAATATCACGCCGGTGCAAGGGGCGGCGCAGGCGCTGATTCGCGACCTCATCAGAGACATCATAGTCGATTTGAGCGAACGGGAGCGCGATATTCTGAAAATGAGATTTGGCCTTGAGGACGGCGTGACCCACACGCTCGAAGAAGTCGGCAAAGTATTTGGCGTGACACGCGAGAGAATCCGCCAGATTGAAGCGAAAGCTCTCGAAAAAATCCGGGACCATGACAAGACGAATGCGTTGGAGGGATTTGAGAACCTCACGTAATCTTTTCCGGGAACCCGCTCCGGTTGTGAAAATGATATTCTCACAGCTCGATTTTTTGAGAAAATGAAGCGGCTCCCGTCGCATCGGCTCCGACCACTTCATTTTCAAATCAAAAAATCTTCACTGTGCTCATTCATTTTCACACAACCTCCGCTTATGGTTCTCGGAAAAGATTCCGCTCGGTATTGGCAGAGGAAGGTATAATATATTAAATTTTATATATGACCTCATCGGAAATCCGCAAAAAGTATCTGGAATTTTTTGAAAAGCGGGGGCATAAGATTATCCCGTCATCCTCATTGATTCCCGAAAAAGATGCGACGACGCTCTTCACCGGTTCGGGTATGCAGCCGCTTTTGCCGTATCTTCTGGGAGAATCCCATCCGGGAGGAAAACGACTTGTGAACTCGCAGAAGTGCTTTCGCGCCGAGGATATCGAAGAAGTGGGCGACAATCGCCATACCACTTTTTTTGAAATGCTCGGCAATTGGTCACTCGGCGATTACTTCAAAGCCGAACAGTTGCCATGGTTTTTTGAGTTTTTGACTGATGAAGTCGGACTCGACCCGAAACGGCTTTATGTCACGGTTTTCGCGGGTGACAAAAAAAATGGCATTCCGAAAGATGAGGAATCCTCGGCAATATGGAAAAAGCTTTTTCAGGAGAAAGGCATCGAGGTAAAGGAAGTTGAACTGGTCACGCTGGCGCGAGGCGGGGAATTCGGCATGCAAGGAGGCAGGATTTTTTACTATGACGCGAAGAAAAATTGGTGGAGTAGGACGGGCGCGCCGGAAAAGATGCCCGCGAACGAGCCCGGAGGCCCTGACTCAGAGGTTTTTTACGATTTCCATCCGGAGCTTGGGGAAAAGTGTCTTATGTCCGGCTTTGGCACATTCTGTCATCCGAACTGCGACTGCGGGAGATTCATGGAAATTGGCAATTCGGTGTTTATGGAGTATTTGAAAAAAGAAGACGGCAGTTTCGAAAAACTGAAGCAACGAAATGTGGATTTTGGCGGGGGGCTTGAACGCATTACCGCTGCGCTTGGAAACGACAGCGATATATTTCAGATTGATATTTTCAAACCGCTTATTCTTGAACTTGTTTCGCTTTCAGGCAAAAGGTATGAGGATTCTGCGCACCAGAAATCATTCCGTGTGATTGCGGATCACGTGCGAGCCGCGACTTTCATGTTGGCGGATGGAGTTTTGCCTTCCCATAATGACCGCGGATATATTCTTCGGCGCCTGATCCGTCGGGCGCTCCGTCATCTTAATAGAATTGAAGTTTCTGGCGAGCATTTGGAAATATTGAGTAAATCCGTCATCAAAATTTACGCAGACCAATATCCGGGGCTGGCGCGTTCCGAGAACGGTATTTTAAGCGCGCTTCGCGAAGAAGAGGCGCGATTCAAAAAAACGCTTGCTTCAGGCCTCCGCTATGTACATGGGATGACCGAGCTCCAAAATATTTCCGGAAAGATAATTTCCGGCGCCGATGCGTTTATACTTTTTTCAACCTATGGCTTTCCGATTGAAATGACGGAAGAAATCGCAAAGGAAAAAGGAATGACAGTCGACATAAAAGGTTTTAAGAGCGAAATGGAAAAGCATCAAGATATTTCCCGCGCGGGGGCCGAGAAAAAATTCGGCGGCCACGGCTTGTATCTCAAAACCGGCGAAGTGACAATCCGCGACCAGTCCGAAGTGGAAAAAGTGACGCGTCTTCACACGGCTACCCATCTTTTGCATCAAGCGCTCCGCCAGACGCTCGGCCCTGAAGTTAGGCAAAACGGTTCGGACATTACAGTGGAGCGAACGAGGTTTGATTTCAATTTCCCGAGAAAGCTCACGCCGGAAGAAGTAAAGAGTGTAGAGAAATTAGTGAATGAGAAAATAAAAGAGGACTTGCCGGTGAGTTTCGTGGAATTGCCGAAAGCGGAAGCGGAAAAAACGGGCGCCCTCTTTTTCTTCACTGCGAAATACGGCGACACAGTGAAGGTTTATTATATTGGCAAGGATTTGAATTCCGCCTGGAGCAAGGAATTCTGCGGAGGACCGCACGTAGCGCATACCGCAGAAATCGGCGCATTCAAAATTTCCAAAGAGGAAGCCGTGGCAAGCGGACTCCGCCGGATTCGCGGCATCGTTGAGCCGTAACAGTTTCGAATACGCCATTATCGCCAACGAAGTTCGTCTTACAATGCGCCGGAATATGTGATAAAATAAACTCGGTGTTCAATTTCCTTCGCAAAGAGAGATTTCTTTTACTCGAGATTTCCCGCCGGAAAACGAGCGGACTTTTATTGAGCTTGGATTCCGGAAAAAAACTGCGCCTGGAAAAATTTTGGGAAAGCCCCAAAGAATCGAAATTTCTCGGCTATCTCAAGGGAATCGGCGCAATCAAAAAAACGATAATCGCGGTAGAACCGGAATTTTCGTTCACTACGGTTATCCCGTTGTCGCTTCAACGGGAGAATGTTCGGGAATCCCTGGAAAAAGTGGAACTCGAAAATCTTTTGGCGCAGGCGGTTTCGAGGGTTTTCAACCAATACCGCCAGGAAGCGGGCCGCGAACTGAATATAGACGAACTCGACGTGATTTTGGCCGATAGCCGCGTGACCAACTTCAAAGTCGACGGTAATCAGGTAATCAACCCGCTCGGATTCCGGGCGAAAGAAATCCGCGCGGTGTTTGAAATGACGTTCAGCACCAGACAGGTATTCGGCGAAATAAAAAGTTTTTTGAAAAATAACGACGATTTTTTCTTTACTGAAATCGGCCGCGCCGAGCTGAGGGCGATGCATAAAATAAGTCCGCCGCCCGTCAATCTTTTAATGTTGGGCGGCGGCAGAAGTTATTTTTTTTCGACCGAGAAAACGGCGGCTGGATGGCTGATGGCGAGGAAAGAACCGCGTTGGTCGACGGGCGGACTGTCAAAAATTATTTCCGGACATTGGGCGGTGAGCGAAAAGGCGGCCGCCGGCCTGTATCGGGCGTACCTTCAAAAAAACGTCTCTCCCGCCGTAGAGAAGTATTTCAAAAAAATTTTTACGCCCGCCATCGATTCGCTTTTACGCCAGATGCAAAAATTCAAACCGGCGGGAAAAATCTATCTTGACGCGGATGAAGCTCCCAAGGCGCTTTTAAAGGAACGCCGGAGCGCTTTGGGAGAGTTCCCCCTGAACGCGTTCCTTGAGAAAGCCGGTTTCATTGTCAACGCGAATAAATGGTTTCCGGAGCAATCAAAGGTATTCAGAAAACTCGCGCCATTTTTCGAATTCTATTATGATAAGAGCAATACGGATATTAACCATTGGCTCAGGCGCCGGCTTCACTGGCTCGGTTCCGGAATCACGCACTGAAAAATGCAAAGAATTATCACGGACAAAAAAGATACGGTCGCAAAAATAATCGAGAAGATTCTTGAAAGCCCGGAAGCGGAGATTGTGCTGGTTATTCCTGTTGGTTCGATTCTCTCTGCCGGAGGCGCGTCCGATTTTCAGTTGTTGAAGCGCGAAGCCGAGGCCGCCGACAAAAGGATTTCTCTCGAATCGGTTGATAAAGAAACGCTCGCGCTCGCAAAAAAAGTCCGGCTTGAGGCGGTACATCCGCTTTTTAAGGAAGAAGGAATATCGCGCTCTTTATCCGATATCGTTTCGGTAAGAAAAATTTCCGATTCTACCTCATTCGCTTCCGCTCAAGGCGGAAAAACTTCGGAGAATTCTTTCCGCGTTGAATCCCCGCAACCCGCCGCAAGGTATTCGGATGATAAGAAAAAGAAAAAAAATCACAGGGAAGAAGAGACGTTGCCGGAAATTGAAATTGAGAAAGAATTCGAAGGTAAAAAACAAGAAGAAACGGAAAGCCGGAGAGAAATTGTGGAGGCGTTGTACGGGGAGGCCAAAACAAGAAAAATTTCACTCCGGAAATTTAAAATCCCCGGGCTAATCGCCGCGGCGGTTATATTATTCGTCGGCGCGGCGTGGGCCATCGGAGCGGCATTCGGCAGAGCCGAAGTAGCCGTAAGCTTCAAAAAAGTTCCATGGCAGTATCAGGAGACATTTCTTGGCGACAAGATATTGGCGAAAATTGACGCGAACAAACGGTCGTTTCCCGTTGAATCGTTCTCGCAGGATAAAAACGTCACTCGGCTTTTTCCGGCATCGGGCAAAACGGAAGTCAATCAAAAGGCAACCGGAAAAATCACGGTATATAACGCCTACAACGCCTCACCCCAGCTTCTTGTGGCAAACACCCGTTTCGCGGCGCCGGACGGCAAAATTTTCCGTTTGGATAATCAGACGCTTGTTCCGGGAGCAAAAGTTCAAAGCGGCAAGATTACTCCGTCAAGCGTTGAGGCGAATGTGACGGCGGACAAGGCGGGGGAAGAATATAACATAGGTCCGGTCGCGCGCCTGACCATACCGGGTTTCAAGGACTCGCCGAAATACGACGGGTTTTACGGCGCATTTCTCGAGCAGACAAGCGGCGGTTCCACGGGGCAAAAGCCGGCCCCGACCGAACAGGATATCGCGTCCGCGAAAGATAAAACCGCCGAGAGCTTGAAAGCGAATCTCGAAAATCCGTCTTTGAATAACCGTCCGGAAGGATTCAAAATTCTTCCCGACGCTTCGCAAATCCAAATTACAAAACTTACCGTGAATAAAACCGTTGACCAGAGCGGCAATTTCGGCATTTTTGGCGGAGCTTCGTTCCGGGCTCTCGGATTCAGGGAGGCGGACGTGAAAGCGATTCTTCAGGAATTAGCCGCGAAGGATTATCCGCAAATGACATTCAAGGACTTGAAGCTCGACTACGGCGCCGTCAAGCCGGATTTTAAGAACGGAAAATTGAGTTTTTCTTTGTCCGTTCAGGCGGCGCTCGGACCGCAATTTTCGGGCGACGAGCTCAAATCGAAAATTGGCGGCCTCAGCGTGAATGGCGCGAAAAAAATTATTCTCGCTCTGCCCAGCTTATCGGGCGCGAGGATTTCCCTCTGGCCGTTCTGGTTACGCAGCCTGCCGGCGAACGCGAAGAAGATAAATATTGTGGTGGAGTGAATCGGAAATAAATTGCCTTATTGAATATATGGATTATTCGCTGAATTTTCGAGATAAAGTTGCGGTCGTTACCGGAGCTGCTTCAGGTATAGGAAAAGCCACTGCCATTGCTTTCGGCTCATTAGGAGCTAATGTGGTTTTAGTTGATGTCAATGAAAAAAATGGTCTCGAAGTCAGCAAAACCATTACCAATCTTGGAGTGAAATCCTTATTCATAAAAACCGATACATCAAACGAGGAAGAAACAGAACGAATGGCAAGTATTATAAAAAAAGAATTCGGCACGCCTCATATTCTCGTAAACAGCGCTGGTATTGAATTTAACGATAGAGGTAATTTAGTGGATATGCCTTACGATCTTCTTAAAAAAATATTGGATGTTAACCTCTACGGTTATATCCACTGTGTTCGCGCTCTCGCTCCGTTAATGAAAGAAGGCGGGAGTATTGTGAATATTAGCTCCATTCAAGGACTTGCTGTTCACAGCCCTGGTACGAGCTATCAAGTTTCTAAATCTGGTATACTTGGTTTAACTCGAGCACTTGCTATCGAGTTGGCGTGCAGCAATATAAACGTAAACACAGTCGCTCCCGGGGCTATTGCAACTGAAGGTATGGGCGCCGTTCGAGGCGGTGAATCCAGCATTCTGGATCCCTACCGCCGCCGTATTCCTTTGAAGCGAAGAGGGCGCGCCGAAGAAATCGCAGGACCAATATTATTTTTTTGCTCTTCTTTAGCAAGCTATATCACCGGCTCAGTACTCGTTGTTGATGGCGGTTATCTTATAAATTTAACGCCGGACTTTGGTGAGGTAATTAAACCAGTTGTCGGCGATCCCGATCTTTAAAATTATGTTAATCCTGGATTGTGAAGAATTTGCCTCGATAGGAACGAAGGATTTTCATTCATTTGACAGCTCTGCATCCCATAGCATATAATCTCCTCTGTCGGTTTTAATATCCTCTATGACAACTCTCAGCTAATGCCGCCCCCAGAAGCAAGTTCCTCAGCGCAAGAAGGGGTGGTTGAAGAGGCGTTTCCGGGTTTGAGTTTCCGCGTCCGCCTGAAAAATGAGCAGGAAGTGCTTGCTTATTTAGGCGGCAAAATGCGGATTAACAACATCCGCGTGTCGCCGGGCAACCGCGTGCTCGTCGAGCTGGGCCCTGACGGCAAGAGAGGCCGTATCGTGCGTCGGCTGTAAAGCAAATCAAAAATCAAATCTCAAAATGCAAAATGAAAATGTAAAATGCAAAAAGGTTTCGCACGCGTTCTTTTTTAATTTTGATTTGTCATTTTGATTTTTGACTTTTACATTTTAATTTCACCCTTATGAAGGTACGAAGTTCGGTAAAAAAAATCTGCAATAGTTGCAAAATAACCAAGCGAAAGGGAAACCTTTATGTTATTTGCAAAAACCCGAAGCATAAACAAAGGCAAGGCTAAAAGCAAATCAAAAATCAAACATCAAAATGCAAAATGAAAATGTAAAGTGCAAAAAGATTTCGAGCGCGCTCTTTTTTAATTTTGATTTGTCATTTTGATTTTTGACTTTTGCATTTTGAGTTTATTACCATGAGATTACTCGGCATAAACATTCCGGACAATAAAAGGATAGAAATAGCCATGACGTATATGTACGGCATCGGTTTGTCGAGGAGCCGTGAGCTGCTTCGCGAAAGCAAAATAGGCCTTGAAAAACGAACCAAAGAGCTGACCCAAGACGAAATGAACCGCATCAAAAACTGGATAGAAAAGCATTACCGGGTCGAAGGCGATTTGCGGCAGGTCATCCGCCGGAACATCCAGCGCCTGAAAGAGCTTCAGACCTATCGCGGCACCAGGCACGCGAAGCGCCTGCCTGTGCGCGGACAGAGAACGAAAACAAATTCCCGGACGGTCCGCGGCAACGTGAGGAAAACGGCGGGAAGCGGAAGGAGGAAGACGGACCTCAAATAAACAAATAACCAATAACTTATAACTTATAACTTATAACTAATAACTAATAACTAATAACTAATAACTAATAACTTTATCCGCCTAGTTGTTATCTGTTATAAGTCATAAGTTATCAGTTAATTCATCATGGGCAAGAAAAAAGTTGTTCAAAAATCAGAGGAGCTTACGAAGGAACAGTCAGCGGAAGCCGCTTCGAAACAGGTCAGCTCCAAAAAATCGAGGGCGGTCGAACGCGGACGGATATACATAAATTCAAGCTATAACAACACAACAGTCGCCGCAACCGACCTTCAGGGCAATGTGCTTGCATGGGCGTCTGCCGGCTCTCTCGGATTTTCCGGTCCGAAAAAAGCCACTCCTTTCGCGGCCTCGAAAATCGTTTCTGTCATCGCCGAGAAAGTGAAGCCGTTCGGTTTCCGGGATGCCGAAGTGTTTGTAAAAGGGGTGGGGAGCGGACGCGATTCCGCGCTCCGGTCGCTCATCAACAGAGGATTCAACATAGTTGTCTTAAAGGACGTCACGCCGATTCCTCATAACGGCCCCCGCCCGCCGAAACCACGCCGCGTATAAAATAATGTAAAATGAAAAAATCAAAAATCAAAATGACAATCGAAATTTCTAATTATTCTAATTTCTAATTGATCTAATTAATTTTCAAGCACCAATTTTTTTAATTACGTTCTTTAGAAATTTGAGAATTGGGGTTTGGTCATTATTTAAAAATTAGAGCAATTGGGTTAATTAGAAATTCATGTCGCATACCCCCGTTCTTTTAAAAGAAGTCATAGAAGTTTTACATCCTCGTCCGGGTTCGTTTGTGATTGATGGCACAGTGGACGGCGGAGGGCACGCA
>JACQKU010000002.1 GCA_016204335.1 Candidatus Liptonbacteria bacterium
CCTGAAAGACATGAGCCGTTATGGCATGCAAACGTATGCCAGCGGCCTGCTTGGTTTTTTATACTACCGCGTTGATATTCTGCTCGTGAACGCGTTTTTGACAACGGCAGCCGTTGGATACTATTCTCTTGCAACAAGCATTGCGGAAAAGCTTTTAATGATTTCCACCTCTGCGGTTACGGTTTTTTTCCCGCGCATGTCTGCGGAAAAAGATGAAAAAACAATCAAAGAGTTTACGCCGCTTGTGGCGCGCCATGTTTTTTTTCTTGCGTGCCTTGCGGCGCTTGCGTTGTTGCTATTGGGACGCTTGTTGATTCTTTTCTTGTATTCCGCTTCTTTTTTACCCGCGCTTTATCCTCTGTATGTGCTGTTGCCCGGCATTGTCGCGATGAGTATGAACAGCATTTTGGCGCACGACTACGCGGGAAGAGGGATGCCCATCATAAACGCATACCTTGCGGGGTATGCGCTTCTAGCAAATGTTGCGCTCAACCTGTTTTTTATTCCGCGATGGGGGATGACAGGAGCCGCCCTTGCCTCGTCTTTGTCATATATAAGCGTTCTTGCGATGAGTCTGTTGGTGTACCGCAGAATCTCGGGAAATTCCATATCTTCCGTTTTGTTTTTTCGCGCATCCGATTTTTCGTTGTATAAACATATGGCCTTGCGTTTTTTCCGAAAACGAAAATCCTCTAGAAATATCTGTATGATGGTGCTGAACGACTATACGCATGATTCCAGAGTGTTGCGCGCGGCAAATGCTCTGCAAGAAGCGGGATTTCAAGTATTTGTATTCGCGGTGCACGAAAAAGGGCTTTCTCTGCGCGAAACAAACAATGGGGTCGTGACGATGCGTTTTTCCCTCGGGTCGCGGGCTTTTCTTGAGAACACAGGCATCCGGTTTATCCGTAACGCGGAGTTTATGATAAAATCGCTATATCATATCTGGCGGCTGAAACCTGCCGCATGCCATTGCAATGATCTTAATACCTTACCTATCGGATATCTCGCAAAAGTTTTTTTCGGCATTCCGTTCGTGTATGATTCCCATGAACTGCATAGCCAGAAAACCGGTATTGAACAAGACCCTCTATGGCTGAGGCGTTTTACAAGATTTATTGAGCATGTTCTGATAAGAAGGGCGGATCGGGTGATTACCGTCGGGCATTGTATCGCGGACTATCTTGCCAGACAGGATGGGATTTCTCGTCCTCTGGTGGTACGAAATATACCCGAGAGGTCATCTATCAAGGCGGGTTCGGGCTGTAAGGAGCACTTCGGTTTTCCCAGAGATCATGTTGTGATGGTCTATCAGGGAGGCCTTCAGGTGTCCCGAGGGCTCATTCCGAGCATTCGCGCTGTATCGTATCTCCCCGATCATATTGTGTTTGTGCTCATTGGAGACGGGCCCTTGAGGGGCGAGCTAGAACGTGAAACGGATCGGCTTTCTCTGCGTCATAGAGTTTTGTTTCAGGGATGGGTTGATATGGATATTTTACTCGGATATACCAAAGAGGCCGACCTTGGCATTATGCCCTCTGAAAATGTTTCCCTCAGTTATTATTACACGAGTCCGAGCAAGTTATTTGAGTATATCGCGGTTGGCCTTCCGGTCATTGGGAGCAACTTTCCGGAGATTGAGCGCATCGTGCGAGAATATGGCATCGGCGCCACATGCAATCCGTCGGATCCGCACGACATTGTAAACGCGATTCTCCATGTTACGGAAGATCCCGCGCGATATACAATGTTTCGCGAGCGTTCTCAAAAAGCGTCCTTGGAGCTTACGTGGGATAAAGAAAAGGAAAAGCTGGTTTCACTGTACCGCAATATTTCCGATTATACGCACGAGGCATGAATATCGCCATTCACCAGCCGAATTATATGCCGTGGGCGGGGTATTTTTACAAGATGGCGAAATCCGATGTGTTTGTGTTGCTTGACAGCGTGCAATATGAAAAAAACGGGATGACAAACCGCGTCAAGATCAAGACATCCCAGGGTCCTCTGTGGCTGACGGTTTCCGTGCGGAGGAATTTTCCGTGCATCATCAAAGACGCGCACATCGCGGATAGCGCCCAATTGAGGGCGAGGCACCTCAAAACGATTGAAATGAATTATAAACGGGCGCCGTTTTTTGAGTATGTGTTTCCGGAATTGCGGGCAATTTTAGAGC
>JACQKU010000004.1 GCA_016204335.1 Candidatus Liptonbacteria bacterium
ATTTACTACTTACTATTATATCTTACGATCGTAAGATATAATAGTAAACTGCGATTTTAGAAATTAGTACCCTGAGAATTCTTCCGTTTTGATATCGTCATCGTCCACGCCGGCGTTGTTCAGCGTTTTCCGCATAGCCGCGACCATCGCTTGCGGTCCCGCAGAATAATAGATGGACCCCTGCAAATCGCCGAGATATTTTTTCAGCATTGTGTTGTCGATATATCCGCGCTCGCCCACCCACGAAAAATCTCCATCGGCTACATCGGTCATCGTCGGAATGAATTTGTAATTCTGGTTTTTAAGTTCAAGGTTTTTGAGTTCCTGAAAAAATGCCGCGTCTTTTGGTTGGCGGTTTGAATAGAAAAGAAAAATCTTGTGCGACAACTTTTTTTGCGCCGCCTCAACGACAATCGAACGCGCCGGCGTAATCCCGATGCCACCCATCAGAAATACGGCGGGCCGTGAGACATTGCTGTGGAGCGTGAAATCGCCGAACGGCCCTTCAATCTGCGCTTCGGCTCCGGCGGGCAATGTTTTCAAAATTCGTTTGAACGCCGTATCGCGCATTCGCATCGCTACCGTCAATTCCGGCTCGCACGGCGCGCTCGCAATGGAAAAAGCGCGGTTGTTGCCCTCTGCATCGGTCTCCGCCGGATTCAAAAGCGTCATCTCGACAAACTGCCCCGCCTTGAATTCAAATTCCGTGGGCTTTTCAAAATGAAACGCCATCGTGCCGTCGGCGATTTCTTCGCGCTTTATAAATTTTATTTTGTGAAAAGCCATCGCGGTTCACTCTCGAACCTCTCTTTTCAGAAAAAGCGATAAAAGTATGATAAGCCCGAACGCAGTAAGCGCCATCGTTGGAATCGTGACGTATCCGTATTCGACAAAATAAAGTATCTGGCAACTGACGCTGCCAGCCGGACAAAAGGCAAGCGACTCTCCGCCGAACTGGATATACGTATGGTAAAGAGCAATGAGAAATCCGATTCCGGAAAGCGCGAGCGCGTATTTCCTGACGCCAAAGTCCTTTTTGAGCAATGCAACGAATAAAATAACCGCCTGCGGATATAGAAAAATTCTCTGCCACCAGCATAAAACGCACGGCTCGAATCCGGCAATTTCAGAATAAAACAAACTGCTCGCGACGCCGGCGAATGAAATGATAAAAGAAAAAAGAATCGCGCGTTCCGCCAAAAAATCCGCGATGCGCCTTCCTTCTCTGCTTTGCCGGAAAGGGCTTACGAGAAAAATAATCAGAAATACTCCGAAAATTCCCCCGAGAAGCACGGTGAACGACAGGACATCCGTGAAAGTTTGAACGAATGGCAACATTGATTATTGTTGAGGGAGCGCGCATCCGGTTTTTTCCGAAATGGTCGCGAACGGAATCTCGCCAGAAAGCCGTGAACCGTCTTTAAACACCCATGCTGGATAACCTCTAATGCCGTTCGCTATGCATACGGGGGTCTGTCCCGAGCCGCCGGGTAGAGAACATTCGACATATGGAAGAAGCCGCGCCGAATTCCCGAACATCGCTTTTTGACTTTGGCAGCGCGGGCACCAGAACGCGCCGTAAAAAATCGCGCCGCTGTCTTTTATGCATTTTGCGAAATCGTCATATTTTCCAGGGGCAGCCGGCAAACTTCCCCAATACACGAATACGCCTATTATGGCCGCGACCGCGATAAAAATATAGGTTCTCAATTTGAATTTCCTCATATCTCGGTTGTGGGCAAATTTTTACTTTGCTTCTATTTTCATACGCCGAAATGAACAGGTTGAGTATAACAAAAAACCGTGCTGTGTATAAGTCGGTGCATGCTGATTATCATTTGATATAATTACGGAATAATCGTCATACTGCCTATGTTTCAAGGAAAAATCATACAGATTCCGGAACCTCCAATTGCCCGTCTCATGTTCGCAGATACCCGTTTCGCGGTACTTTGGCTTTTGATTCGCCTTTATGTCGGCTGGGAATGGCTTCAAGCCGGCTGGGGAAAACTGGGCAGCGCGGCGTGGGTCGGCGACAATGCCGGCGCCGGGGTGCAGAAATTTCTTGAGGGCGCGCTCCAAAAAACCGCGGGGGCGCACCCGGATGTTTCCGGATGGTACGCGGGATTTATCAACGCCGTCGCCCTGCCAAATACCGTTTTTATTTCATACCTTGTCACCTACGGGGAAATTGCGGTGGGAATCGGGCTGATTCTCGGAATTTTCACCGGCATAGCGGCGTTTTTCGGAACGTTTATGAATTTGAATTACTTATTCGCGGGAACCGTGAGCGTCAATCCGTTTCTTCTTCTCCTGCAGTTATTTTTGATTCTAGCGTGGAGAACGGCGGGATGGTTTGGTTTGGACAGGTATGTATTGCCGATGCTCGGCACTCCATGGCAACCGGGAAAAATATTTGCGAAAGAGTAGCTTAATCTGAAGCCCCGCCGTTGGCGGGGCAAGAACCCGTAACGCAAAAACCCGCTTTTCAAGGCGGGTTTTGCGAACAGAGTTCCAGTGGAGATGGGCGGGTTGAACCGCCGTGTAAAGATTGAACCAATGAACCTTCTACGAGCGTAGCCCGCCGAAGCGGACAGGGTTTGCCTCGTTTGTTTTAACCGAGCACATAACGAAGCTTGTGTGTTTCGGCGAGTTCCCTTATATAAGACCGGCTTCTCGCTCAAGGAACCCGAGCGAACCGATCCTCCCTGCTTCGCTAAAAGCTTCGCAGGACGAGCCTGTTAGGCGTAAGCGAATGCGGGAGCTGCAACTTTTTGGTTGGCAGTTATGAAATTTTGTGAGTTTAACGAGTTCACACTCGGCTCGCCAATTCACGATTCATCTCTATCGAAACCGTCATCCCCGAGACACAACTATAAGAGAAACCCGGCAAAAAAGCAAGTTTTGGCATACTGAAAATAGTTACACCCGCATTGAGCGAGCTGTAATCATTATTACGAAAATTGGAATTGCTATTTCTTCTTCATCGCCATCCCGCAACACTTTCCGGCTTTGGAACCGCACCCTCCGCATCCCGAGCAGGAATAGCCCTTGCTCGCCTTTTTCACTGTTTTCTTTTTTCCCATAGTTTTATTTCGATTAACATTGTTTTCCGACCTTTTACTTTTTTATTATACCACCCGTGTCAAGTGCTTCCGCTTCTGTTTTTGCAAAAATGCGGTTGTCCTTGACCAGTGGCGCTGTTCGGAAACTTTGCTTAATGTCATTGCAAGCGAGCAGGGCGAGCGCGCAATCTTTAAAAATACCCTGAGATTGCTTCGCTTTCGCCGAGCCAGACGCGACTTCGGCTCGCAATGACGAGTACTGGTTGACGAAAGTGCCGACTATACAGTATTATGGACAAACGAAAAGGTGAAGTTTCGGTTCCACGAGCCATTATTAGACCAAAAACCAACAATCAAATAACCGCGCCGGAACTCCGGGTTATCGGAGTAGAGGGCGAGAATCTCGGCGTGCTGTCGCTCGCGCAGGCGCTTGCCCTGGTCAGGCCCGGAGAAGGGATTGATTTGATTGAGATAGCGCCTGGCGCCAAACCGCCGGTAGCGCGGCTGATGAGCTTTGATAAATACCGCTATCTGCAGGAAAAGCTGGAAAAGAAGGCGAGGAGAGCGCAAAAAACAGCCGGAATAAAACAAATCCAGATAAGCGCGCGTGCCGCTCAAAACGACCTTATGATAAAAGTCCGGCAGCTCGAAAAATTTTTGGGCGAAGGTCACCGTGTGGAAATTATGCTTCGGTTGCGGGGGCGTGAACGGTTCGATAAAGGAAGAGCGCATCAAAAGCTGAAGGAATTCCTTCAAATGATAACGACCGAATATAAAATGTTGGCCGAACCGAAATTCGGCGGACGGGGCATGATGACCCACATAGCAAAAAAATGAAAAAGAGTTTATCAAATCGGATAAAAATCACACGGACCGGAAAGCTTACGCGGAGGTCAATGGCCGTAAATCATTTCCGCACCAGGAAATCCACCGCCAATATCCGCCAAAAAAAGAAACAGAGAGGGCTGAATTATCCAAGAAAAGAACTTTTGAGTTATCTCGCTTCCGGATTGCTTAAATAATTTTAAAAATCCATGCCCGGTAGTGAAAATTCGACTGCTTTACTGTATAATCAAATAAAACAGTCGCAAAATACCCCTTTAATGCAACGCGAAAAATCAAAAGGTTAAAATTATTACTAAAACTTAGTCGAATTTCTACTGCCGGGCATGCCAAGAGTAAAACGAGGAAAAATCGCCCACAAGAAACGGGAACGCCTTCTTAAACATACCAAAGGTTTCCGCTGGGGCAGAAAATCGAAAGAACGCGCCGCCAAAGAAGCGCTTCTGCACGCCCTGCCGCGGATGTTTCGCGGCCGCAAAGAAAAAAAGCGGGTATTCCGCCGGCTTTGGAACGTGAAAATAAACGCCGCGAGCCGCGCAAACGATATGAGTTACAGCCGTCTGATTCCCGCGCTAAAAAGTAAGAATATTCTGCTCGACAGAAAAATCCTTGCCGACCTAGCGGAGCACGAACCGGCGGTGTTTGCAAAAATCGTGGAGTTTGCCAGGCAGTAGAACTGCGACTGCAACAGAAAACGATGAGTCGCAGTTTCACTGCCTGGTTTGTGAAGACGTAAAACCGGCGGACAATCGAATTTACCCTGCGATTTTAGCTCCTTCTTTTTCAAGCAGGGCTCTTTTTTTATCTGCGCCCCGGTTATAGCCGCCCAATTTCCCGCCGGACCGGATAACGCGGTGGCAGGGAATTTTCGGGTCAAAATTCTTTTTCAAAATATTCCCTACGGCGCGATATGCCTTCGGTCTGCCGGCCCGGCGCGCAACTTCTTTGTAAGTAAAAACTTTTCCTTTCGGTATCAACCTCGCAACTGACAGAACCTTATTTCGAAAACTCTTATTTCCGCGTAAGTCAGCGTACATGTCCGCGTCGTTCCGCGCTTCGAAGAATGGTGTCATAAGCTTGTTTTAAAATTTTCTGGTTTGCGCGGTACCTGTGTAGAATCCGCATCGCTTCCGGATATAAAAACCACGCGTATCCCTGATGTTCCGATGAAACTTTAACAAATGGCGTTCTCGTTTCGGCAAGATAGAAAATCACGATTTTGAAAACCGGCTGGCCCGCGTGCCTGAAAAAATACTTTTGGTACGCCTTGAAATTCTGGTTCATCCGCAAATCCCCTTCGCCAAGTCCGGTTTCTTCCTTTGTTTCGCGGAACGCGGCGCGAAGCGATTTTTCCTCCGACTCGATTTTCCCTTTCGGAAAATTCCAGTAATTGTGTCCGTGGTACAGAATCAAAAATTTCGGCCCTTCGACGGTGCGGCGATACACGATGAATCCAGCCGATATTTCTTTTCTTGGTTTTTTTTCCATTATTATTTGATTATACCTTACCGTCATTGCGAGGAGCAAAGCGACGAAGCAATCCAGAGATTGCCGCGCTTTCGCCGAGTCTGACTCGGCTTCGGCTCGCAATGACGAAATTTTTACTTTTTTAAGTATCCAAACATCTTCTGTAACGGCCGCGCGTTGATGATATCGTTTCTGGTCGCCCATCCCCTTCGCGCCTGGGCAATACCAAATTCAAGAAGCAAGAACTGCGCCGCGGCGTGAGCATCGGAATCGATAGCCATCTTAACGCCGGCTTCCACGCATTTTCTTATGTGTTCGTCTTTCAAATCGAGGCGTTCGGAAGCGTTTATTTCGAGAATCGTGCCGGTTTTTTTGGCGCACGCGATAATTTCATCGATATCCAAGTCGTACGCTTCCCGTTTCTGAACAATTCTGCCGGTCGGATGAAACAATATGTCAACGTGCGGATTCGCCATCGCGCGCTTTATCCGCTCGGTCTGCTCGGCTCTCGGCAAATTGAAATTGGAATGTACGGACACTCCGACAACGTCGAGTTTCGCGAGAATTTCGTCGGGCAAATCGAGCGAACCGTCTTTCAAAATATCGCATTCCGTGCCTTTCAGAATTGTTATTTTTCCGCCGAATTTTTTGTTTAGCCGGTCTATCTCGCCCATTTGTTTCAAAATTCTTTTTTCGTCTAGCCCGTGCGTCATCGCGAGCCGTTTTGTATGGTCTGTAATGGCAATATATTTCAAGCCGCTCTTGATTGCTTCGTTCGCCATATTTTCAATTGAATCACTGCCGTCTGTCCAGTCGGTCTGCGTCTGCAAATCGCCTTGCAGGTCGTCATATCCGATGATTTTCGGCAGTTGATGCTTTTGAGCGAGTTCGATTTCGCCCGTGTTCTCCCGCATTTCCGGCTCGATATAGTCCATTCCAAGCGTCCGATACAATTCCTCTTCAGTTTTTCCGGCTATCATTTTTCCTTGTCGCTTGTCACTTGTCGCATTGAACAGCCCGTATTCATTCAACTTCCACCCTTTCTCAATCGCAATTTTCCGGAGCGCAACGTTGTGGTCTTTCGAACCGGTAAAATAATTGAGCGCCGCGCCGTACGATTCTTCCGGAACCACCCGTAAATCTACATCAAGCCCGGAAGAAAATTTGACCGCTGATTTTGTTTCGCCTTTAGCAATTATCCGGGCAACCTCCGGCATACTGGTAAAATAATCCATTACCTTTTCGGGCTTTTTCGAAATCGCGAGTATATCAATGTCGCCGATAGTTTCTTTTCTGCGCCGGACTGAACCCGCAACCACCGCTTTTTCAACTTCCGGAAGCTTCGCAAGCCGCTTTTCGAGCATTCTTGCAAGCGGCAAAGCGTTTCCGAGCAAAAATCTGCCTTCTCCCTTTTTGAGAAACCCGATGCTCGCGAGAATATTCTCCTCGGTTTTTTTGCCGAAACCCTCGAGATTTCCGATTTTTCCGGCTTTCGCGGCTTTTTCCAGGTCAGCAAGATTTTTGACGCCGAGTTTTTGATACAATTTTATGACTGACTTGGGGCCCAATCCCTCAATTCTCGTTAATTCTTGCAAATCAACCGGCGTTTTCTTTTTGAGTGAATCGTAGTATTTCAACCGGCCGGTTTTCAAAAGTTCTTCTATTTTTTCCGCGATTGAAACGCCGACGCCCGGAATTTCTTCGAGCGCTTTCAGTCCGCCCTTTTTATAAATATCTCCGGCTTCTTCTTCGAGCTCCTCGATGGTCAGGGCAACTTTCTCATAAGCGCGCGGCTTGAACGGAACATTCTGCATCGCGAGATATTCCCCGATTTCGTAAAGAATTTTCGCTATTTCGGAATTGGAGATGCTCATTTCGAGTTCTCGGCTAATTCTTCATGCAGTTCTCTGCCGCTTGCGCAATTTTCTCGTTCCAGTTATGGCCGGCATCCACCTCAATAAGGTTAATGCCGTTTTGTTTAATAATCTCCGCCGATTTTTCATCGCAGAAATAATAATCGTTCTTACCCCTTATAATAACAATCTTTTCTTTCGGAATTCTTCGGATAATAGCGAGCGTATCCATATTTAAAAGTTCCAAAACTTTCTGAAGTACGTAAGGCCAATCTTGCATTGGAATCAATTTGTGTTTGTATCCCTCCTTTGTATCTTCAAAAATAAAGAATTTAATCCAACTCCAGAAAAATGCCATGGTAGTTCTTTTTCTGATAATGGGATTAACAAGGATATATGTGCCGCCACGAATAGAATTTTGTTGAGAAAGAATAAAGCTCGCTCCGGCGCTATGGCCGATATAGTAGTCGGCAACCGGAATATCCTGCGGGAAAGGTTTTAGCCAAATATCCACGCCGTCATATTTCAGGTAGTTCTTTACGTACTGAAATGAGGCCGGGAAAATTAAAACTTTCTTCATTGTTCAAGTTTTTTTAGCTATTCTTCAACCGGAGTAAATTGAAATGCTCCGCCTTGAAACAAAACTCTTACTCTGTCGCCGCGGCTGATTTCCTTTGAAAGCAATTTCCCCGCGAGCGGAGCGCGAAGATGTTCCTCTATGGCGCGGCGGAGCGGCCGCGCGCCGAACGCGGGCTCGTAGCCGATTCTTGCGATTTCCCGCACCGCTGACGGGTCGAATTCAAGCTCAATTCCCTGTTCGCCCAGAAGATTGGCAAAATCATTCAAATTAAGTCCGGCGATTTTTCCGACATCCGCCGGTGAAAGGTCTTTGAAAACGACAATTTTCGAAAAACGATTGAGGAGCTCCGGCTTAAACACGTCAACGAGCTTCTTTTTGAGATACTCGGCGATATCGGTCATCTTCTCGCCTTTCGAAAGCGCTTCGTTAATAATGTCCGAATGAGCGTTCGATGTCGCGATAATAATAGTATTTTGAAAATCAACCGTGCGGCTCAAGTTGTCGGTCAAACGGCCGTCGTCAAATACCTGCAAGAAAAGATTGAGGATGTCCGGAAACGCTTTTTCGAATTCGTCGAGAAGAATCAAACTGTATGGCCTATTGAGCACTGCCTCGGTCAGAGCCCCGCTTATCCTGCCGTCCGGGGAGCCGATGAACCGGTAAAAACTTTCTTTGTCCTGATACTCGGTCATATCAAATCGGACCATCATACTCTCCGAGCCGAACTGAAACCGGGCAAGAATTTTCGCGAGTTCGGTTTTGCCGACGCCCGTCGGCCCCACGAAGAGAAACGAGGCAATCGGGCCGCCTTTCCGCGCAAGACCGCTTCGATACTCGCGGAGCGCCGTGCTCACCGCCTTTACCGCCTCTTCCTGATTAATGAAGTGTTGATGGATGATATCTTCCAAATGGAGCAATGTCTCGGCTTCGCTTCCGCTTGCTTCGTGAATCGGCACGTTCACTTTTTCTTCGGCCGCCGCAATCACTTCATCCGGCACCAAATGGCGTTTTTGCCTGCGCTCGGCCATAACCAGCGCGTCTTTCAAAAGTTCATCGGCGCTCGATGGCAGACGTTTCCCTGAAAAATATTTTTTAGCGAGCGCGACAGCGGTTTTTATCGCGGCAAAACCGATTGTGATTCCGGTTTTTTTCTCGAAAAGAATGCTCTCGTAGACAAGAATTTTTTGGGCGTCAACCTCGCTTATTTCGTCAACCCTGATAATTTCAAATATTCCGACAATATCGCTTCTCGGCTCCATAAATTCTTTGAATTCTCTCGGGTATGTCGCGCCGACAACGGGAAAAATATTATTTTTTATCACCGGCATCAAAGCGTCGGCGGCAGATAGGTAATGATTGCCCGATGTCTTCACAAGATTATGAATGTCAGGAATATACAAAATGATGTTGCCTGCCGTAAAAATTTCTTCGACGATGCGTTTCAGCCGGGCTTGCAACTCTTCCGGCGAAGCGCCGGCGACCAAACTTGCTATTTCAAGACCGACAAGCCGTTTGTCGAAAATCGCCGGCGGCACTTCGTCCTTTATGATGCTGCGCGCAAGATGGGCGATGATGGTTTCTTTGCCGATTCCTTCTTCGCCGACGAGGAGAGCGTTAGGGTCGAGAGGCCGTGAAAGCGTATCGACAAGGCGGCGATACTCTTTCTCGTGCCCGATTAGAAACCCAGCCTCTCCCCCACGGGCGAGGTCGGTAAAATCGACGCTGAATTTATCGAGCAAAGGCGTGGCTCTGCTTGTCCAGGCGCGGTTCATAATTCTGTGCCTGATGCGGCGGTTTGATTCAAACGAGAAGCCGCCGAGCGCCGGCGGAAGGCGAAACCTGAATGATTTCCCGAAAGAACTTAAAATAAGCGCCAGTTCGAGGTCGCCCGCGTCAATCGAAAACACGTTAAAAAGCCGGTTAACAAATTCATCGTTCGCCGAAAAAAGTCCCGGGAAAAAATCCGCCGGCTTGATAAATTTTCGGTTATTTGCGATGCTCCGCTCGGCTACCCGCGACACAAACGCTTCCGCTTTTTGAAGAAGAAGAATTTTTTTATCGACAGAAGTTTTGTTATCCCGGCTGGTTTCAAGAAAATCCTCTGTCTTCTGTTTGAATTCCTCGGGCTTGATGTCGAGTCGGCGCAAACTATCCTGAATTTCGCGTAAATCAAGCAACTCACGGATTATTTCGAGAAAAAAATTCCTTTTGGTAATACTGCTTTTATCAAACGCTTTTTCAAGAACCGAGTAGGCGCCCGGCGAAATATATTCCGAAAGATTTACGCGCCCATCATGAGGCATTTCAGAAAACGGTCTGTCTCCCTCCCGCCAGTGAATCGCCCTGTCTCCGAGAAAAAGAAAGAGTAAAATACCGAGAGCGCGCAGCCACTCGATATCCGAAAGAATAAACGTGAACGCGCCCGCAATAACGACCAGGTAGCCGATGTAGCCCGATATTCTTACGAACAAACGCCCGGCGATGGTCATTTTGAACCGCGGCTCGTCAAAATAGAATCGATTGCCCGAAGGCACTATCAAAGATTCGTTTTTATTTTGCTCTAATGACATACAAAATAAGGATGGCTGGGACCAAAAGCCACAAAAAATAGACAACAAGAAAAATAGCCGAGAAAAAAAGGTACACCGCGGAGCCGATGAGAATTCTTGCGCTCCGGAAGAACACGCCGAGAACCCTGCCCATAATCGTGTAGTCGCCGTACAACGGCCGGAAAAAATAACGGACTGTTATTTTGACGGCGAAGTACCGGTCGAGCCGCTCCAAAAAAGAAATAAAATGATGGAAAAAAACCCTGGAGCCGTCAACGTACCAATGATGGAAAAAATCAAACAGCCGGTAGAAAAACCGATTCGCGAGGTAAATCAGGGAAAAGTTCATATAACCCCATTATATCTTAAAATTAAAACAACTTCTTCTGTGTGGGCGCTTCTGCTTTGGCAACACGCGTACCGCCCGCGTCGCTGGCGGGAAGTTCTCGCAAAAGCGATTCGGCCCCGCGGACGATTTCCGGCAGTTCTTTGAAACTTTTTTTCAGCGCTTCGAGCATCGTGGTCGAGCGGAGCGCGGCCGCGGGATGGAAAAACGGCACAACGAGAAAATCTTTGAAACGGAATATTTTCCCCTGGTCGCGGCTGATTTTCGCTTCGGGCAGAAAATGGTTCATTGAAAACCTGCCGAGCGTCGCCGCGACTTTCGGTTTCATTATCGCGATTTGCCTTTCAAGATACGGCTGGTACGCGCCGATTTCATCGGGGAGCGGGTCGCGGTTTTCCGGCGGCCTGCGTTTCACGATATTCGTGATATAGATATCCTCTCTTTTCCAGCCGATTTCATTGATAAGTTTATCGAGGAGTTTTCCCGACAAACCCACAAACGGCCGTTTCAGCCGGTCTTCGTGAAATCCAGGCGCTTCACCGATGAAAATGACGGCGCTTTCGGGATTCCCTTCGCCGAATACAAGGTTAGAGTCGCGGAGCGGCAGGGAAACGTCCGCGGCCATTTCTTGTTCGAGCTCCTCGAGTTGTTTCTGCTTTGACGGTCGGTCGACGGAGGATTCCATTCCTCAATTATACTAAACTTAGACAATAATGTCGGCACTCTTTTGTGGCCATTGTTGCTTGTGGATAACTCGATTTTGATTTTCTACTTTTGTTCTATTATAATCAGTGCATAAGAAATAAGCCGATTCTAAATCTATAATGCTCACAAAACGCCAAAAAGAAGTTCTCAATTTCGTCGAAAGCTACTCGCAAAAGAAAGGATACGCTCCCTCGTTTGAGGAGATAAGAAAACGTCTCAAACTCGCCTCTGTTTCAACTGTTCATTTTCATATTTCGAAACTCAAAGAAGGCGGCTATTTGGGAAAAATAGAAAATAGAGCCCGCGCCATCAGCATTACTTCCAAAGAACCGATGGTAAAGATTCCCCTTTTGGGAACAATAGCCGCAGGACAGCCGATTGAAGCAATCCAACAAAAAGAAATGATCGCCATTCCGAAAAGTAAAATCCCAGCTTCATCGGAAGTTTATGCTCTTCGCGTGGTCGGCAGCAGTATGATTGATGAAAATATCAACGACGGCGATATTGTTCTAGTAAGGCAACAAGAAACTGCGGAGAATGGGCAAAAAGTCGTTGCTTTGATTGATAATCACGAAGCAACGCTCAAAAAATATTATCGCGAGCGTGGATATGTTCGCCTGCAACCGGCAAACAAAAGTATGGAACCTATTATTTTGCGAAATGGTCGGGATTTTTCGATTCAAGGGATAGTGCTGGATGTTATTCGGGAAGAAGGAGCTTCAACAATTCAACTCCCTGAATACAAAGAAATAGAACAGCATAGAGAATTGCCGCTAAACGAAATTATTTGCGGTGATGCGATAGATGTAATGAAAACATTCCCACCAAATTCTATAGATCTTGTGGTAACTTCGCCGCCTTATGATGAATTAAGAAATTATAAAGGCTACAACTTTGACTTCGAGGGTATTGCTAAGGGTTTATTTAGGGTGATCAAAAAGGGAGGTGTCTTGGTTTGGGTCGTTGGAGATAAAATTAAGAAAGGGAATAAAAGCCTCACAAGTTTCAAACAAACACTATTTTTTCAGGAAATTGGATTCAACGTTCATGACGTTATGATTTATAAGAAAAAAAATACACCTTTTATGAGGACAAATAGTTATACAAACTGTTTTGAATTCATGTTTGTTTTCAGTAAAGGTTCGCCAAAAACATTTAACCCATTAAAAACTAAAACCGCAAGACAAGGGCAAGAAATGTTACCTTTCAACAAAGGACCAGATGGCATAAATAAAAAAAATTTAGGTGAACTTAAGCCCGAAAAAACAATGACAAATATTTGGGAATATGCCGTAGGTCTTTATGGAACAACAA
Source organism: Candidatus Liptonbacteria bacterium (assembly GCA_016204335.1). GTDB lineage: Bacteria > Patescibacteriota > Minisyncoccia > UBA6257 > 2-01-FULL-56-20 > JACQKU01. Next base: position 12,723 of record JACQKU010000004.1, read on the forward strand.
GTGACAAGATTGCTTTTGAGCATCCTGCAGTTTTCCCGGAAAAATTAGCCGAAGACCATATTCTCTCGTGGACCAATCAAGGCGATGTTGTTTTTGACCCGATGTGTGGCTCTGGGACTACTTGCAAAATGGCACTGATGAACCATCGTTCTTATATTGGTTGTGATATATCTAAAGAGTACGTTGAACTAACCAAAAAGAGATTAAAAAATATTTAATCGTTCTGTTAAATAAATTTAATAGCTCTTTTTAGAATCTTTTTATCATCCTTAAATCTACCTATTCCGGTATTACAACTATCACATACCCAACCCCTTACTTTTCCCGAATGATGATTGTGTTCAAGGACTACTTTACTAGTAATACCAGCAATAGTCCTTTTTGAACAAATAGGACACTCGAATGGTTCGTTCACTGGCTTGCTCTTCAACCATTTTTTCTTTTCTGCGCTACTTATATTAACTCCCTCAAGCTGTTTTCTACACTTTTGACATGATGGCCTTCGAACCGACCTATTATTTTTTGCGTTCTGATTTTTTGCAAACTCAACAGTACTTCTGAGTTTATGACAAATGTTACAAATCTTTTTGGAGAAACCATCTCCAGTCTTTTTGACATCAAAAATTTTGAAATCATTTTTCTTTAAAGTAGCTTTTCGCCAAATTCTTATAAAAAAGATAGAAGCACTTTCTTTTGATTCAGATTCAACAATGCCAACATCGTCTTTTTCAATCAAGATTTTGCCTGAAAGTTTTATATTCTTCTTAGCAAAGACGAATTTATTAGTATACTGGTTCATAGTTATTTCAAGAAAAAGTTGGTTTTGGTGTCTTCTGCGGAAGTCCCTATGTTCGCTAAAAGTTATGAGCGGACAGACTCAGTTCCCTTAGAATCCAGACTATTTCCAGTATTCTGCATCAACTAAGAAAAGTCAACGCGCCCCGCCATTGGCGGGACATAAGATTTTGTAACGCGCTTTGCACTAACAAAATCTAATGTGCCCTCGGGCCGATTCGAACGGCCATCGCCTCCTTCGGAGGGAGATATTCTATCCATTGAACTACGAGGGCGTGGAACAACCCTATCGTACTACAAAGTAATAAAATTCGTAAACGGCGGCGAGGAGGAAGACGGCTACGAGAATATTCAATAAAAATTTTTTGACCGGGCTCGGTCCAAGAATTTTCTTGCTGACTAAAGCGATAAACACGTACTGCAACGCGAGAAATATGCCTCCCGCCAAGCCGATCGCGCCCAAAAAACTGAAAAATCCGGAGAAAACGAGTATGAGCGGGAGGAAAAGCACGACGCCGAAACTCCAAGATGCCGGCACGCGCAAGTCGCTTTCAAGTGAATTTTTCAGCTCCCGCGCGATTGGCACGTAAGAAGTCCAAATCGCAAAAAGTCCGAGCCAGCCGAGCAACTGAAGTTTCCACGCGGGCCAATCGCCCAATCCGGAAATCGTATCAGGCGCCATTGCGTTCGTCGAACCGAAAATTCCGAGAATAAAAAGAATATACGCGAATGCCGAGATAAACGTTCCGAGAGCGAGCGCGGAAAAAGGCTTCCACAAACCGCCCTTGTTGCGCAATTCGAACATCGGCTCAATCGCGGTCCATCCGGTCAGCGAGAAAAGAATCGCGCCGAACGGCAGGAAAAGATTTTCCAAATGAACCGTTGCGAGTCCGGAGACCCTCCTCAAATCGCTTGTAAAAAACACTAAAAAGACGATTCCGGCCATCAGAATCGCGCCAAGCGACTCCGCTATCGCGAACCGCCGGATTCTCAAAAAAAGAGGCAAAGACGCGAGCGCCCAGAAACCGAAAATACCGGAAGCGCCTGCCGCTGAAAGTATAGGCTTCAAGAACTGTCCCGCAAGAATAAGGTAAATCACAAGCACAAGCGTCAGACCGCCCAAAATAGAAAGAATCGCGGGATAGAACGCCAACGCGCCGAGATGCGCTTTAACGAGACCGAGCAAACGCTGTTTCTCATTAACCCGTTCGAGCGCGAGCCAGTAAAGATAATGCGCGAATGTGACCATCCCGCCCAGCGCGAGCAAATAAAAAATGCCGGCGAGCCAGCCGGATTTCCCGAAAAGATACGGAAGCGAAAACATCCCCGCACCGATTGTCGTGGCAACGAGAATCCCGGTCGCGCCCAAAAATGATTTCCAGTCCCTCATTGCGAAATGCTACTTCGCCGCGAAAACCTCGTCCCCTTCGCGAACTTTTTTCCCTACCTTGATGCCGACTTGTTTGCCTTTCGGCGCGGTTTCAACCGGCTTGTGGTCGAACTGCATCGATTGTATCGCCTCCTCGAAATCAGTGGTGGCTCCTTTGAAACGAACCTTGGTTCCCTTTTTTACGGGCTTGTTGAACTTCACGATTGCAACAGAAAGGTCGCCGTAAAAATGCGTGACTGCGCCGATGGGTTTTTCCGCTTTTTTCGGCTTTGTTTTTTGAACGGGTTTCGCTTTCGCCCGCTTTTTCGGTTTCGGCTTCTGAACTTTCTTCTTCATTTTGTTTTTGGGTCGTAATGCGCTTTGTCGTAAAACTCCTCTCGAATCGGAGCTTTTTTGATAATCCGAAGCGCTTCCTCCGCGGAATCGACCATGGTATAAATCCGCGTATCCGCCTGGTCAACGGCCTTATACTTTCTGCAGACCTCCGCGTCAATCCATTCCGTCAATGGCTTCCAATATTCACTGCCAAAAAGGATGACGGGGATGCTTGAAATTTCCTTGGTCTGTATCAGCGTAATGATTTCGAAAAATTCGTCGAGCGTTCCGAATCCGCCGGGAAAATAAACATACGCCTCCGCCGCGTAGGTAAGCATCACTTTCCGCGTGAAAAAATAATGGAACGCGCGCGACCGTTTGACGTACGGATTGATGCGCTGCTCTTCCGGCAGTTCGATGTTAATCCCCACCGAATCGCCTTTTCCCTCGAACACGCCCCGATTCGCAGCTTCCATTACGCCCGGACCGCCTCCGGTGACCACGGCAATGCCTTCGCCCGCCAAAAGCCTTCCGAGCTTCCGCGCTTCTTTGTACCACTTATTGCTTTCGGGCGAGCGCGTGGAACCGAAAATCGTCACGCACTTGGGAAAGTCGGCGATGAACTCGAATCCTTCCACAAACTCTCCCATAATGCGGAACACGCGCCACGGCATCGAGGAACGGAAATCGCGATAGTCCTTATGCGGGGGAAGCTTTGCAGCCGGAAGATTCCAAGAACCCTTGTTTTCGGGGAACGTTTCGGAAAATTTTCCGGAGCTGTTTTTTTTCATGAACTGAATGCTTTCATATCCTGCTTTGATTATAGCACAACGCTTTCGCCCGCTTCCGGAACGACCGCGTCCAGACGCATGGTTTCCGTTATTCTCTGCCGCAGAGCTTCGCTGGCATCCGGCTCGCCCTGAACAACAAAGACCTTTTTGAGCGATGACTGCATTGGCGCGAGCCATTCGAGAAGTTGCGCCTGGTCCGCGTGCGCCGAATACGCGCTTATTTCCCCGACCCGGCACCTGACCGAAACATCTTCCCCGAAAATTCGTACGTTTTTCGCTCCGCTGCGGATTCTCTCGCCGAGAGACCCGCGGGCTTGATACCCGACAAAAAGAATCATATTTTTTGAATCGGATAAATAACGGGATTCATGGTGCAAAATCCTTCCACCGTGGGACATTCCCGAACCGGCGAGAATGATTTTGGGCGCCGGCACATTATTTATCTCTTTCGACTGTTCCGTCGTCAGAGCGAGACGCAACCCGGGAAAATTCAAAATATCTTCGCCGGCATGCTTCGTCTTCAAAACCTCCTGGTTAAAATAGCCCTTATGCTTCTTATAGACCGCCGTCACTTTAATCGCGAGCGGACTGTCGATGAACACCGGCACTCTCGGTATCCTGCCCTCTTCAAAAAGCTGGTGCAGATGATAAAGAAGGTCCTGCGTGCGTTCCATCGCGAACGCTGGAATCATCAGCACTCCTCCGGCTTTTACCGTGTCTTCAATCGCGTCCTCAAGCATTTCCCTTCGCTTGCTCACCGTTTCATGAAAACGGTTTCCGTATGTCGATTCGATAAGGCAGTAATCGGCGGATTCGATTTTCTCGGTCGGCCGGATAATGGGCGCCGGCGAGTTGCCGAGGTCTCCGGAAAAAACAATTGTTTTATTCTCCGCTTCTATTTTTATGAACGCCGAACCGAGGATGTGCCCCGCGTCGAAAAATTCAATTTTGAAAGCGCCGAACTCAAACGGCCGGCGGTATTCGATTCCTTTCCAGCGGCTCATCAGTTTACTCACATCATCATCGCTGTAAAGCGGCGGCTTTCCTTCCCGCGCCGCTTCTTTGTTCAGAATATTTTCCGAATCAAGAAGCATCAGTTCGGCAAAGTCCCTGGTTGCCGGTGTCGAATACACTTCTCTGTGGAATCCGTCTTTCACAAGCTTTGGTAGGCGGCCGATGTGGTCGATGTGCGCGTGCGTGATGAACACGGCGCCTATCTCCGAAGGGTTATAGCAAAAAGAGTCGAAGTTCTGTTTTTCGGCAAAATATCCGCCCTGCTGAAGGCCGCAATCCACCAAGATCGCGGATTTACGCGGATTAGACGCAGATGAACGCGGATTTTCCAATTCCAAAAGATAGTTCGCGCCAGTAACCGATTTCGCTCCGCCGCAAAAGGTAAGTTTCATAATGGTAATAGTATAACCCCAAAAACTATTTACCGCGTTTCCTTAAAATCTCCTCGGCGATTGCGCGCTCGTTCCACGGAATTTTCTTCCCGCCTTTTATATTCATCCACGCTTCGCCTCCCTTCCCGGCCAGAAGAACAACATCTCCTTTTTGCGCGAGGTTTATGGCTTTTTCGATTGCAAGCCGCCGGTCAGTGATGCGAAACACGTTTTTGCCGAGCACGCGTTTTTTGTTCTTGAGAACGCCGGGCATAATTTCATCAATGATTGCATCGGGGTTTTCATCGTATGGGTCATCCGTTGTCACCAAAATAATATCGGCATAACGGTCGGCGATTTCTCCCATAACCGGCCTGCGCCAACGGTCGCGTCCCCCGCCCGCGCTCCCGATAAGAACAATTATCTGGCGCGATTCGAATACTTTGAGCGCTTTCAACGCTTCTTCCAATCCTTTCGGCTCATACGAATAATCCACAAAAACCTTGAATGGTTTTTTTGTCGGAACCGCTTCCATCCGCCCCGGCGGAGCAGACGCGGACAAAAGAGCTTTCCGCGCCGCTTCAACCGGAACATTTTGCGAAAACGCGGTAACGAGCGCGGCGGCGGCGTTATAGACATTGAACTCGCCGAGTAGGCGTGTTTCGTATTTTCCGCCATCGAGTTCGAACGACGCTCCGCTTTGGGAAAGTTTTACGTTTGAAATTTTTATGCAGTCATTGCGAGTGGAACGAAGCAATCCAGAGATTGCCGCGTCGCTCCGCTCCTCGCAATGACGAGAAAATCCGTACTTCGCTTTGATTGCGGGTTTCAAAAAGTAGCCGACATTCTTATCGTCTAAATTGTACACCCCCACACCAAACGAAGATTTGCGCCGCGGCCGGAAAAAATTAATTATCTTCGTTATGGTGTGAGGGTAGATGCCGACGCCGTTTCGCCGCTTCGCAACCTGTTCGAATAATTTTACTTTCGCGGCGCGGTACTTCTCGAACCCGCCGTGCCGTTCGATATGCTCCGGCGAAAGATTCGTGAATACGGCAACGTTGTAATCGATAAACCTCTGCCGATATTGAATAATTCCTTCGGATGACGTCTCGATAACCGCGTACTTGCAGCCGCTGTCTGCCATTTGCCGCAAAAACTTCTGCAACGCGAATCTGCCAAGCATGGTTTGCTTTGTTTCGTTCACCCATTCCTTGTCGCCGATGCGAAAATTCACCGTGGAGGCAAGGCCGGTTTTGAAACCCGCTCCCTGCAAAATATCGGCGATTAAATTGCACGTGGTGGTTTTGCCTTTAGTGCCGGTCACGCCGATGACAATCATTTTCCGCGACGGGAAGCCGTAAAAAACCGCGGCTAAAAATGCGAGAGAAAAATGATAAGGCCTAGAAATAAACTTTTGATTGCGAAGAAAATCCAGAAATTGACGCATACTATTTCACTTCTTCCCGCTCAAAATTTTCAACGCCGCTTTCAGCCTGGCTTCGAGAGAAACGATTTTGTCATCGACTTTCTGAAGCGCAATCTTGACCTCGTCGCGACGGTAGCCGAGGCCGGCGAGCGTTTCAACGATATCGGCGTCCGACTCCATTTTTTTAACCGATTCCTCGGATTGTTCGGCTTTCACCTTGTTCCTTAATTCAAGAATAATGCGTTCTCCGGTTTTGCTCCCAATCCCCGATGCGCGCGTCATCAAATCGGGTCTCCCCTCCTTGATTGCCGCCGTTAATTCCTTCATCGGCGCAACATCGAGAATGGCAAGCGCGGACTTCGGCCCCACGCCGCTTACCGATGTCAGCAACTGGAAAAAATCGGATTCTTCCCGGCTCAAAAATCCGTATAGGTCGAGCAGGTCTTCGCGGACATTAAGATGCGTAAAAAATTTGACCGCTCCGTCTATCGGTGGCAAACTGGTAAGCGTTCTTTGATGGACAAAAATTTTGATGCCGATGCCGGCGACCTCAACTACCGCGAAATTCTTTCCGGTTGCCGCCAATTTGCCGCTGACGCTGTAAATCATAAATTATTACTTTAGTTATTGAGATATTGGGGTATTAAGTTATTAGGCGACTACTAACTAAATAACCTAATTACTCACCAACTTAATAACTCATTTACCCAATTACTTAATATCAATAATATCATGTTTAAATTGATTTCCAATTTTGTCCCCCAAGGCGACCAGCCGGACGCCATCGAAAAGCTGTCCGAAGGGGTGAGCCACGGCCTCGAACATCAGGTTCTTTTGGGCATTACCGGAAGCGGCAAAACGTTTACGATGGCGAAAATGATTGAACAGCTTCACCTGCCGACGCTCGTCATCTCGCCGAACAAAATCCTCGCGGCCCAGCTATACCAGGAATTCAAAAGTTTTTTCCCGGAAAACGCGGTTCATTATTTCGTTTCCTACTATGACTACTACCAGCCCGAGGCGTATCTGCCTTCGACCGACACGTACATCGCGAAAGACGCGCGCATCAATAAGGACATCGACCGGCTCCGGCACGCGGCGCTCCAGGCGGTGCTCGAACGCCGCGACACCATTGTCATCGCTTCGGTTTCCTGCATTTACGGCGTCGGCGACCCGGCGGAATATCAGAAAGCGTGTCTCGCCCTGAAACTCGGACAGAAAATAAGTCCGGCTGACGCGGCGCGGCACCTTAATTTTTTGCAGTACGAACGTGTAGAGCGCGAGCCGGAGCATATCGGCCAGTTCAAACTCGAAAAAAACGAACTTGTGGTTTATACAATCGCCGGAGAAAGAATATTATTGACATTTTCCGCCAAAGGCGGATCCGCCTCGGGCGGAAAAAATCAACTTGTTTCAATTTTCAACTCCCACAAAAACGAGTCGATACAGTCGCTCAAAATATTTCCGGCGAAATTTTGGGTGACGCCGCGCGACCGGCTCCGCATCGCCATTGCGAACATCAAAAAAGAACTGTCCGAGCGCGTTGAGGACTTGCAGGCCGCGAACAAATTCGCCGAAGCCGAACGGCTTACCAAGCGCGTTTCGTTCGACCTCGAACGGCTGAAAAAAGACGGGTATATGAACGGAATCGAAAACTACTCGCGGCATCTCTCATTCCGAGAGCAGGGCGAACCGCCGATGACCATTCTCGATTATTTCCCAAAACCGTTTTTGCTATTTATCGACGAATCGCACATCGGCGTGCCCCAACTGAACGGGATGTACGCGGGCGACCGGAGGCGCAAGCAAACGCTTGTTGATTACGGCTTCCGGCTTCCGTCCGCTCTCGACAACCGCCCGCTCCGGTTCGAGGAATTCAAAAAGAAAATCGGCCAGACGATTTATGTTTCGGCGACGCCCGGCGACTATGAAATGCAAATTGTAAAAGAAACGGGGCAGGTCGCGGAGCAAATCATCAGGCCCACCGGCGTGCTCGACCCTGAAATCATCATCAGGCCGGCGCAGACGCAGATAAAAAGTTTGCTCGCGGAAATAAAAAAGCGGACGCTCAAAAACGAGCGGGTTTTGGCGCTGACGCTCACGAAACGCCAGTCCGAAGACCTGACCGAATTTCTTTTGAGCCGCGGCATCAAAGCCGAATATATCCATTCGGAAATAAAAACGCTGAAGCGGCCCGAAATTCTCCACAGGTTGCGGAGCGGCGAAGTTGACGTGCTCGTCGGCATCAATCTTTTGCGCGAAGGTTTGGATTTGCCGGAAGTTTCGCTCGTGGCAATTTTGAACGCCGACCGCGAAGGATTTTTGCGGAATCACCGGAGCTTGATGCAGATGGCGGGCCGCGCGGCGCGCTCCACCAACGGCCAGGTGATTTTCTACGCCGACCAGATTACCGAATCCATCAGAAAAGCGGTCGGCGAAACCAACCGCCGCCGGAAAGTCCAGCTCGCGTTCAACAAAAAATTCTCATTGGAGCCGAAGACAATCAAAAAGCCGCTCACGGTCGCGAGTTTGCTCGAAATCGCGGGGTTTCGGAGCGAAAACGACGCGCAGATTGCGGACGAGGATTGATCCCGTGAGAAGTCCGATGCGAAGACGCATCGGCAGTCCAGACGGCGCTGTCGGGATTTACTTCTAAATTGAGCTTGACAGGTATAGCAATTTTGCTATACTGGAAAATGAAAGGTCGGCGGCCGGAATACAATAAACAATGTGAATATACAGATACTCAGCAATGTCTCGAAGTTTCTTGAAGGACTCTCAAGAGAGGACGACGCCAAAATAGCCGCGCATTTGAAATCGCTTGCAATGGATCAGACCGACGGGCTTGCGATAAAACCTCTCAAAGGGAAAATAAAAGAACTAATCGTGAGGCAATACCGAATCGTGTTCTTCAAAATAGGCGATAGCGGATATGTCGTGGATGTTTTCAGAAAACAGAGCAAGAAAACCCCGAAGCGAACCATCGAGCGAGCCGAGAGAATCTATCGGGACATTAATGCAAAGCAATAACTGCCAGTCGGGTAATAACAAAAAATGAGATGAAAAAAATAAACGCTGCAAAATATAATTTTACTTCGCTTGATACGATCATCAGAAAAAAACTCGCCAATCGGCGATTCCGCGCGTCGTTCACGGAAGAAACAAACAGATTGCAATTGGCACGCGAAATCAGAGGATTACGCGCGAAGAGGAATATGACCCAGAAAGAAGTCGCGGCGGAGGCGAATATGCCCCAATCCGTTGTCGCGCGTATAGAATCAGGAACGCACAGCGTCTCGATTGCCACGCTTCATAAAATCGCGGGGGTCTTCGAAAAACGTGTCGGCTTGGTGGGACAAACACAAGACCGCAGATAACCGCTCACGGTCGCGAGTTTGCTCGAAATCGCGGGGTTTCGGAAAAACGAAGAGGATATTGATACGTCGTTGGTTGAAGAAGAATAGTTACTCTGATAAAATATATGAAACTAAAGATACGATATGTCATCAAAAAAATTTATATTTCAAGATAAAAAAATAAAGATTGATTCCGATACTACAAAAATACTGGATGATTTCTTTGACACAATCCCTACTCTGGAAAAAGAGTTAGAGAAAACTCTGTTGGTTTTATTTGATTCAAAAACTAAAGTTTTTTATACACTCTGTAATATAAAAAAGAAAAATTTTGTGGGTTTAGTAGATAAAAATGCGGTCATTGACCCTGATCTCCAGGAAGATTACAAGTTAAATAGAGACCTTCAGCCGAACAATCCAGATTTCAAGGAAATGCAAAATGACGCAAGTAAGGGCAGGCAATTTACTGATATTGTAGTCGAATACAATAAACAATATAAACCAGATAGGCCCTTAAAAATCCTGGGTGGCCAGCACAGGGCAGAGGCGATAGAACAAAAATCTCCAGATGAATCAGTACATGGATTGAGAATTTATTTCAACCTAGATAAAGACAAAAGAGCTGAAATCGCTATAATTTCTAACACGAATATCGATATTTCTCCTGACCTGCTTGATAGAATGGAGGAGCAAAGACTTGATCCACCAAATAAGCTTAGAGATTTTGCATACGCAATAGGCTTGCTTGAAAAAGGTAAAGATTTTGCTGATTCAAGAGTTAACCCTAATAATTTACCTACGGTAAGGATGGCTAGAACATTTATAGTTAATTTTTATAAGGGAAGGGAATACGAAGAAGATTATGATAGCGATGCATTAGAAGGAATGATTTGTTCTTCATCTGGCATGGATTCTGATTACGAAAAAATTTATAAAATTAAAAACTTTGCTGAGGATGAAAAATTAGTAGGAGCAGGAAAAAAATTTATAGAATTACATAAAAAACAATATAAAATTGCCTCGAATAGAGAGGGACTTAAACAAGTAAAAGCCCACAGGATGAAAGCAATGGCTATAGCAGTTGTTTCTGCGTGGTCTTACGTAAGTGGGTTGTTACAACGTGATTCGAAAAGATTAAGTAAATTTTACGATTTACCAAAAAACTCTGGCAAGAATGACCCGCTGAATGCAAAAGCGATGACAGCTTTTCAGCTTAAAGGCGTTGACCCCGAAGCATATCGTGGGCTTGGCACAAGAACAGACGCAAAAGAACGTGGCAGATTAATAACAATTTTCTTAGAATACTCTAAGGCCGCAAGTGGAGACGAAATAAATCCAACTTTATTAGACCGAGCAGTTAGATATTATCAAGGCAATAAAATGAGAAAAGAGGGTGATAAATATAAATGAAATCCTCTAGTTATTCATTGATAGATCATATAAAACTGCTCCTCGATTCAAACGAATGGTATCTTGAAAAGATTAGAACGAAAAATACTCTCCCATTCCAGGAAGAGATTTTTTGTATGGCGGTCATATCTAATGCTTGGTCGGCATTAGAAGGATACATTAATTTCATAGCTTCTTTGGCAAAATTCGCTAGAAAACTTGAATCTCACGAAATGGCCTTCCTTGAGGAAATGGATTGGAAATTAAACGACAAGGGGAAATTTGAAAAACAGACAGCCTATCAGTCAACTACTAAAAAGTTCCTTTTTTTGTTAGAAAGGTTTTCTTCTGTAAAAATAGTTAAATTTAATAAAAGTAGAATCTGGAACGATATGAAAGTATCAGAAAAAATAAGAAATGGCCTCATACATCCAAAAGAAACTATCGTCTTTAAGGATTTTAATCTTGAAACAGCAGAAATGACACATAAGACCGCCAAACTAGCTATTCTTTTTTTGGAGAAAAAAGTTTTGAAATCAAAACACTCGAGTTTCCAAAGTTAAGACCTTGTAAATTTTCCGGTTCCTGCTATACTACTCTCACTTTCATGCCCATCACGCAATCAGCCAAAAAAGCGCTTCGGCAGAATATCCGCCGGCGGGTTCAGAACGTCAGGAAAATGGACGCGGTGAAAAGCGCCGTCAAGAAGTACAAAAAACTGGCTTCGGAGAAAAAAACCGCCGAGGCGGAAAAACAGCTCTCGCTCGTTTATAAAGCGATTGATAAGGCGGTTAAAACAAATTCACTCAATCGCAATAAGGGCAGCCGGATGAAATCCCGGCTCGCGAAGCTCGCACGATAACCTTGACCTTGACTATGACAGTGACGATGATTTTGACGCTGGCGAGGATAGGTAGCCGGTAAATTTCCTTAATCGTTTCGCAAGGCTTCTTGCTTCTTCCAAAAATTCCGAGTGTTGCACCTCCGAAATATAGCCATCATCAAGCGCACAATCCAAACAAGAAACTACCTCGTCCAACGAGCAATGCGCTCTATTGATGTAAAGCCGCATATCTTTGTCCGTACTTTTGTTGGTGCTCTCCGCAATATTTAAAACAATGGAGTTCAACGCCCGTTTCGTCTGGTCGGTCAAAGCATATATTTCGCTTTTCGGATAGCTTTTCAAAATTTCGTTAATTTTATTCCTAAATAATCTAGAATCTGTGTAAACATCCCATTCTCTAAACCTGAAGCCGTACTCGTCAACTTTTTTCCTCTCTGTCATAGTCATTGTCATAGATCACAGTACTACATCCAGCAACGCTTCCTCATAATCCAACTTTCCAGATTTCACCAATATGTCATATGTTGCGAGCCGTCCAAGCTTCTCGGGCCACTGGTAGATAATCATATTGAAAATCTTCGGGAGCGGCTCGTTCATCGAGAAAAGTTTTTCGAGCGATGCCATCCTGTTCTCGAGCTGATATCCTTTCAAGCCCTGTAAAAGGCTGAAATAATTCGGCGCGATTTCAAGGCCGAGTTTTTCGAGTTCCCGCGCGCCGAGCGGCTGGTCTTGATTTTTGATAACCGGACTCAAAGAGCTTATTTTCTGCAACTCGGTGACCAATCGCCACGCATCGTTTTCATACGCCCTCGAAAGAAATTCCAGAGCGGGAACTCCGAGTTTTACTCCACATTCTCCGGCTTTTGCGGCGATGAATTCTTCCCATTCTTTTCCTTCGAGATAGTCGAATTTTTGGACGTCGACTTTCGCGGACTTTTTGGAAAGAAATCCGAATCCCTCGGTCGGCTTCTTTTCGGAGAGCAAAACGGTCATGCCGCTTTGTTTCGCGGCTTGTTTCAGTTCTTCCGCGAGTTTTTTGCTCGCCGACTCTTCGGCTCCCGCGTAGAAAGCATTTTCAAGAATCGCGAACTTGTCCGGCGCGAAGAGCGACTGGTTTTTTATAAAATCCTGAAACCGGAGAAAATTTTCTTTATCGGCAAGGTCGAAAGAATCGATGCTTACGCCGCGCTTCCCCCGGAACTCCGCGATGATGCTCCTTTTTTTCTCTTCCCGGCGGTAATCGTCGGGACCGCATAAAAAAATCAGCATTTTTTAAATTTCTAGTATCTAAACTCTAAACAATATCAAAACTCCAAATTCAAATCTTTGGCAGGAGCTAAAAAAACGAATGGTACTCGCAAGATTACGAAACCGCCACAAGGGTTTTCGTTCTGGGAGCGCGCAATAACGTGGACGCCCGCTTGAGAAATCCCGCTGCTTCGAGTATTTCCACGTAAACCGGAATCCCTTTTTTGCTGAAGTGAACGACGACATTGCCCATTTCGGACGCGTAGTCAATCGGCGCTTTGCCGAGTTCAACGCGGAGCACGTCGGCTTCAGGTTCGTAGCTCATCGCGACTTTTTTATTTCCTTTTTTCATATTGGTTTTTTCTGCCGGGGTAAAACGTAATGACGACTTTGACGCCCAATTCTTCCTTATATACTACTCGCAGAACTCGCGCATTGTCAAAATCGCGCTGGGCGATTCTGAGAGGCCGTCTTGAATCATCGATAAAATCGGGATTCTGGACGGCTTCGATTATGTCGGCCTTGGAAACGTAGACCTTGTATTTCTCTAAAATCGCAAATTTTTCGAGTGCGTGCTTCGTGAAATGAATCATTTTATGCCTTTTCTGGCAACAGCCGCCTTGACGAATTCCACGAACAACGGATGTGGGCGGAACGGCCGCGATTTCAATTCCGGATGGAACTGGGTGCCGAGGAAAAACGGATGGACGCTCCGCGAGAGTTCCATTATTTCCATAAGGCGCCGGTCCGGAGAAATGCCGGAAAACGCCATACCCTTCTTTTCGAGGCGTTCGGTGTATTTCGGATTTACTTCGTATCGGTGCCTGTGCCGCTCGGAAATACGGCTCGTGCCGTACGCTTTTTCCGCGACAGTGTCTTTTTTGAGCATCGCCGGATACGCGCCGAGCCGCATCGTGGCGCCGTAATTTTTCTCCGCCATATTCTTTTTCTGCTCCGGCATAATGTCGATGACCGGGTCCGGAGTTTTCGGATTGATTTCGGTTGTGTTCGCTTTTTTCAGGCCCAGGACGTCTCTCGCGAATTCGACGACTGCCAACTGCATGCCGTAGCACAATCCGAAATACGGAATTTTCTTTTCTCGGCAAAAGCGGATGGCGGCGATTTTCCCCTCAACCCCGCGGCTGCCGAATCCTCCCGGAACTATGATACCGTCATATTTTGAAAGTTCCTGAAGTTTTTTGGGATTTTTTTCATATTCTTCCGCATCAAGCCATTCTATCGCCGGCTTCCGCTTGAACACGTATGCCGCGTGCTTGATGGCTTCAAGCACCGAAATATACGAGTCCACGAGCACGAAATCCCCGGTGCCGAAGTACTTGCCGACGATTCCGATGCGGACTGTCTCTTTGCTCCGCTTTATTGTTTCAGAAAGTTTCCGCCAGTCGCGGAGGTCGCGCACTCCCGGTTTCAATCCTAGTTTTCCCAAAATCCTTTCTCCAAGCGCGTCCTTTTCGAAGTTGATGGGAACCTCGTAGATGCTCTCGACGTTGGGCGCGGAAATAATGTCGCGCTCGTTCACGCTGCAGTTAAGCGAAATGGTCTGTTTTCTTTTCTGGTCAATCGCGACGTTCGCCCGCGCTATGACGATATCGGGCTGGAGGCCGGCGGAGTTCAACGAGCGCACCGCGTATTGTGTCGGTTTGGATTTCAGTTCGGTTCCGCCGGCTGCCATCGCCGGAAGAAAACTGACGAGGATAAGAAGCGCGTCTCCCGGCTTTTTTATTTTCAGCATGCGCACCGCCTCGAGAAAAAGAATGTTCTGGTACTCTCCGACTGTTCCGCCGATTTCGGTGATGACTATGTCCGCCTTCGCTTTCCATGCGGCGCGCTCGATGCGGCTGATAACCTCGAGGGGAATGTGCGGCACGACTTCCACCTGTCTTCCTTTATATTCCAAATTTCTTTCTCTTTGAATCACCGAAAGATACACGCTTCCGGTCGTCATATAGTTCGCGCCCGTGAGGTCGCGGTCCAGAAACCGTTCGTAATTGCCCATATCCTGGTCGCACTCGGTGCCGTCGTCCAAAACGAACACCTCGCCGTGCTCGGTCGGATTCATAGTGCCGGCGTCCACGTTCACGTAAGGGTCGATTTTTACCGCCGTGGTCTCAAATCCGCGCGACTGGAGAATTTTTCCGATGGAAGCCGATGCGACGCCCTTGCCCACGCCCGACATCACGCCACCTACAACGAAAATATATTTTGGACTCGCTTTTGACATTACAATAAATATTTTTCGCTTTTATCGCCTATTCCTTTGTATCTCAAAACGGGAACTTATTCAACCCCGCCTTTTTCCGTAAAAGGCGCGGGGTCAAGTACCGCCGTTTTACGCCTCCCGTCGCGCTTATGCATATGTGCGAGGTTTTACTGCGCCGGGGCTTCTCTCTGCGGCACCAGTTTCGGGTCTGTCGGCAGAGTGAAATAAATAACGGTGCCCCGATTCAGTTCCGATTCCGCCCAAATTTCTCCTCCGTGCGCCTGAACGATGTTTTTTGCTATGTAAAGACCCAAGCCCGTACCCTCGGTCTGGAATTTAACGGCGTTCTCGGCGCGGAAAAATTTCGTGAAAAGTTTTTCGAGCGCCTCGGACGCAACACCGATACCGGTGTCTTTCACGCTTACTTTCAAAAACGGCTTGTCCGCAACGGGCTCGACTTTCACGATTACCTCGCCGTCTTTCATATTGTAGCGAATCGCGTTTTCCAAAAGATTGACGACCGCGAGCGAGAGTTTTGGGGCGTCAATGTTCACCATGGGAAGTTGCGCCTGTGGCGGGTCGAAATAGAGCCGGACGCCGGCGCGGCTGGCTTGAGACAGCGACTGGCTCAAAATCTGATTCAGGAAAACGGTAATGTCCGCCGGTTCGAAGCGATAGCCGAATTTCCCCTCCTCGATTTTGGAGATGTTCAAAAAATCTTCGACAATTTTCAACAAAATCCTGCTGGCGCTGAACGCGCCTTTGACGATTTCCTTGTTTGCCTCGCTGAGTTCTTTGTCGCCGTTTAGCGCCTCGAGCGCCCAGCTTATTTGCGTAATCGGGGTTTTCAACTGATGCGAGGCTATGGTTAAAAATTCCTCTTTTGATTTAAGAATGGCGGTTTCTCTGGTGCGGTCGCGGATAACTTTCAAGAATTTTGCCTGTCCGCTTTCGGCTGGACGGAGTGAGCCTTCGGCGAGACGAAGTCCGCTTTCGGCGCCGCCGAGAGGCGAAGTGGTCACCCGGAATTCAAGCGTCGGCTCCGTAAAAGAAATGTCGACGACTTGCGGCCATGTTCCGGCCGGAGAACGCGAAATCATCACGGGCGCGAGCGAAGGGAAAAGCGTCTGTACCAGAACGCGGAGTTCGGGTTTTTCCGCCTCCCGCGCCTGCAGGGATTTTCCGATTATCGAGTCGGCGCTCATCTTAAACAGCTTTTCCGCCGCAGGATTGAAAAAAAGTATCCGGAAATCCTGGTCGTAAACCACGATGCCGTCGTCAATGCTCCAAATGACGCGTTCGAGTTCGTTGGTTTCGACGCTCGGCGGTTGCTCGGGAATGTTCAAAAATTTCCTGAAAAAATCCATTGTGAAAAATCCTTTTGTGAATTATACCAGGCAGTGAAAATTCGACCACTCGAAACATAGATTGCCATCTTCCCGCTTCCCGCGAGAACGGAAGGATACCATCAAACTATGACAAAAACCACTGAAGAAGTCGAATTTCTACTGCCTGGTTATACCACATACTTCACCGCGGCTTTTTACATTTGGCAGCGAGTCCGCAAGGGAAACCCAGTTTCATTTGCGGCGAGCGAACCAAATGGAAAAATGTTACGCTTCGTGACATTTTTCAGGAGAATATTTTGCCTTGTCGGCTTTGCTTTTTCGCATTCGCGCCGCTGCCGTTTTCGAGGCGTTTGAGAAATGTCCCGAATCCGAGTTCCCTAAAATACTCTTTAAGCGCGTCCCTGTCTTCAATCCGCTTCAACTCCTCGATTCCCGAAATACCGACATCCAATTTCGTTTCAAGTTCCACCAGTTTTTTTGAAAGCTTTATTTCTGTTTCGGCTTTTTGGAATTTCTCTCTGACTTTTTCCGGCAGTTTGTCCAAGTTGTCAAACATTCCCTCGATTGTTCCGAATCGTTTAACGAGTTCGCCCGCGGTTTTTGGCCCGATGCCGGGCGCGCCTTTGATGTTATCCGACGTGTCGCCGACCAGCGCCTTGTAATCCGACATCTCTTTCGGTTTGAGGCCGTAGCGCTCCAAAACTGCCTGTTCGTCATAGATTGTTGTTTCGCTGATTCCTTTCTTGAACGCGCGGACGACTATTTTTTTTCCGCGCACCATCTGAAGCGTATCGAGGTCGCCGGTCAAAATGACGACATTTGTGTCAGATTCGTCTCCGAATTTTTCCGCGAGCGTCGCGATTAAATCATCCGCCTCGAATCCGGGTTTTTCGAAAACGCGGATGCCGAATTTCCGGAACAGCGTCTGCGCTTCGATAATCTGCGATATCAAACCGTCGGGAGTCGGCGGGCGCTGGGCTTTATACTCCGAATATTCTTTCTTGCGGAATGTCGGCTCCGGCCTGTCGAAACAAGCGGCTACGTACTCGGGATTTTCCTCGCGGGTTATTTTCAAAAGGATGTTCGTCAGGCCGTAAATCGCCTGTATCGGCCTGCCGTCGGCAGAGGTAAGCGGGGGCATCGCGTGAAAACAGCGGTGGATTATCGAATTAGCGTCGATGAGAAGAAGGGTTTTCATAACAAAACGATATTAAAAGGATAATTTTTTTACTATCCTTTGGCACGAATGAGAGGGTCCAAGTTCACATACGTAGAGATACCTGGGCTTGAATCTAAATAACTTAGCTTTTCTGATTTTTAGTTCTGGGGTTTTACCTTTGAAGCTCGTCAGTGTTACGTGGGGTCTGAAGTTAGAACCCATCGCTGGAGTTCCATATTTTTTAATAAAGCGAACTCTTGCCTTTCGCGTCTTTTGGGGAAGATAGCTTAAGCTCCAAAAGTCTTCGGTGCCATAATCCCGGTCATAGTACTTAAGCGTATTTTTAATGATTGTTATGTGTAGCGTTTTGATCCATTTCGGCTTGTCGAACATTAAAAGAGTTGGTTCGATTATCGTGGTTTGAAGATTGCCGGGTTTAAACTCTTTGATTGTTCGCTTAACTTCAGAAACGAATGAGTCGAAATTTTTCGGTTTTACTGCGATGTGATAAAGGGATATATGTGGAATAAATGAATTTTCCCCCAATGTCCACTCCGTTCCGTATATGGAAAATTCTTTACTTAATTTCCGAGCATAATCGGATACTTCTTTCGGAGGAAGAATTACAATATCGAAATAGTTTTTCCAGACCTGCTTTTTCATGGGTTAATTTTGATACTTATTTGCATATTGGTATCGATGTTCTTAAAGTTCTCTGATTTTCTTTTTTGCCGTGCGTAAAGTTTACCCAAATTGCGTTCCGTGGCAATACCCGCTTCAGTTTATCCGCCCATTCTATCAAGATAACATTTTCGGGGCCGCGCAACGCCTCGCGCAATCCAAGCTCCAGAAGCTCTTTTGGTTTTCGAAGCCGGTACGCGTCGATATGAAACAAACTTTTAAATTTCCCGTTCTTGAGTTCCAAGCGCCTCATAATGATAAATGTCGGGCTCAGCGCGCGCTTCCCGATGCCGATACCACGAAAAAACCCTTGTATAAACGTGGTTTTTCCGCTACCGAGCCCGCCGGAAAGACCGACAACCACCGCTTGCTTTTGCGTCCCGCGCGCCAAAATCTTTTTCGCGAGACGCTCTCCGAGTTTTTTAGTCTCTGCCGAAGAACAGGTTTGATAAGTAATCATTTCTTTTAAAAAGAACGATTGTGAAAAAAGCGAGGAGGAGCGCAAGGCCAATGGTAAGCCCAGCGATGTCAAAATATTTAACGGGGTTATTGAGTGGCTGGCCGGCGGGGTAAGCGTTATTAATCAAAAAATTTCCGTTATCGACGGCTTTGTTAACCTGCCCCGGAGTCGGCTCTGCGAAAATGAAATCATTCTTGCCAAGCCCTCCTTCGCTAAAACTTCGGCGGGCAAAGCTTTTCCCGTCCGGCGCGCTGCCTAAAAATCCCGACTGGTCGACCAATCTTCCGGCATTGTCGTAAAGAAAAATTGTTTCGCTGTTATTGCGGAGCGTAAGTTTGGTTTCGTTTCTTTTGAGAACCAAATACGCGCCGGCATCGACGCTATGATTTTTAAGAAAGACCTTTTTGCCGTTTCCGTTTTTCAGAAACCATCCATTCAGTGAAACCGGCGATTGGCCGCCGTTGAAAAGCTCCACCCACTCGCCAGCCGCGTCGGCCCCCGCCGGATTCGGGAGCCATTCGTTAATTAAAATCATTTAATTCTTGAACTATGACTTAAATAAATATAATCAAACGCTCTCTCTTCTGCTGTTATGATATGTCATAACAGCAGAAGGGGATTCAATGCCAACTGGGAATACGGAGTGTTCCGTACTTTGTACGGACAAGTCTGCCCGTATGTTTCGTTTTTGCGTTTGCCGGGTCAGCGCTATATTTCTTTTTTTTCCGCTCTTTTTTGCTTCGTTCAGAGTAACTTCGGTAATTATTTTCAATAGTCGCCTTTTTTACGGCGTTTATGGTTTGGAGCGAGAGCGAAAGTTCCCTGCTTAATTGTCTTTGTCCTTTCCCGCGCGCAAGTCCTTCAAAAGCGGCGGCGCGCATTACCAAATTATTACGTTCGTGTAGAGTAAACAATCTCAAGAACAGCCCCTTTGAGGCCGATAGTTTTCGCCACGATGCCTCCTGCCATTCTCGACGCGAAGAGTACTCGCCAATCCCGGGAATCACCGCCGAGGGCCTGCTTCCCGTGTGTCTTTTCTCTGTACTTGTATGTTTTTCGCTCATTGTGCGATTTTAACATGTTATGCAGAAGCATAACAGCCGTGAAACTGCGGAGGGGTTGCGTTGCGGAACACACTACGGTGTTATGATACATCATAACAGGCCGGCCTGCGCTTCGATTTCTCTATTCGCTTCGTTTCATTATATTATGTCGATTTGACCTGATTAAATTACCGCTACCGGATTCGGAAGCCATTCGTTGATGAAAATCATGTTAAATCGGCGAATGACGAACCGGTTGCAAATTTACGAATTCGCATATTCGCAATAAAATTCGCCATTCGTTGATGTATAGTCCTACAGCAACTCCCCGCTCCGTTTAATCCCCAGATGCTCGTACGCCGCCGGCAGAGCCATTCTGCCGCCCGAAGTCCGCTTCAAAAACCCGAGTGTCATAAGATACGGCTCATAAATGTCTTCGATGACGCCGCGGTCTTCGTTAAGCGCGGCGGCGAGCGTTCCGACTCCAACAGGCCCGCCGGCGAACTTATTGATGATTGTCTCGAGAAGCCGCCTGTCCTGCGGTTCAAGCCCCCGTTCGTCAATGTCCAAAAGTTCAAGGGCTTTTTTCGCTATCTTTTCGTCAACCGAACCCTCGCCGTGCACTTCCGCGTAGTCCCGAGCGCGTTTCAAAAGCCGATTCGCGACCCTCGGCGTCGCCCGCGAAGCCATGGCGAGAATTTCAACCGCTCCGCCGGTTGTCTTGATTTTCAAAATATCCGCGGAGCGTTTTAAAATCGCCTTGATATCTTCAGGGTTGTAATAATCGAGGCGTAATGTCGCGCCGAATCTAGAACGGAGCGGCTGGGACAAAAGATTCTCCCGCGTGGTCGCGGCAATCAGGGTAAACGGCGGCAAATCCAAAGTCAAACTCCGCGCGGCCGGCCCCTTGCCCACCATCAGATGAAGTTTCCGGCTTTCCATCGCGGGATAGAGCACTTCCTCTATTAAACGATTGATGCGGTGCGCCTCGTCGATAAAAAGTATTTCGCCCGGTTCCATGTTTGTGAGAATGGCTGCCATATCGCCGAGTTTTTCCAGCGCCGGACCGGAAGTGGTTTTCACCGCCGCTCCCATTTCTTTCGCGACAAGATACGCGAGCGTTGTTTTGCCGAGTCCGGCTTGCCCGCAAAAAAGAAGATGGTCCATCGCTTCGTTCCGCCCCTGCGCCGCATCGATAATAATTCTCAAATTATTCTTGATTTTTTCCTGGCCGAAATACTCTTCCCATTTCGCCGGCCGAAGCGCCTGGTCAACGGTAATATCGTCGCTCGCCTGAGCAATATGATTTTTTGATTTCATGGTTTTTAAAATTTTAGTGAAAATTTCCGTATCGGAGGGGCTCGCCCTGAGCCGCGTCGAAGGGTTGACAAAATAAAACGCTTATGCTAACATACTGCCCGATTGAGAAGTCGCCTCAGACCTGGGGGCAAGAATTGTTTTTAGCTTAGGACGGCTTGGCTCCGGCGAAGCCCATCCTCGAAAGTAATTCTAACCTCTTTTAAGTTTCTTAAAAAGAGTCCTGGCTCCCGGCTTCCGGATAGCAGCCCCCAGATCTGAAGCGATTTCTGTTAAATCTCTAAACTCTAATCTCCAAATCCTAAACAATATCTCCGCCAAAGGCGGATTAGCCTCGGGCTGAAAAATTCAAATCTCAAAAACGACTTTTACTTTTTGGTTTTGAGTTTTGAGATTATTTAGAGATTGGGGTTTAGAGATTAGAGATTCGCTTGCTATTGCCACTCAATAGGCCCCGTGTTTTCTTCCACTTCCTCAAAGCTGGTGATTCCGGACAACACTTTGAGGATGCCGTCCTCTTGCATAGTAACCATGCCCTGCTTCTCGGCGAGTTTTTTCAAAAAAACTTCCGAGATTTCTTTTAAAATTCCGACTTCGAATTCCGGGCCTGTTTCAAAAAATTCAAAAATGCCGATTCTGCCTTTATAGCCGAACCCTCCGCACGCTTCGCATCCGGCTGACTCGTAGAGCGCCGGCTTGCCGTATGGCTCGCGATTGACCCGCGCGGGAAGCCCTTCCAAAAACTTTTTTATCTTTGTTTGAAGTTCCGTAGCCGGCTCGATTTTTTTCCTGCAGCTCAAACATAATTTTCTGACCAAACGCTGGGCGATAATCAGATTGACCGCGGGACCGATGCTTGTGGGTTTTACGCCGAGGTCGACCAGCCGCGGCACCGCGCCGGCCGCGTCGTTCGTATGAAGCGTGGAATATACCGTATGGCCGGTCAGGGCCGCCTGAAGCGCGATGTCCGCGGTCTCCTGGTCCCGAATCTCGCCGACGAGAATCACATCCGGGTCCTGCCGGAGAATTGAACGAAGCCCGCTCGCGAACGTGTAGCCGGCTTCGGGGTCGACCTGCGTCTGCTCGATTCCCTCAATACGATACTCAATCGGGTCTTCTATGGTGATAATTTTTATTTCGGGGTTCGCGGCTTTGCGCAGGAACGCGTATAGAGTCGTGGTTTTCCCGGAGCCGGTCGGTCCGGTGTTAAGAATAAGGCCGTTCGGTTTTTTCAGTTGGCGCTCGACCAGTTCCAAATCGTCTTTCCGAAGGCCGAGCCCGGACATATCCGCTTGTATGGAATCTGGGTCGAGAAGCCTCATCACTATTGTCTCGCCGAACTCGGACGGAATAATGGAAACGCGGACTTCCACCTCTTTGGTCGTGAGCCCGACGGTGAATCTTCCGTCCTGCGCTTCATCGCGCACGTTAATCTTGAGGCCGGAAAGAAGCTTTATCCGCGAAACCAGATGTTCGTAGTTATACGGCGGAAGGTCGCCGAACATATCGTGGAGCAATCCGTCGAGGCGGAACCGGATTTTCGTTTTTTTCTCTCCGGCTTCCAGGTGAATGTCGGAAGCGCCGATGGCGAGCCCGCCCGCGAGAACGATTTCTAAAAGTTCGGTTGTGGTTGTATTTTTAAAATCGAGTTTTTTTACTTCGTCCTGAACCATCTGAAAACTCGCCAGCCGTTTCATCAGTCCTTCGAGCCGTTCCCGCTCGATGTCGACTTCGCCGGTTATTTCTTTCTGCTCCGCCGAAACAAACTTATACAACTCCCATGTTTTTTCAATCCCGCTTTTCGAGGCGACAAAAAATTTCACCTCGTGATTCAAGCCTTCGAGTTTTTTTATCGCCGGAGTGAACGCGGCCGACCCCGGGTCGGCCGCCGCCACTGCCACTTCGTTTTTTTTCGTTTCAACCGCGGCGGCAACCGCTTCTTTCGCGTCTGATTCGGAAATTAATCTTATCGCCTCTATGGAAACGGGAATTTTCCTGAGGTCGATGTACGGATAACCGGATTTTTGGGCGCGGCGTTCGGCGTCGCGCTCTTCCGCCTCGCGCCGCATCTCGTTCAATTTTTTTTGAACCGCCGCGGTTCTCGTTTCAGCCATTGAGTAAAGTATAAACCTCCGCGCCGTGGCGGCAAGCGTTTTCTTTCGCATTCTTTGTTTGAACTTGACAGAATATTTATTGTGGGGTATAATACAAGCTGAATCGAACTTGTCATAAGCATAGCAATAACGGATGTCTGCCGGCGGGAACCGGCGGACGGAAAGGAAGGAAGATGGAAACGACGGCGAAGAGGTTCACGCGCGCGATGAGGTGGGCGGTAGCATTTTCGCTTCTCGCCGGGTTTCTGCTCGGCGGATGCGCTTCTGCCGAGCGAACCGGTGGGCTGGTAATCAGCGGCCTGCCACGGGTGACCGCGCCAATTCTCGGCCAGGTTGGAATCACGCCGACCGGGCAGAATATCGTGCTGACTAACGGCACGCCATTCTGGTGCCGGTGGTTTGCATACGGCACCGAGCTCGGACAGACAGGCCCCGGCGACCAGTTGGTCGGTTCGAAGTATTTTGAACCGCTCTCGCCGCAAATCCCGGTCGCGGTGATGTGTTACCGCGACCCGGGGTTCACGCAAACTCAGTATGTCGGAGCTGGCGGCCGAGTGGCCCATTTTTCGAGAGGTCGGGCCAGTGGTATTTCATGGCCGCTCCGTGCCGGCGAGCTCGTGACGCCGGAAGGTGTCCAGTCGGCGGCCGGGCTCGGAGTGAATTATCCCCAACCCGACACGGGGCAAGTCGGCAGGATTGTCGAAATGCCCCGCGAGTCCTGGAACGCCACGGCGGCTGTCCAAATCGTGAACAACACTTTGTTCACGATGACGCAAGGCATCGAGGGGACGAGTCGTTTTTCGACCAACGCCGGCGGGTTGTACTACGCGTCGTTCCGGGAGCTTCTCGGTCCCGGCCGTCAGATGACCGGCCAGCTCGTCTTCACAGACCGCGGCCGGTTGGTGGGCACGTACGATTTCTCGTTCGGCGTGCCATCGACCGGGGTCATCGCTTACCAACTCATCGTCTCGCCTTGGATGATAAGGCGATGACGCTGGCGCCATCCTCCGTCCCCCAAAGCAGAGCCCCGCCATCGTCGTCAGACGAATCGGCGGGGCTTTTTCGTTCAAAAAACTTGAAACTAAAAATTTATAACGATACACTAATAACTAATCACTAATTAACTAATTAACTATTTTAATGTCCGGTCATTCCCACTGGTCTGGAATAAAACACAGAAAAGGAGCAGCGGACCAAAAACGCGGCTTGGTATTTTCAAAACTGCTTGCGGCGATTACGGCGGCGGCGCGCGCCGAACAGAATCCCGATTTCAATCCGCGGCTGAGAACCGCGGTCCAAAAAGCGAAAGAGGCGAACGTGCCGTCCGAAAATATCGAACGGGCGGTCAAGCGCGCGAAAGAATCCGGCGGCGCCTTGGAAGAGCTGACGCTCGAAGCGTACGGCCCCGGAGGAACGGCGCTTTTGATTGAAGCGATTACAGACAATAAAAACAGAACTATTCCCGAAATCAAAAAAATCCTGAACGCGGAGGGGGCAAAGTGGGCCGAACCGGGAAGCGTGCGCTGGGCATTCTCTGAAGCAAGCGCGGATAAGCGCGGAAACTGGACGGCGAAATTTTTGCAGAAGCTTAACAAAGAAGACGCGGAGAAACTCAATGTTTTAGTCGGGGCGCTTGAAGATAACGATGATGTGCAGAAAGTTTATACCAACGCGGCATAGAACTTTTAACTTATAACTGCCAACTAATGACTATATTAGGTATCGACCCGGGAACTTCGCGCATCGGCTACGGCGTGATTAAAAAAGAGCGCGGTTCGCTGAAATTTCTTGACGCGGGAATACTAAAAATAAAAAACTCCGGCAAAGAACATTCCCTCGCCCAAATAAAAAACGGGGTTGATTCGCTCATAAAAAAATGGCGGCCGGACGCGCTCGCGGTTGAAAAACTTTATTTTTCAAAAAATCAGAAAACCGCAATAGGGGTGGCGCAGGCGCGCGGGGTGATTATTCTTGCCGGGCTCGAAGCCGGAATGGAAATCAGGGAATATTCTCCGAACGAAATAAAATCGGGCGTCGCGGGATACGGCTTCGCCGATAAAAAAGCCGTCGCGAAAATGGTAAATCTTATTTTGAGGACTCCCCGGCTCAAAATAATCGACGACGCAAGCGACGCGCTGGCAATCGCGATTTTCGCGGCGCAGAAGGAAAGAATTTCCCCAACCCCATAAATTTTCTATTTTTCTAAAAGCGCGGGTTTTCGCTTTGCAGGGCGTTATCGGAGGCGAGCAAACTTGGTATCGCCGCAGGCGATTTGCTCGCCGACCTGCCCGACTTCGCATGGACGAAATCCAGGCGGGCGGGGATACAGACCGCCTCGCCGCCGGAGCCCTGCCGGCAGGCAGGCAGAGAGGCGAGCCGTGCCTGGCAAAACGAAAACCGAAGCCCTTGACACGAAAACTTCTTCCCATATACTGGTTGCAAATAATAAAGTTTCGCGGTCAAACGTGGAATTTTTCCGTAAAATTAAAAGGTCGTTTATTGTTTAACCTCCGGTATTAAAAAATCTTTAAGCGCGGGGGTTAAATGCCATGATTACTGAAATCGAACTATTAAGAGGAATTCGGCTTGAGGACGAAGACGACAAACTGGATGGCGCGGAAGACGAAGAAGAACTTGACGAAGACGAAGATATTGAAAAGCTGGATGATGCGGACGACGACAAAGACATGGAATAGGTGATTGATTCTTCGCGCAACGGGAAATCGCTCCGATGAATGGACAATCGGGGCGATTTTTGTTTATCTTAAACGACAATGAAATGAACAGAAAAAAGAAAAACTCTTCCGGCGCGTCTCCGCGAGGTTCCCTGCCCGGGCGCGCGCCGGCTCCGGCTCGAATGAACGGGGTTAATCAAAGGCGGCGACGGCGGTGGAAAAATATATTCTGGGTCGCCGGCGCCGCCGCAGCCGTCGCGTTTGTTTCTTTTTCGTTCATTATTTTTTTTCTTTCTAAAAACTTGCCGTCCGGCGCGGAACTCGACGAGCGGAAAATCAGCCAGTCCACGAGAATCTATGACCGCACAGGCAAGGTTCTCTTATATAAAATTCACACGGGCGAAAATCGGACCGTGGTGCCGTTGGCCGATATGCCGCAGTTTCTGAAAGACGCCACTATTGCGACCGAGGACGAAAATTTTTACAGCGAGCCCGGCTTCTCGTGGACCGCAATTGTGCGGGCGTTTATGGTGAATGCGCTCCACGGCAAAATCCTCCAGGGCGGCTCGACCATCACGCAACAACTCGCCAAAAACGCTTTCTTATCCTCCGACCAGACGATTTCAAGAAAACTCAAAGAATTCCTGCTTGCCGTTAAACTCAACCGGCGCTATCCCAAAGATGAAATTCTTTATTTGTATCTGAACCAGATTCCTTACGGCCCGACCGCATATGGCGTAGAGGCGGCGAGCGAGCTCTACTTCAAAAAGTCGGCTGGGGATTTGGATTTGGCCGAAGCGGCCGTTCTGGCGGCGCTTCCCCGGGCGCCGAGTTATTATTCGCCGTGGGGCAATCACGTAAAGGAACTGCTTGGGCGCCAGAACTATGTCCTACAAAGAATGTACAAAATTGGAAAGATAACCCTCGAAGAATTAAACGCCGCGCTCGCGAAGAAAATCGAATTTGCTCCGCGGGCGATAACCGGCATACAGGCGCCGCATTTTGTGGAAGCCGTTAAGGACTATTTGATTCAGAAGTATGGCGAGGATGCCGTCCGCGAAGGAGGACTGAAAGTAATCACAACGCTCGATTGGGACCTCCAGCAACTTGGAGAAAAAGTCGTAAAAGAGGGCGCTGAACGCAATGAAGCGCTGTATCAGGGAAAAAACGCGGCGCTCGTCGCGGAAGACCCCAAAACAGGCCAGATACTTTCACTGGTTGGTTCGCGCGATTATTTCGACTTAAAAAACGAAGGTAATTTCAACGTCGCAACACAGGGGTTGCGGCAACCGGGTTCCGCCCTGAAACCGTTCGCGTATCTTACGCTTTTTGAAAAAGGATATTCGCCCGATACCGTCCTTTTTGACGTGCCTACGGAATTCGTTCCGAATAATCCGCTGTGCCCCGTTGAAGTTAATTTCTCAAACGACAATCCGGCGTGCTTTCATCCGGAAAATTTCACGGGAAAATTTCTGGGGCCGGTGCCTCTTCGCAAAGCATTGAGCCAGTCAATAAATATTCCCGCGGTAAAAACGCTGTATCTCGCGGGTATTAAAAATACGCTTGAAACGCTCCACAATTTCGGCGTCACCACGCTTAACGAACCCGGCCGCTACGGCCTGTCGCTTGTGCTCGGCGGCGGCGAAGTAAAGCTTATTGACCTGGTTGGAGCGTATTCGGTCCTCTCGCAGGAGGGCGTAAAGCGCCAGCAGGCAATTGTCCTCGAAGTGCGCGACAGTAATAATCAACTGCTTGAATCCTATCGGGACAAAAGCGAAATTGTGGTTGACGCGGAATACCCCCGGCTCATAAACGATATTCTCTCCGACTCCGACCTGCGGGCCGGTCTTTTTGGGAACAGTTTGGGACTGACCGTTTTCCCGGACTACGACGTGGCGCTGAAAACCGGAACCACAAACGACTACCGCGATGCGTGGGCAATGGGATACACGCCGTCGCTTGCAGTCGGCGTATGGGCGGGAAACAACAACAACGCCCCGATGCAAAAAAACGCCGGCAGTATTCTTGCCGCGGTTCCCATTTGGCACAATTTTATGGCTGAGGCGCTCAAGAACCAGCCGAAAGAAACTTTCAACCGGCCGGCTCCGGTTTCCGCGCCGAAGCAGATGTTGAACGGCGACTATCTGGCGAATAAACAGGTCCACTCCCTTCTCTTTTATGTAAATAAATCGGACCCGTTGGGCCAGGCGCCCGGCAACCCCGCCTCGGACCCACAATTCGAGAATTGGGAATTCGGCGTTTTGGAATGGGCTAAAAACAATCTGCCTGATTTTTCGGAATATAACCTGTCCGCGGCAAATCCGGATATCCCGGAAAATTCGCTCTCTGCAACAGCGATTAAGATTATCGAGCCGGGTATGGGCGATTTCACGGGAACCGACATACGTATCCTCGCAGACATTGCCGCAAATTCAAACATCAAACAGATTAACGTGTATTTCAACGGGCGGGTCGCGGGAAATTTCACGGGCGATTTTGTCTCTCCGTACCGCTTCGCCTGGTCGTTCGCGCCGAAAGACCAAGAGCAACAGAATCTTTTAGAGATTGAGGTGATTGACGGCAATGGTCAGAAGAGCAGGAGCGGGGTCATCGTTTACAAATAGTAGGTCGCGGTTATGTCTTCAAAATCGGCATCAAAAGATAGAAATACGACGCATCGTTCGGCGATTTGAGGAGCGCCGGCTTGTTGTCCTCGTTCAGACCCAAAAATACCTCGTCCGTTTTTAGCGCCTTCAAGCCGTCCGATAAATAGCGCCAGTTGAAACTCATCTCTTTGGCATCGCCGCGGAATTTTGCCGGGATGGTAGAGATGTTTTCGCCGAGGGTTTGGTCGGAAGAAGAAATCCCCACCGCTTTTTTATTTTCCAAAACGTTCATTTTCACTTCGTTGGTTCTGGCGCTGAAAATTCCAGCGAGTTTAAGCGCGTTCAGAAGTTCCTGCCGCGAAATGTTGGCTTCCGCGCTGAATTTCTGGGGTACGACCGCCCTGTAGTCCGGGAACGTCCCCTCCATAAGGCGTGAAAAAAATTCGGCTTGGCCTGTTTTAAAAAGAATCTGGTTGCCGTCGTGGCAGAGGCGGACCTTTCCGTCGTCTCCAAGAATGCGGAGTACCTCCTGTCCGCTCCGGAGCGGGAGGAGAAGATTGAACGGCTCCTGACGATTGGATTGGAATTGACCGCCCGTAAGTGTTTTTTCCGCAAGCCGGAAACTGTCCGTAGTCACCAATTTCAAGTTATCCAGAGAGAAATCGACAAAAATACTGTTTAGTTCCGGCCTTAGCTCGGAAAATTGGGAAGCGATGATTGTCTGGCTAAGCGCCTCTTTCAAAGCCGCGGATTCGATTTCTATGTATTCATTAAGGTTGCTTATTTTTGGAATAAGAGGGAATTCTTCCGACGAAATTCCATGGATGGTTGCCTGGTAGTTGTCGGTTTTTATTTCCAGGACATTTTTTTTGCTTTCGAGGTCAATTCTCTCGCTCGATATGTTGGTGATAAGCCCGGAAAAAACATCGAGCGGAACGGTTGTTTTCCCGTTTTCGATTATTTTCCCGGATACGTAAAAACTCGCTGCTATTTCGAGATTCGTGGCGGTCAGCTTCAATTTATTATCTTCGGTTTCCAGAAGCACGTTTTTAAGTATCGGCAAATTCGCATTTTCTCCGGCTGCCCTCTCGACTGCCGCAATCCCCTCTTTCAAATTATTTTTTATTACTGCTACTTTCATATTTTTTATTACTGCTACTTTAAGTTAATTATATTTTACTGTTGTTATTAGTCGCTCAAAACTGTTTAAAAAAGCGGAGAACGCATATATCATACTATATTTCCAATGTTTTAGTTTTTAAAAAAAGTGGACATCCTGTGGCTACGCGCGGAAGATTAATTCTTTAATCGAGATGATTTTTTGATTTAACAAAGAATTCCTTTCTATTTCCTGGTCTATTTTCTTTACTGCGTGAATCGCGGTGGTGTGGTCTTTCCCCAATTTCTCCCCAATATACGGATACGACATATCCAACATATCCCGAAGAAGATACATCGCAATCTGCCGCGGCTCCACTATTTCTTTTTTTCTGACGTGCCCCTCAAGGTCGCCCACGGAAACATTATAAAACTCGGCGACCGATTTTATAATCTGAGAGTCGTTTACCCGCCTGGTGAAATTCTGCGCCGCTTTTTCAATGATTTCTTCGACGACTTTTTCCGTAACCGGCGCCCCTCGCATCTCTTGGTGGAAAAGAATTTTGTTCAAAATACCCTCCAGTTCGCGGACATTCTTTTTAACCTTTCGGGCAATCAGGTCGATAGCGGCGTCCCCGAGCTCGCGGTTGCTTTCCTGCAACTTGCCTTTGATAATCGCGGTTCGCATTTCGTATTCGGGATAAACGATGTCGGCTATCAAGCCGCCCTCAAACCGCGAACGAAGCCGCTCCTCGAGCGTGGGAATGGACTGCGGCGGCCTGTCCGAGGAAATAATGATTTGTTTGTTGTTCTCATAAAGTGTGTTGAATGTATGGAAAAATTCTTCTTCGGTCTTTTCTTTGCCGCCGATGAACTGGATGTCGTCTATGATTAAAACGTCAACGTCGCGATATTTTTTCTTTATGTCTTCCATTCTCCTGTTTCTGATAGCCCACACCACATCACTTGTGAATTTTTCCGAGGATACGTATTTCGACTTAATTTTTCCGCGGTAATGGGCCTTGATCTCGTTGCCGATTGCCTGAATGAGATGCGTTTTCCCGAGGCCGACGCCGCCGTAAACAAAAAAGGGATTGTATTTCGAGCCCACATTTTGCACAATCGCGCTCGCGGCGCTGAACGCGAGTTCGTTCGATGAACCGACCACGAACGAATTAAGCGTGTAGCGGGGATTAAGATTCGTTTCGGGGTCGGTCTGAAATTCAAGATTAATCTTATTCTCAAATTTGTTGAAATCGGTTGCGGAGACCTTTCTCGGCGCCAGGTCGAGTTTTTGTCCGGACACCAAGAACTCCAATTTTTTAACCGAGTCGTCAAAGTTCCTCGCGGCCCCGAGAAGATTTTTCTGGTATTTATTCTCCACCCATTCTTTGGCAAAGTTGTTGGGCAATACGACAAAAAGAGTACCCTCTTTTTCATCGGCTAGCCGGCTGTTTTTCAGCCACGTGGCAAAATTCGCCCGCGAAAGCTGAGTTTCCATTTCAGAGAGTATTGAGTGCCAAAGAGTGTCAAGATTTTTTTCCATAAAGATGATTCAAGAATCTTTTTTGTTAATTACGTAATTGTATCGGATAGGCGGCTTGAAAATCAACAGGGACGGAAATCTATTTCTCCATCGGTAAATGAACTGTATAGGAAATCGCAAGAAAGAAAACAAAGGAAATGTGGATGAACTGTTGAAAACTTTTTTACGCGTTGCGCTTAAAGGGGTAATTGCGGAGAAAAACCGTTGTGGTATACTGGAGTGATGTCTGTAACCTACCAGCCGAAGAAAAGAAAAAGGAAAAAAGCCCACGGTTTCCTCGGAAGAATGCGGACTCCGGGCGGTCGCCGCGTACTCAACGAGAGGCGCCGTAAAAAACGCAGACGCCTTTCCGTATGACCACAAAAAAATTGCGGTTGCCGCCACAGAGGTTCTCTGAACGGCCGGCCGGTCGCGTCAGCTCCGGTTATTTTCTGATAAAAGTTTTTAAAAACAATCTTACCCATAACCGTTTCGGAGTCGTTATCGGCGCCAAAGTGGACAAACGCTCCAGCAAGCGCAATTTCTGGAGACGAGCGATTCTCAACTGCGCCGGGCAATACGCCGGCTCCGGAAAAGACCTTTTAATCATCGTATCTCCGCGGATACGCGAACTCTCAAAAAGCTCCGCGGAGCAAGAGTTCGGAAAACTGCTCCAAAAAATTTATAAAACATCCCAATGAGCATCGGACACATTTTTTCCCTGATTTTTTATCAGCCGCCCCTGAACGCGCTTATTTTTTTATATAACACAATCGCGTTCGAAAACTTCGGTCTTGCAATAATTTTTCTGACGATTCTTATCAGGCTACTCCTCTTCCCGATTTTCCACAAAAGCGTCAAGCACCAGATGGTTATGCAGCGCCTCCAGCCGAAAATCGAAAAAATAAACCGGGAGCACAAAGATGACAAAGAAAAAAAACTCAAAGCCACCATGGAACTATACCAAGAACACGGTATCAACCCTTTTTCCGGATTTCTTCTTTTACTTGTGCAACTTCCCATCCTTATCGCGCTCTATCAGATATTTTTGGCGAAGCTTACCCCTGAAACGCTCAGCGGCCTTTACTCGTTCGTGCAAGCTCCGGAGACATTGAACTACTGGTTTGGCTTGATAAATCTCGAAGGACGGAGTATCGTAATGGTGGGCTTGGCGGCGCTCCTGCAGTATATCCAGGGGAAAATGAGCTTGCCCAAAATTGAAAGCGGAAGAGAGCTCTCGTCTGCCGAAAAAATCGGCAGACAAATGGTTTTTATGGCGCCGCTCATAACGCTCGTCATTTTTTTCAATCTGCCCGCCGCCGTCAGCTTATATTGGGCGGTAAGTTCGCTTTTTTCCATTTTCCAGCAGGAAGCGGTGAACCGCCAGCTAAAATCAAATGAAGAACCAGGAAATTCTCGCAAGAAAAATAATCGAGTTGATGGGGTTTGACGACTATACGTTCGAGCTTGACGAAGAGCATCGGCACGGAAGAATTTTCATTCATAATCATCCGAGTTTGGTAAAAGAGCATCTGCCGGCGATTCTTGAATCGTTGAATCATCTGGTCCAGCTTGTCGCGAAAAAAGAGAACGAACATCCGTTATTTTTTGACGTGAACAACTATCGGCGCGAGCGGGAAGAGCTTATTTCCGAACTCGCCCGGGCCGCAGCGCGCAAAGCCGTTGTCACAAAAAAAAGCATTTCCCTGCCGGCGATGAATTCTTATGAGCGGCGCCTCATACACGTGGAACTCGCCGCTCATCCGGAGGTAAAAACCGAAAGCGCCGGAGCCGATAGAGAGCGGTACGTAATCGTAAAACCGATTGAAGAAACAAGTTCTTAACTTACTATCCGACGTTTACTCACCGAGCGGTAAAGAATAAACTTTCTTATCGAAGCGGTTGATGAAGAATATATTTTGATTGAAGATTTTAATATTTGAAACGTCGAGGGTTTTCGCGGGGTCGCTGAAAAGCGTTTTGACGTTGCCGTCGTTCACGTTTATCTCAAAAAAATCATCGGAGGTGAAAAGCGCTTTTTCTTGATACGCGTCAGGGAGTGCGTTGACACTCAAAGCCCGCTGGTCCCGCGGCACCGCGCAGATGAGCATCGTCCGGCTTTTTAGAACTTCGCTTTTTGTCGGAGAAGTTGGATTGCCGGAATCGGCGGGGGTCGAACTGCTTGATGGCAATGCGTTTGTGCTTACTTTTGCAGTCGAGCTTGCGGGCTTGTCCTGACTTGTCCCGAGCGATTTATCCTGAGCTATGTCGAAGGAAGTCGAAGGAGCGGCGTCGAAGGGCTGAGTCGGAGCGCTAACGAGTTTGTCGTAAAAAACGCATTTTGAAGGGAGTGTAAGGAAGTTAAGCTGCTTGAGTCCTTTCCCGGACGCGTCGACAAGCCGCAACAGGCCGCCCTCCTGATTTTGGTTTGCCGAGAACATCAATCCGAATTGGGCAGGCGAAGAGCTCCAAATTGTTTCGAGGCCGGGTTGGTCCTGGACGACCGGAGAAATAATTTTCTTTACGGGGTCGAACGACCAAACCGACGAATTCGAGAGAACGCTGGTTTTGTCGGCAATCAGTATCCGGCTCGGAGAGAGCCAGTCAAGCTTCATGTCCTCCTGATGAAGCGCCAGCAGAACTTTTGGTTTTGTGGAAGTCGAACCGCCGGCATCTAAGAGAGAAAGAATGCTTCCGTCCGCTCCCGACGCGCCGGAAAAATACGCCACCTGATAATTATCGGGAGACCAGACAGGGCCGTTAGCATTTTGCGGGAGCGGTTGCCAGGTTTTTTGGACCGCGTCGAAAATACTCGTTTGGTTTTCCGAAGGACCCCTCATTGTCACCAAAATTTTTTTACCGTCGAAAGAAAAAGAGACCCGCATGATATTTTTAACAATGCTTGCGCTGAGCGACTCGGGCTGGCCGCCGCCCGTGGTGAGCGAAGTCGAACCGCCCGTTTTCAAAATCTGCCCGTCCGGCTGGACAACGGTCACGGTATTTTTCGCGTCAACAAAATAATCGACGGCAGGAACATTTGCCGCAACCGTCAAATTTTCAATCAATCCAGCCGTTTGTCCGGCACTTTGTGTATCCCCCCGTGTATCCCCCGTAGTTTTCGGCAGTTGGACCGCCGGGAGATTCCCCGGGTCGGCAGTCGTCGGAGGAGTCGCCGACTCGTTGCGCGAGCGGAGGTAAAATCCCAAGAATACTATTCCTCCGATTACGAGAATTATTGCGATTGCTGCGGCAAGTTTTTTCATATAAATTGCATAAATTCTTTTAATGCCGCTACAAATTCTGACAAACTTCTTCCCCGTTTACGGTTACACATCTGGTGTTTTCGCCGTTGGGCGAAACACTTGTACTGCCGGGGCCCATTCCTTGTTCTTCCCCTGTCGCCTCCTGCCCCTCAATCTTCCCCAACCCGGGCAGAGCCAGATTCGTGAGATTAGGGTTAATCGTGGTTAAAACTATAAACGCCCCAAACAGAAGGAGTAGTCCCAAAAGAGCTTGCAATATCTGGTCTCTCGCGTCGCTCTGAGTGGAAGGATTGCCCGCCGCAAAGGTATATCTCAACCCCGCGTACACAATCATCCCGAACGCCAGCATACCCGCCGCCATCAGAGAAAACCGATACAATGCCGATACCCACCCCCCGGGATTGGCTGTCTCGGCAGAAGTGATGCCGGGGAGGGTGACGGTGATGCCGGCGGCGCTGACCGACCCAAGCGAGAAAATTGAAATAAGGAGAAAACCCCCGGACAAACATAGTTTTTTCATGGCTTATAAATCAGATTAACGTTTACAGAAGCTCCTTCAAGAGCGTTATTTTTATTCCTGACGGCGAATGTTATACCGAGTGGCGAACCGGATGGCGCATCTTGATTGAGCCGCACGGTCAATACATCCGGATTTTCAGTTCCGGCCGGCGCAACGCCGTTCACTCTCCAGTCAAAATTTAACGCCGAAATATCTCTGACATTAAAAAAGTAAGGCAGGCCCGTCAATTGAATAGGAGAAGCTGAAAATTCGTTGTTTGGAAAAGGCGCTTCGATAACTGCCTTTGGGGAGACAATCGGTATCCCAATAGTTTTCAGTTGCGGCCCTCGTTTATAATTCGGAACTTCGGCGCGCAAGTCGATTGTTCCTCCGGCTGTATCAGGCGCCCTGAATTCGATATGCCGGAGTCCTTTGCCCCCTTTTAAAAAATTATTGTTCGCGTACCAGTACACGGTTTGCGCCGACATGTCGGCTGGTTTTCCTTCATCAATTAATTCAAACGAAACCATGATTAAGGAGTTGGCGGTCGGCAATATTTTGCCCTCGAAACCCGGCGGCACGTAAGTTCTTGACTGCCATGTAATCATAAACTGCGGGCTCGCGGTCTGCGCCCGCGCGCCGGTCAAAAAAATGCCGGTTA
Organism: Candidatus Liptonbacteria bacterium; assembly: GCA_016204335.1. Lineage (GTDB taxonomy): Bacteria > Patescibacteriota > Minisyncoccia > UBA6257 > 2-01-FULL-56-20 > JACQKU01. Next base: position 48,336 of record JACQKU010000004.1, read on the forward strand.
TTATAATAACCATGACCGTGACGATAACGACGGGAGAAAATTGTTTTATGGTTATTGTCATCAGTTATTGTGTCTTATAGTTGATTTTATCCTCGTGCCGCTTTTTTTAAATCAACTTCGTTTGCTTCATCATCTATATTAACACTTTGGTCTTCGTCTTCATCCCCATCTTCTTTTTGACCGGAATCAGGAGTTTTTTCAGTCAGTTCTTGCAATTTTTCAAATGGATTTTTTTCTTCACCGAGCGCCTCGTCGGAAATTTCTTTTTCGGAACCTTCCCCTTTATCCGCGGTTTCCCCGGATTGTCGGGATACGCCTTTTCCTCTTTCCATCCCGCCGGTTTCTGCCGTTCCGCCGGTTTCTCCCGCTCCGGCGGCAACTCTCCCGGCGCTTGCTCCTGTTTCAGCCCCCACCGCCGTTGTCTCGGCTCCGGCAGCCGCTACGCCAGCTCCTGTTTCCGCGGCAACCGCTCCGGCCGATGCGCCTCCTCCTGCCAGCGCCGTTTCGCCGGCTACCGCTCCGGCGCCGCCGGCGACCGCCCCCTCCGCCACCGTTGCAAGAGCCGCCACTTTCGGGTTATTTGCCATCCAGATCGCGACGATGGTACTGATAAGTTCGCTTCCGGGAACGTTCACAATATTGCCTAGTCCTCCCATAACTGGAATAAAAGATGTAAAGGAGCTAAGCGATGCTTTCTTGCCGTGCGTTTTCATTATAAACCATCCCTGGATGACTGCATATGTGATGGGCGAGACAAGAAATGAGTTGCCAAGATATGTCACTTGTCCGATGACGGGCACAGGAAAAAGAAGCGCGGTCGCGAGATCCGTCCCGTCGGAAAATCCCGCGATTGTCATCAAAAGAACAATACTTACTGTATCGAATGGTTTTTCTTGTTCGTCCATGTGAGTAATCGCGAATATCGCGAATGCTAATTTTTAAAACCATTCGCATTATTTGCTGAAATTCGCGTTATTCGTGATTATTTGCCCTTCTCTTCCAACAATTGCTGCGGATTAGTCGTGATTACCTGGTCTTCGAAATACGAAGCGATGATTTGGATGGCGATGTGTCGCCGCCCCGCGAAGAAAAGGCCGTTGCCGACCTCGGCGGTCAAAAGATAACTTTTTTCCGCCTCGGTCAGGTCGAACGCTTTCGCGATGATATCGATGGTAGCCGGCGCCTGGCGCAGAAGGAGCTGGAGCGAGGAATTGGTGATAATGGGCCGGCCGTAGGGCGAGCGCAAAAAATCCTCCACGTCCTGAGTAATGGTGGAAACACCGAGATAATATTTGCGCGCGCGTTTTGCCAGGCCGAAAAGAAACGACGCGCTCTCTTCGTATTTCATCATCCACCACGCCTCGTCGATAATCATTATTCGCTTTTTGAGTTTTGCGCGGATCAGGTTCCAGATGAAGTTCAAAATCACATACATAGCGATGGGCCGGAGCTCGTCCTCAAGGTCTCGGATTGAGAAGACAATCAGCCGGTTATTTATGTCGACATTGGTCGGCTGGTTCACGAACCCCGAAAAACTGCCCTTGGTGAATTTATAAAGGCGTTCGGCGATTCCCTTGCCGCCTTCAAGATTCCGGAGAATTGTCTCGAGGTCTTCGAGAAGCGGAGCTTTTGCTTTCGAAAAATCCTCGTCCGTGGTGATTTCGCGGGACGCGTACGTTTCCGTAACCGCGCGGTCAAGGAGCGCGTCTTCTTCGGGCGTCACCTTGCCGAGCATAAGTTTCAGCAAGCCGGCTACGTTGACAATGTGCGAGCGGAGAACATCGGCTGGCGTTTCGTTCTCGGGTATAATCGGGATGTCGAACGGATTGATGTGTTCGTGCGAGGAAAGCGAGATGTTGAAAAAGCTGCCGGCAAAACTTTCCGCCAGGCGCTGATATTCGTTTTCCGGGTCAATCACGATGACATCAACGCCCATCATCAGCGACCTGATTATTTCGAGTTTTGTGGCAAAGCTTTTGCCGGCTCCGGATTTGGCGAACACCACTTGATTCGCGTTTTCCATCGAAAACCTGTCGAAGATGACCAAACTGTTGTTGTGGCGGTTGATGCCGTAGAGTATTCCCTGGTCGGAAGTCAGGCTGTCGGAAACGAACGGGAAAAATGAAGAAATCGGGCCGGAATCCATCGGCTGATTGACGGAAAGTTTGTCCTGACCCAGTGGCAAAATGGAAAGCAGTCCGTCGAGTTGTTGGAAGAGCGCCGGCTTGATATAAACAAGCTTTGCTTCCATCTGGGAAATAATCTGGCTTTCGAGCCTCGCCAGGTCATCAAGCGTGTCGGCGTAGAGAGCGATATAGACGCCGATGCCGAACAGTTTTTCCTGCGCCTGCTGTAGCGAGTCGCGGAGACCTTCCACGTCCCGGAGCGCGGTTTCGAGCATCGGGTCCCGGACCAGCCCTTTCTCCTGTTGGTCGCTTATCTGCGATTGTATCTGCGCGGTTTTTCTCCTGAGATTTTTGAGCGCGAGACCCGTGTCAACGGGATTCATGAAAATAGCGATGTCAAAAAGATTCGGCAGGTTGATGAGAGAATCGAACCAGCCGCTGGAGAGGTATCTCGGATAGGAAAAAACAAAAAATGATTTTATGAATTTGCCGCCGATTTTGAGATAGTTGGAATTCACCTCCAGTCCGGCGGGCGTGATTATTTTTTTGAGATTTTCGAAGTTGTTTTCTGCCATGAATGTAGTGTATCGATGCGAATATACTAATTTACTAATGATACGAATTAAGAGTTCTCTTCATTAGTATAATTAGTACCATTCGTATATTGGCATCGATA
>JACQKU010000005.1 GCA_016204335.1 Candidatus Liptonbacteria bacterium
CGCCTACCGACATCCCATTGTATGTGCCGGCCGGCACGGTGAGATTTACAGATTGGCCGTCTGGAGTGTTGGCGTTCACGACAACGGACGAACCGCTCTGCAATACTCCGTCTTTTTTGATTTGCCAGATGAGGGTGCCGGCGCCGCTCGTAACGATTTTTTCAAGAAATGGCGCTTCGGAACTTCCTTCCGCCGACCAGCCGGTGGGAAGCGAGCCGTCCCAGTCGATATACCACCAGGTGTACCCGTTGGCAGTTGTGGGACAAGCAGTGGAGCCGGCAAGATTGCAACGAACAGTTCCAACAGAACCCGCGGAAGTGTTTCCAAGTACAGTACCGCTTGTTCCCGGGGTTGAACGAATTTTGAGACCCGGAGTCGCTTGAACTCGGTCGCCGTCAATGAAACTTTGCGGAGATGCAACTTTCGTCAAAAAATCCACCTCAGAACTTCCTTCCGCCGACCAGCCGTTTGGAATCGAGCCGTCCCAGTCGATATACCACCAGGTGTACCCGTTTGCGGTTGTGGGACAAGCAGTGGAGCCGGCGAGGTTGCAAGAAATGGTACCTTGAGTTCCCACGGGAACGGAACCAAGAATAACGCCGCCGGTCGATGGCGACTGGCGCACGTTTAAATTAACGGTTGACTGAACCCGGTCGCCGTCGTGAAAAACTGATGTCGTCTGAGCCGAAGCGAAAGCGGGAATGAGAAACGAAGCGGAGAGAACGAGGACGAGAATTGGGACAAGTCGTTTAAAAAACATGGGTTATATTTATTTTAATTAATATTATATCGGCGACTTTTATTGTTAGTTTATACGATGAAATCATAGAATAATGCCGAGTTATGTAAAGAGGGGGTGTGGATAAGTTTTGTCTCCCCGGGAGGAATCGAACCTCCATTTAGGGATTAGAAGTCCCTCGTTCTGTCCGTTGAACTACGGGGAGATATGCGAAACATATTATAATCCATTCATTCGGGCTGCTGGGAATCGAACCCAAGCCGCGTGCTCCCAAAGCACGTATACTGCCATTATACGACAGCCCGCTCCCGCAATCTTTAAATTACCTTGATATTCGTCTAAAATCAATTAACGCGCGCTTAGCTCCCTCCTTCGTCCGAATGGACTACGGCGGGCAGGCAATGGTACCCGCCCGACTGAATCAGTCGTTCGGGCGGGGAGCGACTCGTTTATTCCCGATTTGTATAAAAATTCGAGCTTGCGTAGAATTTTTATGAACAAATCGTCATGCCTACGGCAGATCTCCCGTAGGGACGACAATCCCGTTTAAAGTGGGCGATTAGCTCAGCGGCAGAGCACTTCGTTTACACCGAAGGGGTCGTAGGTTCAAATCCTACATCGCCCACTTTGTGCGGGACACCGAGTACCTGCCTGCCGGCAGGCAGGGGCCGGAAAGGTTCCCTGCCCGCCGAAGCATCGGCGCAGGCGGGGATCCCCTCAGCGCGCACAAGAAAGGTGGCTGGGCAAGCTGAAAAGGCAGGAGATTCTCAGCCGGAGACGAATCGGCCTCTGGCGGAAAATCCTGCGCCGTCCGCCAGGAGAATATTTAAAATGAGTCAATCAAAGGACAATCGGGACATTCGCCTATGCGATAATCGCGCCGATTAAATATCCGACAAGATAAGACGCGCCAACGGCAATGCCGCCGACCAAAAGCATTTCCAATCCGGAAATTATCCAGTTCACGCCGGTTATAAAATAACGGGCGGCGCCTACGATAAAAAGAGCCGAGGCGGTTGCGGTAATTGAATAAGCAAAAGTGGCGTCCCCCACATTGAATAATATAAACGGCAGAAGCGGCAGACTGCCCGCGAAAACAAAAGACATAAAAGTAAGCGAAGCCGATTTCCATTCACTCCCCTTTTCCGGAACATTCATTCCAAGTTCATAACGCATCATAAAATCAACCCAAAATTCTTTATTACTGCTTACGAGTTCCACGAGTTTTTCCGAATAATCGGCGCTAAAATTATGGTGTTGAAAAATTTCCCGTATCTCCTGCTTTTCTTTTTCCGGCACCTCTTCAACCTCGTCCGATTCGCGTTTCTTTTCTCTCCTAAAAAGGTCATTCTCCGAGCGGGAGCCCAAAAAATTGCTTGCTGCCATGGAAAATCCGTCGGCCAACAGATTGGCGATTCCCAAGACGATAATAACCGTGGAAGAAAACCCCGCGCCGAACGAAGCGGAAACAATTGCAAACGTGGTAATAATGCCGTCGTTCGCGCCGTATACTATGTCTTTTACATACGCGCTTATGCCGCTTGCGTGTTTTTCCATAAATAATTTGTCGGAGCCGAAGGTGAGAATCTCATGCCAGAGGCAGATCCGCCTTTGGCGGAGAACTCACGTCTCTACTTTATCCCCGCACCATATTGAGTATTTTATCCGTCAGAGCCGATGGTCGGATTCGAACCGACGACCCACTCTTTACGAAAGAGTTGCTCTGCCACTGAGCTACATCGGCATAATTTACTTAATGCTCAATTGGTGTGGGGATTTACGAAAGCGCCGCTCTACCAGCTGAGCTAAGGCGGCGCTACTCTTAACATAAAGAATCTTAACAAGTTTCTTGCCGTAAGGGCAAATTATCATTCTTGTCCAACGCGGAAGTTTTCGGTTTGAGAGAAGCCATCGGAGTCCCGGCGGGCTTGGTCTCCTGCCACTATGCCACGGCATAGTGGCAGGATTCGTCAGAGTGACCTGCCTGCCGGCAGGCAGGGAGGCAGACGAAAAACACCGCAGGAGTGTTTTTACTGCGGCGCTTTCAAAACAAAAACCGAAGTATTCTACACTACCTCCGCCTCGTAGCACTCTTTGCAATAAACATTCTCGTATCGCTCCGGATTGTACGCCGACTCTATCGCAATGCCGCACTTTTTGCAGTTACGGTTGTAAAATTTCAAACGCAAGCTGTATATCTTCCTGAATTTCGCGAGGCGCGCCAAAGGATGCTCGCGCGGCAACGGAAGATTATTGCGCCGATAAAATTCAAGTTCGTATTTCACGATTCTGAAATACTTATCGTTCTTCTCGTCGTGAATAACTTTATTCAAAATATCATCGCCAATGTCTTTTATATCTGGAGGAAGTTCGCTTGAGCGTATCGCGTTCTCCATTTCTTTATTTTTTTGAACCGGCGGCTCGGAAACATCATATCCGTAGCGAGCCGCATTATCGAAATCATCGAATCCTGAATACGAGGAAATAATTGAGAGCTTGTAGGGAATTGGCATCATTTGCGGCGAAAAGAATTCCCCGTATTCTCCGCTCGCAAGCATTGACGATTTTATTTCGTCGACAATTTTCCAGTATTCTTCTTCGCTGTATTGTCGATTCAATATGCAAAAAGATTTATTCGCGAGCCCGACGCAACCGAAACAATCGTGGCAGTTTCGAAGCAAGTCGGAGTACTCGACATTACGGGAATTATCCGCCTGCGATGAAAATTTGACTTCGTAATTATTGCCGGCGGTGACCGATGTAATCCCGCAACAAAGTTGTCCGTTCGCGCCTCCGAATAAATCATAGGAATCTTTGAAATCTATAAAACCCATGGAATAGTTCACGTTCTGGCTGTCGTAAGCATAGTATGACCAATAACAGTCCTTCGAATTTTCTATGTAGTCGCCGTAAGAATTCACCGAACGGAAGTTATGGTCCGGCTTATAAAAAACATTCCGTTTTAATTCCGCGAATTCAGCGAGATATATTTGAAGTTTATTGTAATCGCCAAAATATACTTCCTTCATTTTTTCCTGATATTCCTCTTTTGAAAGCGGCTGGTTCCGGAAATAGTATTTTTTGTTCCGGAGATTAGACGACATAAAACAATTCTGGCAATTACTGCAATCAAAAAGAAAATAACTGTCGAGACAGCTTCTCGATTGTTCGCACCAAAAACATCTGAAAGAATCCTGCACTAACTGGCAGTTGTAACAGTTGTTTGAATTCTCCAAATAATCGCAATCCACGCAATCCGCGCATTTTTGGGAACCGTCAAAATAGTAAAGATTTTCTCCGCTTAAACTGCTGAATGTCAGATAGCAATTCTTCAAATGAGTTGACGTATTGGTAAAGTCGCTTCCGACGTTCGTGGTGTCGGTCATAAGATTCGGCCGCGGCACGTCTTTCCGGAGTTTCGCAAACTGGTCAAAAAATCCCTTGTCTTTATTCCACGCTCTTCCGTAATCCAATGGGTCCCATTTGTCGGAAAACCATACTTGATGCTCGTAAATCTTGAAAGGAGTATCGGGAGGATATGCCGCAATAATTTCTTTTCCGGAATGAGCCGACTTTACGTAAAAGAGGTTGTGGACATTCTGATACGCCATCAGCCGCCGCCAGCGCTCCGCCGGCTCAAGCGTCGGCAACGGAACTCCTATTTTTTTGTAAAAATCGATGTCTTCCGGCCGGATATAAAACTCCGCGCCGGAGAGTTTGCATACTCTTGACTGCCCATTTTTTTCATCCAGCCGAAGTCCTGAAAAATATTCCGCGAGGGCTTTGTCGAATCGTGGCGTTTTATTCATTAATGAGTTAATCGCCTAGTAAGCTAATCAGCTACTTCCTCCTCCATATCGCCTTTCTCGCTTCTTCAAAAACAAGAACGCTTGCCGCCATTCCCACAATATAGACCCACTCGACAAAATTCAGCGAAGTCGTATGAAGAAACTTCTGGAAAAACGGGTTATAGACCGCCATAAGCTGGAGAACAATCACGGTAAGAGTCGCTCCGACCAAATAAATATTCCCGAACGGATTCGCGGAAAATATCGATTTGGTTTCGTTTTTGCAATTCCAGGCGTTGAACCACTGGAACACAGCGAGGGTGGTCAGGGAAACGGTAACCGCTTTTTCAATATTGCCGTCGAGATATTGCGAAAAAATAAATAGAGTTCCGAGAGCGATAATCACGCCCATAAACGCCATTCGTTTTATTGTAAACGAATCAAGAATATACTTCGAGGGTTTCGCGCTATGGCTGCTCAACAGCCCGTCTTCTTTCGGCTCCATCGCGAGCGCCACATCGAGAAAACCGTCTGTCACGAGATTCAGCCAGATAATCTGGGCGGGGAGAACGGGCAACGGGAATCCAAGGGATATTGCCCCGACAATGGTAAGCGCCTCGCCGATGCTCGTTGAAAAAAGATACAAAACGACTTTTTTGATAGTCCGATAAATACTCCTGCCTTCCTCGACGGCCGAGATGATATTCCCGAAATTGTCGTCCAAAAGCACGATATCGGCGGCTTCTTTCGCAACTTCCGTTCCTATGATTCCCATAGCGACGCCCAAATCCGCCGCCGCGAGAGACGGCGCGTCGTTGACGCCGTCTCCGGTCATCGCGACGACTTCCCCTCTTTTTCTGAACAGTTCTATGATTCGCAACTTATGATTCGGCGTCACTCTCGCGAACACATTCGAGGCGTCGAAACGCTTAAGAAGTTCCGCGTCCGAATGTATTTCCAATTCATCTCCGGTAATGACTTCGTCCTCCGGACGCGCGATCCCCGCTTCGACTGCAATCGCGTGCGCGGTGATTTTATGGTCCCCCGTAATCATTACAATCCTGATTCCGGCCGCGTTCGCGTTCCGCACCGCGTCATAAACTTCCTCCCGAAGCGGGTCCCGCATGCCGAAAAAACCGACGAAAATAAGGTCTGACGGCTTTTGAATCTCCGTTGTTTTTTCGGCATCGGGGTCTATGGCGAGAGCGACGACCCTGTATCCTTCGCGCGACAATTTCAAAAATACGTTTTCGATTTCCTGTTTCTCTTGCGGGGATAACTTTTCCGATTTTTGTTTTCTCCATATCCGGCTGCAAAGTTCAATGATTTTCTCCGGCGCGCCTACCGCGGCAAGAAAATTTTTCCCTTCGAATTTGTGGACGGTCAAATGATATTTCGCGAGATAATCGAAAGGAAGTTCGAGTATTTTTTCCGATGTTCCGTCAATATCTTTGAACCCCACTTTTTGCGCGAAAACCGTCATAGACGCTTCGGTGGGGTCTCCGGAAACTTTCCACTTTTTCGACTCTTCCGAATAAACGACTTTCGCGTCGGCGCAAAAACTCGCGACCCTGCCTGCAAGAAGCATTTCGGGATAATTAAGCGGGTCAATTACGGTTCCTTCGAATGAAACCTCGCCTTGCGGCTCGTATCCCGCGCCCCCGATGTCATATGTCTTTCCGTCAACATACACTTTCTGGATTGCCATCTCGTTTTTCGTGAGTGTTCCGGTTTTATCCACCGCTATAATCTTCGCCTGTCCGAGCGCTTCCACTGCCTGAAGTTTTTTCACAAGAACATTTTGTTTTGTCATTCTCCAGACCCCCGAAGCCAGAACAAGCGTCATCACTATCGGCAGGCCCTCTGGAATAATGGACACCGAGAGAGAAACGACTACGGCGAACATTTGCCGCAAATCCACGCCTCTCAAAATTCCCAAAATAAAAATCAGCCCTCCGATTCCAAGCACCGCTCCGATAATGATTCTCGAGAGGCCCGCGATACTTTTCTTGAGAGGCACGTCCGTGTCAATCGAAGCGATTTCTTTCGATATTTTTCCGATTTCGGTCGACAGGCCGGTCGCGATAACCACGGCCTGCCCGTTTCCGCCGACGATATTCGTTCCCTTAAATACGATATTCTTCCGGTCCTGAATGAGCGCGGCCGCGCCCGAAAGCGCGGCCGCGACTTTACCCACCGGAATTGATTCGCCCGTCAAACCCGATTCGTCCACCCTTAGAGAATGCACGGTTATAATTCTCGCGTCAGCGGGAATTTTTTCCCCTTCCTGGAGAATGAGGATGTCGCCGGGAACCACTTCTTTGTCTGAAATAATAAAAATTTTTCCGCCTCGCACGACGGTGGCGGACCCTTCGATAAATTCTTTTAACGCTTTCAGGGTATTCTGCGCTTTTCCTTCCTGAATGGTTCCGACAACGGCGTTAAAAAAAAGAACGAAAAAAATAATCAGCCCGTCCGCGGTTTCTCCCATAAAAAGAACAATCACGGCGGCTCCCATAAGAACGGAAATCAAAGGACTCAAAAACTGCGATAAAAAAATGGAAAACACGCCGCGGGTTTTTTGCGCGGGCAATGAGTTGTTCCCGTACTTTTGCAGGCGCGCGAGAACCTCGTCCGCGCTTAAACCTGTTTCGCTTGAATGCGCCCTCTTCAACGCATCCTGCGCCGAAACCGCGTGCCATTTAAATTCGAATTTTTCCGCCGGAGGCGGACCTGCCTCGGGAATGACGCTGTCTGGCATACGGCAATTTTAATCCATTTTTGAGGGCGGGTATACACCCTGCTTCATTTGCGCTTGCGCCGCAAGATAATTCGAATGCCGATTATTGAAACAAGCAGAGACAAAAGAATGATTCCTCCTTTTGTCGACCACGCTTCGATTGCCGGCAGGGCGCTTCCGAAGAAATAACCCGTAAGAAGATATGTTATAGACCAAAGAACTCCGCCGATTACGTTCCAGAAAAGAAAAACTCTTTTGTCCATTCCGGAAAGGCCGGCGACAAAAGGCACGATGGGGCGCAGGACTCCCACAAACCTTCCGAACAGTATGCTTTTACTGCCGTGTTTACGGAAATATTCTTCTCCTTTTTTTAAATGGCTCAACTTAAATATTTTATTTTCGATGCGGAAAAACGCCATTCCTTTGGTTCCCAAATAATAGCCGATTCCGTCGCCGAGTATCGCGCCGGCGGCGGCGAACCAAATCAGATTTATGATATTAAGATACCCTTGGGCGGACAAAAAGCCGAAAAATCCGACAACAACGCCCCCCGGAAGAATCAAGCCGATAAACGGCATCGCCTCCGCGACAGATATAACTAACACAAGCCAATATCCCCAAATTCCGAATGCCTCGATTGCGGGCAGAAATGAATTGATGAGTTCCATTGTATTTATTTAACGCGGCCACGATCTCTGGAAGTTTGAACTCGGAGCATTGGGTCTATGTATTCAGCTCGTGTTTCTGATTCGTCATTTAATCTTGAATGAACGCTTGTTGGCCTCTTGAAGAATTCTGAGTGTCGCATGCACCGAAAGATTGTCGCTGGGCAATAGTATTAATTTATCATCCAATTTATTCAGCAAAGGACTTAAAAATTCATCTGCCCATGATGGCGACAATGTTAAAACACCGGAAAAATCTATTTCCAACTCTTCATCGGCAGATATCTCGCGCAAAGTCGTTTGAAACGCCTTGAAGGCCTCACTGCCGAGCTCTCTCGATATTAATGTTTTACCAAATTTTTCTAATTGTAATTTCATATATTTTTATTTAAAAATGCTTAAAACTCTATTTTTGCTAAACACCCTCGCACGATACGCTGGCCACGCGTAACACGAAAAGTTTTATCCGTGCCTTGCATACGCACTTCGGCATCACCACTAGTATAAAATAAATCAATTAGCTGATCGGTGACAACCTCGCGAACAAGTTTAAGACCATTGCCCCGCTTTTCTGGCGCACGACCAGAAATAAATTCGGTAAAGGCAACTTCCACCGCTTTCACATGACTAGGAAGGTCAGGAAGCGCCCGGCGCAATGTCACTAAAATACCGAGTCCCCTGTCAGCAAGAACAATGATGCGCTTTTCCATATCATAACCGAAAAAAATTCCTGCAGTATCAGGCCACTTGCCCAAGTTGTGAGCAAAAGAATTATCACCAATTTCTCCGGCAATTAAGACAATGAGAGAATACAATTTTTCAAATCCTGGTTTTTGCATCAGCACATATTCCATCTTCGTCAGTCGCGCATTGAAAATAGAACTCGTTGCGCAATAAAAAGTGCCCGGAAACTCAACGCCGTCTTGCATCCATCCAGAAGCAAATTTCATCAAATCACTGGAAAAAATCTCTAAATCTTTCTCTCGATAATATCTATGTGTGCCGCCATCTTTTTTGATTGCAACCAATTTCCTGCTTTCGTCCCAACGCCGTAGCGTATTCAAAGAAACTCCGAGATATTCGGCCGCTTGGCTAATTGTAAGCAATTTTTCCTCCATGAAAACATCCTACCATAGTATGCAAATCTACACAAGTAGCCACCAAATCTACCCAAAAATAATCCAATCTACTCATTAAATGCCTAAAATCCTAGATATTTAGGAGGGATTACCTCATTTTTCCTCCTATTGCTTTTCTATCCGGCCACCATTGACGAGTAGCCAAGCCAAAATTCTTTTGTCGCAGGGCGACAAAACGCAAATCCGCGCATTTCTCAAAAATGTCGGCTCGAACTTTATGCTGAATTCAAAACGGCTTGAAATTTCCCCGAAAAACGGCTGGCGAGCCCGCGTAGCGGGCGAGCCAATGACTTCATTTCCCAACTGGCGGAAAGTGGAGGATTCTTCCCTTTACGATTCAAATCTCTGATTTGATGACTGAAAGCAATCCCGCTTTGGCGGGAGAACCTCTACCGCATTTTCCCGCACATGGCGGTGGGGGTGAGATTCTTCCCTATCGGTCAAAATTTTAATTTTGCTACCGATAGCAATCCGCCGAAGTTATTGTATAACGTTATTGTATAACGGAGGCGGAGAACTCACGAGCAAGGCGGAGACGAGAGGATTCGAACCTCTGATACCCGTTAAGGTATACCTGTTTTCAAGACAGGCGCTTTAAACCACTCAGCCACGTCTCCGCCTTGCTCACAGTTTTTCCGCCAAAGACGGATTGCAATTTTGTAATCCGTTCGCGCGGAAATAAAATTGTGAACAAGACAGGCACTTCAACCCCTGCCTGCCGGCAGGCAGGACTCTGGCACGCTTCCTTTGCGCTGTTGCCTTCACAAACAGAATAGCCCAGTATGGAAAATTTTTCAAAGTTCCGAGCTACTCTCAACGCGAAAGCTTTTAAGTTTTAGGAAGCTATAGAAGTTTTGATGGGCTTGATCTTTTGCCACTATGCTATGGCATAGTGGCAGGAACCGCCGGGGCGAGATGTGGGCGAACACTTCAGTTGCGGAAACTTTCTATTTTAAAGGGGCTATAGTTTTTATTCCAGCGCGGAAGCTTTTGGTTTTTGGGAAGCTCTCGGAGCCCCGACGGGCTTTGCCGCTGCCGCTATGCCATAGCATAGCGGTATGCTATGGCATAGCGGTAAAAATCAAAAACGATGCCGGTTCTTAAAAACCAAAGGCGGAGGTTTTCGCTTCGCCAGGTGTTATCGGAGGCTATAATCCAACGGAACCGCAGAGAGAACTTTTCCGCGGCTATCTTTTCCAACGCGTAATTTTTTCTTTTGCGAGGAGCTATCGGAGCCAAATTTCCGCCAAAGCGGAGAGTTTTGCATTCAAAGGAGCTCTCGGAATAAGATGCAAGATTTCCCAACAAAACCGCATGGGAAACTTTTGCCAGACTATCTTTTCCAACGCGTAGGTTTTCGTTTCGCCAGGCGTTATCGGAGGCGAGCAAGCTTGGTATCGCCGCAGGCGATTTGCTCGCCGAGATACAGGCCGCCTCGCCGCAGGAGCGAGGCGAGCCGTGCCTGGCGAAACAAAAACCGGAGCCCTCTACTCCCACTCCATCGTCCCCGGCGGCTTGTTTGTTATATCGTAGACGACCCGATTTACTTCTTTGATTTCGTTCGTGAGCCGTATCGATATTTTTTCAAGAACTTCATACGGGATTTTTGAAAAGTTCGCGGTCATCGCGTCTTTGGATTCCACGACGCGAAGCACAACCGGATATTTATAACTCCGCTCGTCCCCTTGTATCCCGACGCTTTTTATCGGCAATAATACCGCGAAACACATCCAGATATTTTTCCACAATTTCGTCTTTTTCAGTTCTTCTTCCACGATTCTGCTCGCCTGTCTGACGATTTCGGCTTTTTCCGGCGTCACTTTGCCGATAATCCGTATGCCGAGCCCCGGCCCGGGAAAAACCTGCCGAGTCGCTATCTCGTCAGGCAATTTTATTTCTTTCGCGATTTTTCTCACCTCGTCCTTGTATAAATCCCTCAAAGGCTCGTAAACTTTGAGTTTCAAGTTTTTCGGCAATCCCCCGACATTGTGATGCGATTTTATTTTCGACGAATGCTTCGTGATGCCGCTCTCGATTCTGTCGGAATATATCGTCCCCTGCACGAGAAAAGCCGCTTTTTCTTTTTTCGCGACGCTTGAAAAAACATCGGTGAACGTTTTGCCGATTATTTTCCGTTTCCTCTCCGGCGAGCCGATTCCCTTCAACGCGCCGAGAAATTGCTTTCCCGCCATTACGATTTTCAAATTGATACTCGCTTTTTTGAATATTCTCTTGATGAATTCCGTTTCTTTGTAGCGCATCAAGCCCGTGTCAACGTACACCGCAATCAGATTTTTTCCTATGGCTTTGCTTACCAGCATTGTCGCCACCGAAGAATCCACGCCGCCCGAAATGCCGACAATCGCCCTACGATTTCCTATGGTTTCTTTCGCTTCGCGTATGATGTTGCGGACAACCAGTTTTGGCGACGCGGACATTCTCATATTCTGCAGAATATGAGAATGTTTTATTTTTGGATTTGCCGAAAATCTTTCCGCATTGCATATCCCGATTGCAAAATTTCGCAATACCTTATTTCCGCCTTCCGTGTGGCTCGCCTCCGGATGGAATTGGACGCCGAAAATCTTTTTTCGCGCGTCCGCGAACGCGGCGATTCTGGAGTGTTTTGTTTTGGCGAGCGCGGAAAAATTCTTCGGCATGGCAACCACTGTGTCCCGATGATTCATCCACACTTTTTTCGTTTTGCCGAGTTTTTCCAGAATGCCGCCCGGCCCGCCGATGTCCAATTTAGTCAGTCCGTACTCGCCCGAACTTCCAGAAACGACTTTACCGCCGGTCAAATGGGCTATCAGTTGATGCCCATAGCAGATGCCCAGAACCGGAATTCCGAGTTCGAGAATCGCTTTGTCGAATTTCGGCGCGTTTTTCCCGTACACCGAACGCGCGCCGCCCGAAAGAATAACGCCTTTTACGCTTTTGTCGCCTGATATTTTCCGCGCCGGAACATCGGACGGAAAAATTTCGCTCAAAACGCCGAGGTCTTTCAGCCGCCGCGAAATCAAATGGCAATACTGCCCCCCGAAATCCAAAATGGCGATTTTGTCCATATTATTGTTTTGCGTCCGCATTGCGGAAAATTTTATCACGCCGGGCGGCGTTCGTACTTCCTGATATTTTTCCTTTCCCACAATACCCAGAGAATCGATAAAAGGAAAGTGGCGCCGAAAATAAGAAACGCGCCGCGCAGGCCGAGAAAATCCGCGGCCACTCCTCCGAAAATCGGGCCGATAACAAATCCGATATCTTCCGCCGACTGCCAGACGCCGGTCATATATCCCCGGCGGTGGCGGTCGGAGAATGAATCGAAGAGTCCGTTTACGGCAACGTAGAAAAACACGAACCCCGTTGAAACGAGAGCCGCAAGCGATATGAGAGCGTATGGATGCGATGTAAAACTGAAAAGAACGATGCCTCCGCCGCCGAGAACAAGCCCTAAAAGAATCGAGAAGAATCTTTTTTGCGTGCGGTCAATCCAGCGGCCCACCGGATAATCAAGAAACGCGAAAGGCGCGATGAAAGCGGAGAGAATCACGCCACCCATAACCGGCGACGTATTGATTGACTTTGCAAAAAGCGGCTCCATCGCCCAGATAAATTCGGACCACATGCCGACAAGAAGCATAAAAAAACCGACGAATACCGAAAGGCGGCCCGCCGAGAAGAACTCTTTCAACTCGGCGGAATATAGGCGGTCTTTCGTGAAAATATTTCCGACTGCCCGAAAAAACGTTTCTTGAGCACGGCGGTTATGCTCGCGAATAAATATGTATGCGATTCCCGCCGCGGCGAAACAAACTGCTCCGAAAATCAAAAACGGCGTCCTGTCGCCGAACCACGCCACCGCGACACCGCCTGCGAGCGGCCCTATAAAATACCCAAATGCGGAAGCGCCGGAGTAGCCGCCGATAAATTGATTTTCTTTTCCCGCCGGCGATGTCGCGATAACCGACGCCATGCCGGCAACGGTAAGAAGCCCTTCAAACGCGCCGAAAATGACCAATGCCCAAAAGAGCTGAAATAAACCGGAAACCATATAAAAGAGAAAGCCGCTCGCGCCCAAACCCAAAAGACCGAGCACGATAGTCCGCTTGCGCCCGAAACGGTCCGCGAACGCTCCGACCGGCATATCGGTAAGAAGCGAAAAAAACCATGGCAAGCCCATTACGAGTCCGAAGAGAGTGTAATTTGAAGCAAGCGAGTCTGTAAAAAGCGCGAGGTTATACTGCATTATGCTTGTCGCGAAGGCGTAGATGAGAATAACCGCGCTCAAAGCAAAAAGCGTTTGACCGCGCTTTTGCATCCGGAATAAACGATGGTGTCTCATAAAGTCAGCCGTACTAAATCGACAGCAATACAATTACAACCGCGGCAAGAAAAAAAACGAGCCACGCCAGCGTGGCAAATAACAGCGCCAACCCCTCTTTTTTGAAGCCGTTTAAATACATGTTAATCGGTTTTCCAAAAACCAAAAGCCCGGTGACGGACGCGGATATGACGAACAGCAACAACATGAATAGCGGCATAAGAAAACTGGCCGTCTTGCCGAAAATAATCTGACTGTTAAAACCCAGCCAGGCAACGCCGGACACATAGGCAAAAACACATGCCGCGTTTATCAGGCCTTTCAAAAAATAATCTGATTTTTTCATATTTGCGCGGATACAAACGGTTTATCGCGGACGCTTAAACTTAATGATATGAATTCTTTCTGTCTCTGATTTCGCGAACCTGCCTCAATGCCTCTTCCGGCGGGCATTTCCCTTTTTCCAGGTTAAGCAAAATACCCTCGATGGCGTCGAGCTCAAAGTCGTTGCCGCCCATCGCGGCTATCTCGCCGTATATGCCGAGTATCTCGTTTCTCTCGTCGATTTTTCCGGTTTTTTCCCGATTTTTGCCTTCCATTTTGCTTGTTCCGTTATTTCTCCCCGACCATTATCCAATAAGGCGGGAAGTTGCGCGGCTCGACATACCAGCGGATATTTTTGCCGAAAATTTTTTTGATGTACGGGAGCATAAGCAAATAATGCTGATAGAGAAGAATTTTCCCGCCGGAACCGAGCGCGCCGTAGCTGTCGGCGATAACTTCTTCTCTGGTCCGCGGATTAAAAAGAGTGAACGGTATCCCCGAAATAATCATGTCTATCGGTCCGAAATTTTTCAGTTTTTTGGAAATTCGGGCGACGTCGGCTGAAATAATTTCCAGCCGGGAGTCGTTTATTTTACCCAGTTCACCGACAAAATCGGAGTTTGATTCGATTGCCACCAGCCTGCCGTCCGGCGGCATAACTTTCAATATCTCTTTCGTCACCGCCCCGTCGCCGGCGCCGTATTCCACGACCATTTTACAGCCGGGTTTTATTTCGCCCGCGATTTTCTTCGCGGCGGCGGCGGTCGAAGGAAAAAGAGCGGCGACTTTATGGTCTTTGCTCAGGGTCTTTATGAAACTGATTGCGGACATAGTTTTTCGGTTGTCTTTCTGTCGGCTTCCGCGCTTTTAATAACCGACCGCCAATGGCAAAACAAAAACCAAGAGAAGCATGGCGGTAATGAAAATAAGGATGATTCTTTTGGTTTTGTCCGACATAGTTGCGTTGCGTCGCATTTTACCACGCGCGCATTCACGGGCGCAAAGATTTATCAACCTTCATTTTCTTTGCGAATCGCGAAATAAACCTCAAGCAAAGCGGAGAGCAAACTCAATACGAGCGGCCCAAGCAAAAATCCGAGAGGCCCGAAAAAGGCGATGCCGCCCAGGATGGAAAGAAGAATAAGAAACGGATGAAGCCGTACTCCGCGCTCCATAAGTTTCGGCCCCAAAAAGTTGTCGACAAGCCCCACCGCAGTCGCTCCCCAAATAAGAAGGCCGAACGCGGAAAACGTTTCTCCGCTCAAAAAAAGGTAGAAAATCGCCGGGATAAGCGCCAGCCCGGTTCCGATTCCGGGGATTAGCGCGGCTATCGCCGTAACACTGCCCCACAGCACCGCGTTCGGAACTCCAAATATGGCGTATCCGATTCCGCTTACCACGCCCTGGACGAGCGCGACCGCGAGAGTTCCCTTGATGACCGAGGTGACCGCCAATTCGAGTTTATTAAGAATTGTTTCGTTGTAAATATTCTGAAGAGGGCTCAACGGGATAATGACTCTTTTGAGTTTTTGTCCGTCCTTGAACAAGTAGTACAGGGCTATAAAGAACACGAATGCGCTTACCGTTATTGATATGATATTTGAAAAAAGAAAGTCGAGATGCTGGAGCAGCCAGTTCAATCCCTGCTTCGCGTACTGATTGACGTCGAGAGAAAATTCAATCTGCGCGGGGAAAAATCTTTGGAGATTTTTTATCGCGTCCCCGGCGACACGGGAAAAATCACTCGCGCCGCCGTTCGCCGTAAGAGAAGAATAAAGCCCTGCCGCTTCCTGAAAAATCTGTATTCCCAAAAACGCGAGAGGCGCGATAACGACGATAAAGACGGCGATGGTGGCGAGGAACGCCGCCAAGCCGTTTTTTCCCCGCATCATCGCCAATATTTTTTTGTGCAACGGCTCGAAAACTGTCGCGAAAACTATTGCCAGGATAAGGGCGTAGAGAAACGGCTTAAAAATAAAAAAGGCGAACGCAAAAACCCCCGCAAGAATAACGAGTAAAAAGCGAAGTTCCGATTTTTGGCTGTGCGCCCCGTTGGAAATCATTGTATTCGCAAAAAAAGATTATATCCGCCGCAGGTTCCATTGTAGCAGAGTTTCCGAAAAAGTTCATACTTGCTTTTATCCCCATTTCACGCCCGCGCCGTTCCGCGGTATCCGCCTTCGCGGGACCCGCCTCCCCCGCCTCCGGCGGATTGACTCGCCGCCCTGCTGGGCGGCTCGCAGAACGGCCGGAATTCCTCCCCTCAAACCCCTCCTTTCGGCTCCTTCTAATCAGGCTCATCCTTCTTTCGTGTTCTTATGCATATGTTACTTCATTTTTGTCTTTTCGCGTTATTTCTTCACCAACCATTTGTGTAATAATTCTGTTGCTTTCACATCATCCTCGTTGTAGCCAATAAGATCTTCGAGAATCTGCCTATCTCCTTTTTCAAGCCATTCCTCGTACCACATGATGCTTTGTGCTCCACCTGCTTTTGCACTTCGCCATGAAAACTTCAGATGCTTTGCAATATCCTTAATGGAATAGAAATACAGAGGAAAAATAACTGATTCTTGCACTACCTTTGCAAGGTCAATCATCCGCTCTTTAAATTTTTCTAGTTCGAGAGTTGTGAAGTAGCGTTCAGCTAACTGTTTCAGTTTTGTCATTTCGTATATATGGTAGTGGTAGACCTTGTAACTATCAGGCAAGGAACTGATCCAGGAAAGAAACTCCTCCCACATCTTACTCTCGTCCTCCGGTTTCTCGGCAAGAAAATATTTGTAGTAAGGTTCCTTACCTTCTTCTACCACCCAGAAACCAAAAAGATACTCAACGCCTATGAACGGGTCGCCTTCGATATCGAAATATAGTTTAACGGATGCATTCGGAATGCTGACCTCTGACTTACGAAGCACTTCTTTTGAAAGTAGAGATTGTGCCTGTAGCTGTTTAAGCTTGAGTGTCTCGGGTTTTGCATAACTGATTTTGGGAAGAGAATCAATGTCTACTTCTGCAAGGTCTTTTACTGTGTTTATACCATTCGCACGCAATCCTTCGATAGCACGCGAATCGAGCTTATAAATTAAAGCTATATCGTTTCTTGCTTCTACTTCTTTTAGGCATTCATCTGCCCAAGGATTGTCCCGCTGACAAGAGCTGGTTAGAGTGAGTGGTGGTCGATTTCCATTAACGATTGATAATATTGCATCTATCTCTTGTTTTGTTTTTGCCTTATCGGTTTCGGTAACCATATGTGGCATACGTTGCTTGTCGCGGTTTATGATATTCACCTCGGTGGGAAAAACCCTCTGAACACTTTCAAGAAGCATGCTATAGAGAACCAGCTGGAAAAGATATTTCTCTTTTATCTCACTACTGTTCTTGATATCAATGGGAACGTAGTACCAGTTGCCTAAAGATGACTTACCGTCACGTTTTTCAAGCAGATCTGGACGACCACGATAAATGGTTCCGCCTATTTTTACTTCAAGCAGGCCTTGGTAAATAAGAGGGTCTCCTCTCCTCATTGATTTTAAAGTTTCCTCTAGTGCATCCTGTGGATCAACGGCTTCAACCTTTGTAAATTTTAGTCCCTTAACGTAGTCCTCTTCGTGTAAAACACCTTGTTCACGAAGTCGAGTCTGAAAATCTGATGCTTCTTTTTTCTTGGAAGAATCACCAAAAACATCGAACCATATCCACTGTGGGCAGGTTGCGTAGTGAAAGAAGTGCGAGGGAGTAAAAACAAAATCTTTTATTCCTTTAGCCATAGCGTAATAGACATAATTTTTAAGATTGAACCCATCCCTTGTCTCTACGTTTTCCCGTTACTGCACGACCAACATTTACGTTATCTTGTAAAGAATAAATTAGTCCAACGTGGCGAACTTTTAGACCAATCCATGTTCGAACCTCTAACGCGACCGCTAAACTCGCACCATTAGGCGATAATTCTGCAGTTTCGACTTTACAATTGCCACCCCTGAGTAAAGTTGATACATAATTTCCTATTGCTGGCCACAATTCCGTCCTGTCCAACTTTTTCCTGGTTCCATTTAGAAGATTAAATAGCACTTCGAGATGGAAAGGGGGCTGCGTGGAGATATATTCTGAATAAATCGGCACCCCTGTTAATTCGCAGTTTTTTAAGTCCTCGGGATGACACTTACGACCACTCCACGAACAAGATCTTGCCTCTAAAGGTGAGCAGAAGTTACCGACAATAGAGCGAACAGCTTCCATCTCAAGTAAAGGAGCTCCTGAAAGATTGCTAAAAACAAATTCTTGCTTATGACCGGTTTTACCAGAAACAACCGATTTCAACTGTTCATCAACTCGATATTTTTTTCCTGAAATTTGACTAACTGCTAATTCACTTTCTAGAATTTCTGATTTAGTAAACTCACACACTCCGAAATATTGTGGTTCAGCGCGTTTTCCACTTAGATTAGAAGTCTTTAGAAACTTTTTCGCAACCATTTCTCCTGTTGCAGCAGATTTTTCTGCCTCATCAACCAAAATACGTTTTTTGCTGAATGCGCATAAAACAGTATGTTCAGGATATGCGAATCGATCGCTTATTTCTGATTGAGCAAGAAAATGTCGCATTGCCGTTTGCTTGGTCATTGCGCATTGACCCAAACAGTCACGAGGTACTATCTTTCCCGTTTTCATACACTTATCCATTTCTGGTGCAGTCACTTTTTCCGAAGAGGGAGTTACAGTCAGTAAACTGTTATACTCACCACCCTCGCCAAATCTATAAGATACCCTGATTTTTAAATCCCTATGAACTGCACCCTCAAGACCAACAAGAGAAATTTCCAATCTTGGAGTAAATTCGTCTTCGAGCTTTTTCTTTTTGCGTAAGTCGCTACCAGCTGAAGCGACTTCTTGTTCTCTCCTCTCGGTATAGAATCGGCAAAAATCTAAAATATTTGGGTCTTGCATTGCTTTTTCCATCAGTTTTTTCGAAATCGCGCCGATCGATGTAGGATTTTCTATTTGGTCGCCAATCGGCTCAAGTCCGAATTTTGTAACAAAGTTAAAATGTTCATCCGGAGTGCAGTTAACTTCAACTAATCGCTCATAACTATCGTGAGCTACAGTCGCACGAACTCTTATCAGGGCTTTGCCAGTAAAACATCTTGATACATCCTGAATATCCATTACTCTAAAGAGTGCTCCAAAACTTTCAGACCAATTTTTTGTAATTCGTTCAGCCCGCTGGAGAGGGTTTTGGTCACTGTCGTCAACCATATGTAATCCAGTATTTGTAACTTTGCCTACCAGACGCTCAAATACTGCAGTACCAGGAGCATACAAAACACTTTCTCCTTTATCACTTAAAGCATTGTTATCGAAACGGATTATTTCCCTTTTCCCGTCAAGTTGCGAAACATACAAACTGCCATCTCGTCTTAGTTTTGCTCCCAGCTCAGACAAAGCAGCTAACACGAAAGTACGAACATCCATCGAGTGTTCCGTCTGCGGCAGTTTAGGACAACGAGGGCCAGAGTCTTGTGTATCTCCCATACCGCCAAGTAATGAATTAATATTTTTCTCTTCTCGCTCCAATTCTGTTTTAGCCTCTGCGATGCTCTTTTCCGCTTTATGTGTTGCTTGTTCAACATCTTTACCGGCCAGTGAAGCGACAACTAATTGTCTAATCTTTTCCTCAAAACCACTAGAACCGTTTTCCTCATTTTCATCTATTCCCGAGGCTTCGAGTAACGCTTCAATGTCACCGATAGCATGGGAGGCCAACTGCAACTTTTCCATTAATCGACCAACAATGTATTCTTCAAAAGTATTTTTCAAAACTATGTTAAAAATAGATACGTTCGCAAAATTAGAGGCCAATCGTTGGATACGACCGATCCGCTGTTCAACTATCATCGGATTCCACGGCAAGTCATAATTAACCAAAACATTTGCAGTTTGTAAGTTTACTCCCTCAGAGCCAGCTTCGGTTGACACAATAACATGAATTTCCGGCAAATCTTTTTTGAATTTTCCAATAGTTTCTTGGTTTCTTGTGTTGGAGTCACCATTTATAAGTCCGCACGAAATTTTCTGCTTTTCAAGAAAATTTTGAATTGCAGTTTGAGTTTCTCGCCATCGAGTAAACACAACCACGCGCCATGTATCTGGTTGCTCCGCCTTTAATTTTTCGATTAAAGCACTAAGTCCTTTAAGTTTTGTCGTTGTATGAATATCTTTTGCGATCTCTTTCACGTCCTTTGCTAGAGATTTCGGCGCAGTATCTTTTTTCGCCATCCCGTCAAGTAACTTAACTAAAGCCTCGGGACTACTAACGAGCGCCTGAAGAATTACTATTTGAGAAAGATAATTAAGCTGTTGAATCGGCTTAGCAATTACTTTAAAGAGTTCGAGCTCCTTTTCTATTGGCTCAACTTTGTGTAGCTGTACTTTTCGTTCAGGAAAATGTAGTTTTGCGTCCCCTCGACGTACGCGAGACATGTATCCGTAAACTATTGATCGGAATTCGTCGCGCATTTCAGTTTTTAGTTGCCTTGCCGTGGTTCTGCTATCAGCTATAAACTTTCGAGCAAACGTACCTTGATTACCGAAAGGATTTTCATGTCCCCGCGCAACAGTCAACAAATCTACCAAAGAATAAAGATCCCAGAGTCTATTTTGTATCGGGGTTGCAGTTAGCATCAATACGTACTTGAATAATCTGTCCGACAAAGCTTTTCGAAATCTTTGTGCAACTTGAGGAGTTGGATCAACGCCATAAAGATTCCGTAATTTATGGGCTTCGTCGAGTATCAACATATCGAAGCCGTCTTGCTTTATTCTGTCGAGGTATAATCGAGCAGTGTTGTAGGTAGTAATAACAGCACCTACTTCTTCAGGTGGCTCTGCTGTAATAAGTTCTCTGCCAGTCACAATATTTGAAGGAATATCAAACTTAACATCCAATTCCTCTTTCCATTGCTCACGAAGTATTTTAGGACAAATGATTAATATTTTTTCAATTCTTCCTCGTGAAATAAGTTCACTAGCAATCAGTCCTGCACTAATTGTCTTTCCAAGTCCCACATCGTCAGCCAATAAAGTAACGGGAAGACGACGACAAAAAGAAATGAGGTTTGTAACTTGATGATGATAAGGTTCAACGCGATCGCGCCATTTGCTTTCCGACCGCATATCTTCTCTATCGTCAATAACAATGGGCTCTATTAAGTCCCACTCAAGAGCCGCCCGATACAAATTGTATTTATCGGGATTAGCAGCTCTCTTCAACGTCTTCGCTTGAAACGGTAATTGTGATAAATCCATGTTTATTTCAACAATTCGCTGGGAAGTATACCCAATGCGTTGGCTAATTTATCTAATACCGCAATGGTTATATTCTTTTTGCCGTTTTCAATCGCACTCATATAACTCCTGTCCATATCTAACCTGCGGCAAATGTCACCTTGCGTCATCCCTTTTTTAATCCGTATACGCCTAATATTTGCTCCTAATTTTTTTGAAATTTGTGGCATAATCGCAATAGTAGACTATCAACTATTGCTCTTCTGCTCAATATGGACTTATAATACCACATAGAATTGAGGGGAGGAATTTCGGCGACAAGCGAGCCGACCAGCAGGGTGGCGAGCCAATCCGCCGGAGGCGGATATTGTGGGAAACAGCACAAGCGTGGAATGGGGGTGTAGCGGAGTGAAGTCGGGTTTGGGGTTTTGATGGGTGAAGGTTAGAAAGTCCAGTAAACATAAGGCAAATCAGCAGAGCTACCCCTTCACTCCGAGGCATATCGAGTGAAGAGGTGCGTGAAGGGGTAAATCAGTCGGGATTTTGTTCAAAATGAGTTCTGACTTTTTCAAACAAACACCACATAAATGAATTTATGTGGACCCGAGGAGAATTGAACTCCTGACTCCTCCTTGCAAAGGAGGCGTAATACCACTTTACTACGGGCCCGCGCTCCATATTGCAAAGCCTTGGCGAAACAGTGGACCTAGTGAGAATCGAACTCGCGCCTCTTCGATGCCATCGAAGTGTTCTACCATTGAACTATAGGCCCGTGCCTTATTATGTTTCGCTAATATCTTCGGCTATAATTTTCAATTCATTGTAAATGTCTGCCGAGAAATAATCAATACGACAGACACCTTTGTAATCTAATTTCTTGGATGGTTTACCGATAGTCCTGGCATCAATTCTGGCTTTATAAAAAAGCGTGGGGGATATTTTGGTTATCCCCGACCAAAATTTTTCCAGTTTTCTTATATCCTGGTCAGCCCTGCATTGCAGTGTACATCTGAATTTCTTTTCGTCGATGCTGTAACAAGTTCTCAATAATCTTAAAAATAAAGAAATAATTCTGGGATCTGAATTGCCGAACATCAAAGATCCTTTTCTGGTCTTTGAACCCTCACCGAAATAAAGCATAGCTAAAGCAATTTTCCCAACATCAGATTTTTGAATTAATAAAGCAAGATGTTTGATATTTTTCTTAATATTTTCGAGGTACTTTTCTCTTTTTTTTCTATTGGTTTCCGTGGCAACAAACCTGCCACCTTTGATTCTTTCTTCTATTCGCTTATTTAAGAGTTCTTTTTGTCGAGGAGAAAGTTCCATATTTTTAAACCAAAAAGACAAAGTGCTTTTGGGTATTCGCCGGTTTAGTATTTTCTGAATATCACCGTAAGTTCTACCGCTTTTACGCAAGCGTATTGTTTCTTTCCGTAAATTTATATTGTTCATGTCTTTATTGTACCCTAAATACTTCCACGTGTACAAGAATATAGTTCAAACTAATTTGTTGCAAAAATCAATAAAAACAGGTAGTATCAACTAAATTGCTAATAGCCCTCATAGTTCAATGGATAGAACAGTTCCGTCCTAAGGAATAGATCTCCGTTCGACTCGGGGTGAGGGCACACTCAATTTTTCTTAGCAAGGAACAAACTTAGAAAAATGAGTTCCCCGCCTGCGGCGGGGCAAAAGAAAATCTAAAGATCTTCGGCACTGCGAATCGCCAAGATTTTCTAACGGAGGAGTGGCTGAGCGTGATTGCCGTCAGCCAGAGGCTGATCCGCCTCGGGCGGAAAATGCACTTTGATTCTATCCGGCGCGGAGGAGTGGCTGAGCGGCCGAAGGCGCCGCACTCGTCCGGTCATTCGACCGGACGCCCCGTCGAATGACGGGGCGAAATGACAAATGTTCTACGTATATTTTCTTAAACTATCGAACGGCGACATTTACAAAGGATTTACTGCAGACCTTAAACGGCGCGTGAACGATCACGCCTTGGGCAAGGTCGAATCAACAAGGAATTTTCATCCCTTCGTATTTATAGGATATGAAGCATATCGCCTAAAAAGTGATGCCGAACGGAGAGAACGATTTCTTAAAACTACCGAAGGGAGAAGATTGTTAAATCAACAGTATAGGGATATATTGAGGAAGTGGTCCTATCATACCTGTCCACGGCGGTGGGGTGGCTGAGCGGCCGAAGGCGCCGCACTCGAAATGCGGTATGCCCGAAAGGGCATCGTGGGTTCAAATCCCACCCCCACCGCCGTGGACAGGTGCATATCCGTTTGTTAAACCAAACGTCACGTCGAGTGGCAAGCTCGAATCCTCCCGCTTCCGCAAAACCAAAAAAAGGCGGTTATTGTATCACCTCATTTTTGGTTTATGATGGTAGAAAGAAATATGAACAAACGAATCTTCGCGGCAACCGCGACTTTTATTATTTTTCTGTCCCCGCTTTTCGCGTCCGCGGCGGGTCCGAAATTTATTTACGCCGGCTGGCTTCCGTTCTGGAAAAAACAAAGCGGCGCGCTTGATATCGCGCTGAATCTCGGAAAACTCAACGAAATAAGCCCGTTTTCATACGAAGTGAATCCGGACGGAACGCTCCGCGATGTCCTCAAAATAAACGATGGCTTTTGGCCGGGATGGCTTGCGGCGGCGCGCGACTTGAATGTAAAAATCCTTCCCACGGTCGCCTTATTCGACGGCAAAGCGATTCACAAACTTTTTTCCAACAAAAAACTCCGCATCGCGCACGAAGATGCGATTGCGAAACTGGTTAAAGACAAAAACTTTGACGGCATTGATATCGATTACGAAGGGAAACTCGCCGAGACAAAACCCTATTTTTCCCTTTTCGTCGAAGGACTCGCGCTCCGCCTCCATCCGAAAAAGAAACTGCTTTCCTGCACGATTGAAGCAAGAACCCCTTTGACTTCCCGTTTGGGAGGCGTTCCGAAAGATACGAGAACAGCGAATGACTACATCGTGCTGAATAAATATTGCGACGAAGTGCGAATTATGGCTTACGACCAGGGGTTGATTGACGGACTGCTGGATAGGAAAAAAGGAAACGGAACCCTGTATGCCCCCGTTGCCGACCCGGACTGGGCTGAAAAAACCGTTCGAGAAGCGTTGAAATATATCAATCCGAAAAAAATAATGCTCGGCATCCCGACATACGGCTACGAATATCAGGTTTCCTGGCGGGACGGCTTCCTTGAGTACGAACGGCTTCGGAGCCACACGTTTTTCCAGGCGATGAACCGCGCAGAAGCAGTCGGAGCCGCTCCCGCGCGAAATAGCGCCGGGGAAATGAGTTTTGCGTACACGACAAGCACATTTGTAAATGACGTTTCGTCCGGGCTCACCTGGTTTGTCTCGTCAACTTTGCCCGCGTCAATCGCCTTTTCGAACACGAGCACATCCGTGGCGCGTTTTGTTTCGTTCAGCGACGCGGAATCCGCCGCGCAAAAAATAGCGCTTGCGAAAAAATTGGGCCTTCGCGGCGTCGTGTTTTTCAAATTCGACGGAGAGCAGGACCCGCTTCTTTGGGGAAAAATGAAGTAGCCGCGCGCCTCTTTTTTGGCGCCGCCTAATAACTGTACTCGTTAACCAGCAATCCTTGTTTGTCGAACAACAGCAATCGGTCATGCTGGAAATCGAGGAATTTGCTCCCGCTCCAGACAATCCATTGGTTGCTCAAAAAATCGATGTCATTGCGATGGCTCGAAAAACAGCCGCCGTAATTTATTTTATCCAAAAACGCCTGACAGCTGAAATCGTTCAGGAGAAACGGCAGATTCGGAGCCGGCAGTTTGCACGAGCCGAGCGATAAAATGTAGTTCTGGCACTGTCCGGTAAGATTGGAAATTTCCGAACGATTGACGTACGGACAGCTCAAAGAAATCTGCGGATTGAACGCGTTGTTATTGGCAAGATATCCGATACATTTATTCAGATGCAGGTTCACGCCGATTGGACTCGCGGTCGAGTAAATATACAGCGTATCTCTGCTTTTCAAATTAATATCGCTCTCGCCCGCGAGTCCGGACGGGTCGTATACGTCAACGGCTTTCGGAATGTAGTATCCCCCCTTGTTGGCGCGTAACTGCCAGCCGGTGACGTTAATCCGGCTGTTCTCGGCGGAATATCCGTATAGCGCAACCTGACTGTAAGAGCTTATGGACCCGGGAGAAGCGGAAATCGTAATTTTTTTGAAGTACGGAGAAATATCTTTAAGGGTGAAGCCGGACGGAATATCGGAGGGGTTTATCTGTTGCTGTTGCTGAGGCGACGTGATATACGTTCCGGATGCCGGCGGAGGCCTGTTATATCCGCTTCCGCCCGCGAACGGATTGGTTGAAGTTGATATTCTAAACCCGCTAAGAACATTATTAAACGTCAGTCCGGACGGCTTGTACTGCAAAAGAGCGTAAGCAACTATAACTGCGAAGGCAATAACCGAAACTATTACTATGATTTTATATATGATTTTATCTAACATGATTCGGTGACGATATTTATCAAACGGCCGGGAATATAAACGGTCTTAACGATTTTCCCTCCATGAATAAATCCTTTAATTTTGCCGCTGTCAAAAGCCATTTCTTTTGCTTCTTGTTCGCTCGTTCCCGCCGGCGCCGGCATAGTATCCCTCACTTTCCCGTTCACCTGAATTATAAGCGTAAACGTTTTTTCCTCAATGAGCTTCGGGTCGTAAATCGGCCATTGCTCAAGGTGTATAGAAACGTATCCGCGTTTATCCGCGGCTTTTCGATCGGCGTCAATCTGCGTCTGATAGAGTTCTTCCGCAAGATGGGGCGCGAACGGAGCGAGGAGTTTTGGAAAAATGCGACATGCGACATGCGACATGGGTGGATTGGTTTCTTCAATTTTATTCAATAAAATCATCAGCGCGGAAATCGCTGTGTTGTAGCGAAGATTCTCGATGTCTTCGGTGACTTTTTTTACTGTTTTATGCAATAACCTGTCTAGCTCGCCTTTTTTCCTTACTTGTTCCATGTCGCCTGCCCCGTGTCGCTGATTCGCAAAAAGTTTCCACGCCCGCTCCAAAAATCTGCTGATTCCGAGAATTGAAGAATCGCGGAAATCCCCGCCCTGCTCGAACGGCGCCAAAAACATCAGATACATCCTGAGCGTGTCAGCCCCGAATTTTCTTATGTACTCGTCGGGATTGACGACGTTGCCTTTTGACTTGGACATTTTTGAACCCTCTTTGATAAGCAGTCCGTGCGCGCGGAATTTCGTGAATGGTTCTTCTCCGCCTGGGGCGGATCCGCCTTTGGCGGAGAAATGAAGCACTCCAATGTCTTGAAGCGCTAATGCCAGAAATCTTGAATACAAAAGATGGAGCACCGAATGTTCGGCGCCGCCGATGTAGGTATCAACCGGCAACCACTTCTTTGCCAAAGAATTCTCAAATGGGTTTACTTTTCCTTGTCGCTTGTCGCTTGTCGCTAAATAACCAATGTAGTACCACGCAGAATCCAAAAACGTGTCGGAAACATCGGTCTCCCTGCGCGCTTTTCCCCCGCACTTCGGACATTTTGTTTCGTAAAACGATTTTACCGTTCCGAGCGGCGATTCGCCTTTCCCTTTCGGCTGAAAATCTTTTACGAACGGCAATCGGACCGGCAATTTGTCTTCCGGCACCGCAATCCACCCGGGATTCTCAAGCTCACCTTTGGTGAACGCAGATTTTCGCCGATTACTGCGCAGATTTTCGCCGATATTATCCGCGTTAATCCGCGTGCCATCCGCGTTAATCTGCGCCGCGCAGTGTTCGCAGAACACAAGCGGGATAGGCGGCCCCCAATAACGCTGGCGTGAAATGAGCCAGTCGCGGAGGCGATATTGGGTTTTTCGCGCGCCACCGACGAACTTCGTGATTTCCCATTTTGCGGTTTCCGATGCCATTCCGTTGAACTTACCCGAATCCACCAAATGCCCTTCGCCTTCGTAAGCAGTATCAAGAATGGGACAAGTTTGGGCAGGATAGTGGGGGCATACCGTCATTTTGACGGGCAATTTGTATTTCTTCGCGAATTCCCAATCCCGCTCGTCGTGCGCGGGAACCGCCATAATCGCGCCGGTGCCGTAGCCCGCCAAAACATAATCTGCCACCCACACCGGAATTTCTTCTTTCGTTGCCGGATTGATTGCTCTAATCCCTTTAAGCTCGACTCCGGTTTTTGCCTGCCCTGTGCCTGTCGAAAAGTCCTTGCCTTCCGCTGTTCGTTCTTCTTCCGATTTTTTCTTGGCTTTTTCAATATATTTTTTAACTTCATCTTTATTTTTTAAAATTCCGCGTGAGTCCGCGTCCAGTCTGCGTGAGTCAGCGGCGAGGAGCGAAGCGACGAGCGGATGCTCCGGCGCCAATACCATATACGTCGCTCCGAACAGCGTGTCGGGACGGGTTGTAAAAACGCGGATAGAATCAATGCAACTCCGCAACACCTCCGGCTCCTCTTTTCCGCATACGTGCGGCTCTTGCGCCGCAAATTCGGTAATAACTCCTCCGAAAAGGTTTTGGAGCTTCCAAGCTTGGTTCGGCGGGACTATCGCATCGGTCGTATCGCGAAGAATACGCAAATCGCCGGCGTTCGCGCGGATTCTCTTCGCATCAAATTTCCAGTCAAATGTCTGTTCGTCGAACCTATCGTGGTCCAAAAAATTATTTTCGGTGAAACCCGCCACGAGTACGGTACTGCGCACCGGCTGTTTCAGTTTTTCCAGCACTTTGAGCGCGACTATTGCCCCCAAACTATGGCCTAGAATAACGGTGTTTTTATTGAACGGCACGTTTTTTAAAACAAACTCGACCTGCTCGGCCACTCGCGGATTTTTTGTGTGCGGCAACGACGGTATATGAACTTTCGCGCCGCGTCGCTCAAGTTCTTTTTTCAGCCATGGGCGAAAATCATTTTTCGGCGTGCCGGTATATCCGTGAAGAAGAACATACGACGGCGCAACGCCTCCGGCAATCTCAAAATCAATTTCCGCTCCTTCCGACTTCCCTATCCAGTTTCTCTGCGCTATTTTTACCCGTTCCGACCAGTCAATTCCGCCGCCTTGCTGAGTGCCCAAATTTTTCAAAAGACGCCCGGCGTATTTTGTGATTCTGAAAAACCATTGCTCAAGCTCTTTTTTTACCACTGGCGTATCACACCGTTCGCATACTCCTATTCGTATTTCGTGTTTGTGATTTTGAATTTGTGATTTTGAATTTGTTTGGGATTTGGGATTTGGGATTTGGGATTTCTGCAAAACTTGTTCATCCGCAAGAACAGTTTTGCAGCTGGGACACCAGTTGACTGGTTGCTTTTTCCGGTACGCCAGGCCGTTTTTGAACATCTGAACGAAAATCCACTGCGTCCATTTGTAGTAATCAGGGTCGTATGTCTCGAGTCGCTCGTTCCATGAGAATCCGTTGCCTATAACTTCAAGTTGCTTGTAAAATCGCTTTTCGGAAATTTTCGCCTGTTTCATTGGATGCGCGCCGATTTTGAGAGCATAGTTTTCCGAATGAATGCCGAATCCGTCGAGCCCCATCGGCTCGAATACATCATATCCCTGCATCCGTTTGAATCTGCCGTAGACGTCGCTTCCCGTGAACGCGTACATGTTTCCGACGTGAAGCCCTTCCGCCGACGGATACGGAAACATCATCAAATTGTAAAATGGCTTTTGCGCTTTTCCAAAAGAGGGTTCGTAAGTCCCCTCTCTCCGCCAAACACTTTGCCATTTTTTCTCAATTTTCTGAAAGTCGTATTTTTTGCCCATTTTTCTTAATCTGATATGATTAAAAGGATATCCCGATTCTATCCCAAAAAATCCTTAAAAACAAGGCAAAATGGAACTTCAGGTCGGCGTAAAAGCGCTTTTGCAAAATAAAGAAGGAAAATACTTGCTGTTGAGGCGTTCGCCGGATAAATATCCGGAAGCCGGAGCAATATGGGATATCGTTGGCGGACGAATCGACCCCGGCTCGCCGCTTCTCGAAAATCTGAAACGCGAAATCAAAGAAGAAACCGGACTCGACCTGACCGACGAACCAAAACTCATCGCGGCGCAGGATATTCTCCGCGTTCCCGGCAGGCACGTGGTTCGGCTTACCTATACGGCGCGCATTGACGGCGAACCGAGAATCGATGCCGACCACACAGAATATAAATGGTTCACGGGGACAGAATTAAAAAATCTCGAAAATTTAGACGGCTACTTTAAAGAATTACTCGATAACGGAACTATAGTTCTTTAGTTCTTTGGATACTCATGCAAAAATGACATTGGGAATAAACATTTTATTTTTATTAAACCCGACGATCGTCGGGTTTAATAAAAACGCGCGAATTTGGTAAACTCATTGCACACGCTTTATAGTTATAGAATATGAAAGGGAAGTTCACTCTCCAAATTCTTGAAAAACTTGCGCAAACGGCCGTGGGTGCCAGCGAACTATTTGAGGCCTTTCTCGAAGCAGGATATGGCGCAAGCATGAGCCGATTTACCCATACTCAACGGCAAATTGAAGCGCGGCATGCGAAAAAAAAGATGGAATATGAAGAGTATGTCAGATTGCAAAGGAGATATCACAATATACTCGCCTGGCTAAAACACGATGGTCTTGTCGGGGAAGAAAAAAGAAAAGGCGGAAAATTTTTCCGTTTGACCAAAAAAGGACTATTGAAATTGCGCGGATTACGCGAGAGAGAAAAAAACGTTCTCCCTCAAATCAATTACTCCGCCCAGTCAAATTCTACTTCCACTATCGTCGCGTTCGATATCCCAGAGCGAGAGAGAAGAAAACGGGAATGGTTGCGATTCGCCCTCGCGCACATCGGATTTCATATGATCCAAAAAAGCATTTGGATCGGAAAAGTAAAAGTTCAAAAAGAATTTATAGATGACCTCAAAAAATTGAAAATTATCGAGTGTGTCGAAATATTTGAGATAACAAAATCAGGAAGTTTGCGTCACATCGTATAAAGTGCACCACTTTTTATTAAACCCGACGATCGTCGGGTTTAATAAAATAATAAAAAG
>JACQKU010000006.1 GCA_016204335.1 Candidatus Liptonbacteria bacterium
ATGACAAATCAAAATTCTCCGCCGAAGGCGGATCCGCCTCGGGCGGAAAAAAGAATGTGCTTGAATTCCTTTTACATTTTACATTGTCATTTTGCATTTTGATATTTGATTTTTGAATTTTCTATGAACCTTTCCCAACGACAAATTTTTATAATCGCCGGAGCGGCTGTAATCGCTCTTATCGCTTCGTTTTTGATTTTCGTGAATCTTCGGCCTGGCAAAAGCGTTGACATAAAACTTTCCGTTTGGGGCTTTGAAAATAAAAGCGTATTCGACCCCATCGTTAAGGCGTACAAACAGGCGAGGCCAAACGTTGAAGTGGCGTACCAACAAATTCCCGCGGAAAATTACGAGAGTTATCTTTTAAACGCGCTCGCGTCGGGCAGGGGGCCGGACGTATTCCCGGTCCATAACCGCGCTCTGCCCAAAGAAAAAGACAGAATTGCTCCGGTTTCCTCCGCGCAATTCACCGTCAGCCAATTCAGAGAGCTTTTCCCGACAGTGGCGGAACAGGATTTTACGTTCAGCACTTCCTCTGCAATTGCGAGTAAAAAAATTTACGCCCTGCCGCTCTTTATCGATACTCTAGCGCTTCTTTATAACAAAGACCTCTTCGACCAGGCCGGCATCGTGAGCCCGCCGCAAACCTGGAATGAATTTCAAGCCATTATTCCGCGGCTCCGTTTAATCTCCGCAACGAATCAATTGCAGAGGGCGGGCGCGGCTATCGGCGGTTCCCGAAAAACAGTCAAAACAGCCGTTGACCTTCTGAATGTTCTGATGCTTCAGAACGGAACCCAAATGACAACTCCCGATTTGCGGGGCGCATCGTTTGTCTCTTACAGTTCAAATAACACGGGCCTCCAGGCATTCAACTTTTATCTCCAATTCGCCAATCCGGGCTCGAATTACTATGCCTGGAACGACGACCAGCGGGACTCGCTTGAAAGTTTTTCGAGCGGCGGCGTGGCGATGCTCTTCGGCTATTACTCGGACTTCGTGAAGGTTAAAAACAAAAATCCGTTTCTCAATATCGGCATCGCTCCACTGCCCCAACCGAGAACGGCAAATTCAGTCAACTACGCGGATTATTGGGGGCTCGCCGCTTCCAGACAAAGTCAAGCCGGCGGCTGGGCATGGGACTTTATAATCTATCTTGCTTCCCAACCCGAGGTTTCCAAACAATATCTTGAACCGGCAAATCGCCCCGCCGCGCTCCGTTCGCTCATAAGCGGGAATATAAACGACCCGGTTTTTGGAGTTTTCTCAAAACAGGCGCTGACCGCCCGCTCGTGGTATGAAGCCGACGAAGAAAAAATAAACCGGATTTTCGATGCCGCGATTGTCTCGGTGTTGAACGGACAATTCGATTCCGGGAGAGCGCTCCAGCAGGCGCAGGACCAGATATCGCAACTTATGACAAATAACTGATGACTGATAACACATGACGCAGAAACTCAAGAGGAAAATTTTGTTATTAGTTATTGGTTATTTGTTATTGGTGTTGTTAGTTCCTATGCTCGCTTCCGCGGCTTCGTTCCCCTATTGGGGACAGGGAGGATTAGTATCCTGCACCGGCGGCACAACCGGCGGAACTGCGAGCAATCTGCCGACCTGCACGAGCTTGTGCGACCTTTTCAAAACCGGCCAGAATATTATCTACTTTATGATGACGCTCGCTGTTCTTGCCATCGCTCCGATAATGATTGTCATCGGCGGAATAATGATGCTTGTTTCCGCCGGGTCTGAAACACAAGTATCGTCCGGAAGAAAAATGGTGACAGGCGCGGTCATCGGAATCGCGATTGCGCTCGGCGCGTTCATAATCGTAAATACGTTCTTTTACGCCGTTGCGATTATAACCAATGGCAGTCCGCGCTCTTGGTTCGATATCCAATGTTCTGCTCCGCCCGGAGCGGACTTTAAATCCGGCGGAGGAGAATTCCGCGGCTCGGGAGCAAGCGGAGGTTACTAAAAACTGACAGCGTATATTTTCTATGAGTTCCCGCCGAGTTGTAAAAATTTTTCCACTCTTACTCGTTCTATTTTTCTTGACAGTCGCGCAGTTTGCATTTGCCGAAGGCGAGGGAAACATCACCGTCACCCTCCCCGGCGTCACTGCGGCTGAGACGACGAATCCAGGGGGATGGGTATCGGCTTTGTATCGGTTTTCTCTGATGGCGGCGGGTATGCTGGCGTTTGGGATGATTGTTTATGCGGGGTTGAGATATACCTTTGCGGCGGGCAATCCTTCCACTCAGAGCGACGCGAGAGACCAGATATTGCAGGCGTTGCTGGGACTACTCCTTCTGTTTGGGGCGTTTATAGTTTTAACCACGATTAACCCTAATCTCACGAATCTGACTCTGCCCGGGTTGGGGAAGATTGAGGGGCAGAAAACAACATATTTGCCGGGCGGCGGTTCTGACATTACAGACAAAGAGGCAAGGGATTATTTGAAAGACAACGGCGGCATAACCGTAAACAGCCCCGAGCCGAAAACGAGCTTAAAGGGAATTCGGCAATTCACTTTGGGCGAAGCGGTTTCCATTAAGAAAAACTCCGGCTGCGCGACAGAGGTCACCGGCGGAACCGAAAAAGACAGTCATAGCACAAAAAACCCGCAAAGCCATGTAAACGGCTATAAAATAGATATTAATCGTAGCGGCTGTTTGGATAATCACATCACTACAAAATTCAGGTCTTACGGAACCAGAGAAGACGACGGAGCTCCCCTGTATCTGGCGCCTTCCGGCGCGATATACGCAAAGGAATCGAATCACTGGGACATACTCGTACAATGAAAAAAATAATTTACATCGCGGGAATTCTCTCTGCGCTCGGCGTCATCGGATATCTCGGCTGGATGTTTCTCCGGGAAACGCCGCAAGAAAATATCGGCAACGGAATATCTGCGCCTCAACAGGGGCTTCTTCCATCGGCCCCGGCGAACTCACCTTCAATTACTTCTATCACCGACCAATTCCCCAAAACCCCGACGGTAAAACTCGGCACGAGCCAGGGGATTGTCGAGGTGAAAAATTTTTATAACGCGCTCGTGGACACCGAGGAAGGTTCCGTCATTCTTAAAAATCTTGACGATTATGTGGTCGCATACCGCCGCGATACCAGTATTTTTACAATCGAATTATTCTCAAACTCCCAGGCCGTTCGCCAAGCCGCCGAAACCGAACTCTTAAATATTCTCGGTATCGGACAGACGGACGCCTGCAAATTGAATGTGACCGTTAGCGTTCCGTACAGTCCAGGCAATCCGCTCAACGCCAAATCGTCTATGTTAAGTTTCTGTTTTAAATAAGTGGCTATTCCGAGCAAAAGAAATATGACTTACCAGCATCTTTTTCCGCGTAAGTCAGCGTTTAGTCCGCGCGCTTCCGCGGTGCGCGTCCTCGCGCACATGGGGAAACACGAATTTGAGCTTTTGTTTGAATAAAGTACAATAAAATCAAATGTTGGAGTTTTTCGGAAAATTGCTGATTGATTTGAAAGTTATCGGCGTTGCGATTGCCCAAAATGCCGGCGGTAATCCTAATGCCGGAGGCGACCCTAATGCAGGCGGCGGCTCCGGCACATCTATCAAGCTCACCAACCCACTTAATCCCTGCAAAGACCTAACCTGCATTGCCAATGCAATTATAGACGCTCTTTTCAAGGTTGCCACTCCCATTGTCGCCATAATGATTCTTATCGGAGGATTCCAGATTCTTACAGCGGGCGGCGACCCCGAGAAGTTCAAAAAAGGGAGGCAAACGATACTCTATACGGTTGTCGGATACGCGATTATCATCCTGGCAAAAGGGGTCGTTTCGATTGTCCAAAGTTTGCTTGGCGCGTAAAATCTGTTATAATCCGATAAATATAAAAAGGTCGGTATCGATAACATAAAACAATGAGAATCTTCAATAAATTGAATGTCGCCGTTGCTGGGCTCGGTTTCTACTTGATGAACGGCTTGACCGCGATGGCGCAAACCTTCCCGAGAAACCCCGGCATACCGAGCGACGCGACGGCTCCGATAACAAGCGGAAACTCTGTGATAGTTTTCGTTAACCAGATAGCCGTTTGGGTTTCGTACCTCTTCTGGGCGCTTGCCGTCATATTCATCTTTTACGCGGCATTCTTGTATCTGACCGCGGGCGGAGAAGAGGAAAAAATCAAAAAGGCGAATCACCAACTTATCTACGCGGTAATAGCAATTGTAGTCGCGCTGTTTGCCTACGGAATGCCGCTCTTCGTAAAAAACATTCTCGGAAATCAGTAGATTCTGTTGTATCGGATTTTCACGGAGAAGTTCAACCCCGCCAGTCCATGGACTGGCGGGGTTGTTAATCAACTCGCCCCGAGCCAGTGGTTCGACTCGGCTCACCACCCTGAGCATTTGTCGAATGGGTCGAAGGGCTTGCCCAAACCCTGCCATTTGCTATAATCTTAATATATAAAAGAAATGAAATTATTAAATAGGTTTAATGTTGCCATTGGTGCGTGCGCTTTCTACGCGATAAACGGCTTGAACGCTATGGCCGCAGGTCCGAAAGAGGTTAAACCGCCAAATATAGATGCTCCCATACCGAATGCCGACGGCTTCATTGCATTCTTTAACCAGATAGCCACGTGGTCGGCGTACCTCTTCTGGGCGCTTGCCGTCATATTCATCTTTTACGCGGCGTTCCTGTATCTGACCGGAAGCGGAGAAGAAGACAAAATCAAAAAAGCGCACAAACAGCTTCTCTACGCGATAATCGCGATTGCAGTCGCTCTTTTTGCCTACGGATTGCCGAAGTTTTTAGACAGCACTCTGAGAACCACCGGAGGGGGTTCTCCGGCATCTCAACCGTACGAGGCGTACGAGGGGGGCTATCCGGTTTCATCGCCCAACACGATTCCTCCTATGTTTCAAGATTAATAAATCCTGATGTCGATTATTCAATTGACAATTTCGCCCTGTCAGACATACTTATTTAAATAATGGAAGAAAAAATCACCGACATCGAAGGTCTTGCTGGGCTGATTCAGCGGACGATGGCAAGCAAGGAAGACCTCCAAACGCTGGCAAGCAAGGAAGACCTTTCTCGGCTTGAAGAAAAAATGGATGATGGTTTTCGCGGCGTGAACGCGCGTCTTGACCTCGTCCGCGAAGATATTTCGGACCTGCCGGCTATCCGGCATGAACTTCAGGACCTTCGGCAACGCGTAGAACGATTGGAAAAACAATCTGTCTAATTGATGTTATTTAAACGTTAAAAATCCTGCGGATATGATATTATGATGAAAAAACTATTAACTCTTTCCCGTATTGCCATTCTGTCCGCTCTATGGATTACTCCCGCGTACGCCGCAACTCCCACCACCGTTCCTGAAATTATCGATGTGCTCAATAAAATAGCGGGTTATGTAGCGCAGGCATTTTGGATGGTTTCCGCCATTGCCATTTTCTATGCCGGCTTCCTGTACCTGACTGCGGGCGACAGCGAAGAAAAAGTCACCAAGGCGCACAAACAGCTTCTCTACGCAGTCATCGCGATTGCAGTCGCTCTGTTCGCCTACGGAATGCCGAAACTGGTGGAAAGTATTCTCGCAGTTTAGCGGCTGGAAACGTCCCCTAAAAGCACTTCACCCCGTTTCGCTTTCGCGAAACGGGGTTTGGATTTTCATACTGCACCACCTCCTTTGACAGGTTAAGGGTTTACTTCCTGACGGGCGTGTAGGTCAACCGCGCCATTTCGTTCGCATTCTTGGCGCGGAACCAAAACATTCCGGCCCCGTTTAGGTCCCCAATGGTCTTCGTCGGGACAACTCCTCCTTTCTCGAAGACCTTGCACGGCGGGTGGAGCTCGTAATTCCCGCCGTCCCCGTTCCGCACGGACAGAACCTTGTCCGTACAGAATGTGGTCAGCTGTCC
Source organism: Candidatus Liptonbacteria bacterium (assembly GCA_016204335.1). Lineage (GTDB taxonomy): Bacteria > Patescibacteriota > Minisyncoccia > UBA6257 > 2-01-FULL-56-20 > JACQKU01. The sequence continues at coordinate 5,921 of JACQKU010000006.1, forward strand.
CGCCAGCGAAACCGATACTTCATCGCGAGGGCCGACGGCGAGGACTCGTTCTCCGGTTGACGTTCTTCCAGATGCCGAGAGTGCCTTGAGTGTCGTTTTCGCCTCCTCGCGGCCGCCCACGAACGATATGGCGGCGATGACGGCGAGGGCGATACCCAAAAGAACAGCCATCCGCCTGAAGCCGCTAATCGCAAGGAAAGCGATCCCGACGACCAGAAGCAACTGAAGCGGAATCAACCCTCGGTCGTTGGCGACCGGCACAGCGGCAAAATAAGCGCCGACCGCGAGTTCGAGACCGATAAGCCCAGCGAAGCCCGCGAGTGCTATACGCCCGAATCCGAACGGAACGAGTGCGACGAGGACCAACGGGTCGAAGATGGTCATCAAGGCGATGACCAATCCGACCAACGGCAGGAGCGCCACGGTGGCTGTGAGTGCCGGCCAGCCGATGAACGCCGCGAGGACGATCAGAACTGGCCACGAGGCGAAGATGACGATCGCCGCCCTAAGCCAGTAGTTGCCGATTCCCCAGAGGGCAACGACAACGCGCCAGATACTTCCGAGCAGAATGTTCATCGCTTGCCCCCTCTCTGCGACTCGAGCCAGTCAGCGAACTTGCCGACCGGCACAGCCACTTTCTTGGCTATGCCGTCCACAATAGCCGCCGCGGTCCCAATGACCGCAATCAGCTTCGCTTGCATCGCCACCCAGTCGATCGGGACGACCTCGGACGTTGGCATAGGAGCCGCCTCTCGGCGCACCTGCTCAACCATCTCGACCAAGCCCCTGCGGAGTTCGAACTCCGCCCTGATCTTCTCGGTCTCGGTTCGGGCCGCTTCCGGCGTCGGCGCCTTTTTCAGACGCTCGCCGGCATCGGCGAGAAACCGGTCCATCCAGTCCTGGGGACTGACGGACTTTTTCTGGCCGCGCCCACTCCCGGTGAGATTCGCGACCAAGAAGTCTCCGTAATCGGAGGCCTTCTCGATCAACACTCCTCCGAGGCCTGGAATGCTCTCTGCCCCGGATTCGGCCCATGCCTTTACCACGGCGAAGATCCTGCTAACGATCTCCGACCGGAGCGGGCTATCCGGTGGGATGGCCGCCGCGAGACGCTCCATGATACGTTCTGCCTCAGGGTCGAGGATGCTCAACCCCATGTTCCAAACGGCTTTGCTCGGCATTTCTCCCTCCTCGTTGGTGATATGTGGTCTCGTTTCGATTCCTATCTATGTGAGGTGATACTTATCGTTATGACAACAAGGCCGGATTGGGACAATAATCCCAACCCCCTCGACTGCGTCCAGTAAAGCACAAAACTCAAAAAAAGTCAACCCCGCCACATAATTTATTATGTGTAGGGTCAAGCTTGCGAATTTCTCTTAAAAAACATATAAAAGGGGGGTTGTCCCCGTGGCGGAATTGGAATATTTATCCCGCTTAAAGTGCTGAGGTGGCGAAACTGGCAGACGCTACGGCCTTAGAAGCCGTTGGGAGTAATCCCGTGGGAGTTCAACTCTCCCCCTCAGCACTTTGTGCGGGACGCGCATAGCCAGATAATTCTCAAGAATTATCTGGGCACTGCGTGCCAAGAACGCCGTTCCGGAAGGATTAGAGGTTCGAGTCCTCTCGGGGATACGCTTAGAAAATTTTCCACTACCGGCTGTTCACAATCCTGTCGAACCGGCTCATCGCCTGGGTCGCCTGATTGTTGAAACTGTTTATTGCGGTCACTTCGCCGTTGATTTGAAGTATGATCGCCGCCACGCGATGGTCGCCCGCGCCGGGCTTGCCGCTGAACCGCGCCTGAAGCTCGCCTAAAAGCTGATTCAGGTAGTCGCTGTAATTGATGAGGCGGCTGATGAGCGCAAGCCGGCTTGAAATCGCTTCGAGCGCGGCCTGCCGCGCCTCAAACGATTTGATTGCGGACAGCGCCCGTGTCATTTTGGAAACCTGGTCGGAAAGTTCAACTGCCTGACTCCGGATATCCCTGCTTTCCTGAATCACTTTTTCGGTCAACTCCAGCGCCTGCGAAAAATTATTCGCGTTGTCGAGCGCGTTTATATTCTCTAATTCCGCGGTTGATTGATTCGAAAGATTGACGATATTCTGGGAAATCATCGCTCCCTGAAGCCGCGCGTCAATGAATTCCCTCGGTATGTAGCCGTTCAGATTCCAGAGCCGCGCCCAGAAAAATCCGAGCACGATGACAGCGATAACGCCGAAAGAAATTTTCGTCCGCCGGGAAAAATAAGGCATTTATAGTATCGCTATAGTGCCAGATTTTCCGGAAATAAGCAAGTTTTTTAAAGTTGACTCGGAGCGGGTAAGGGGAGTCGAACCCCTGTCAACAGATTGGAAATCTGTGGTAATGCCGCTATACGATACCCGCCTTCAAGGCATTTCTATCCTATATTTTAATCCGGATATTCTCAACCCTGGATTCGAACAGCAAAGCGAAAGCTAAACTCTTATCCTGAAAAACCGTCTCTTCCCGATTTTGAGAATCTCGCCGCCGGAAAGTTCCAAAATCTCGCTCGGATTTTTTTTCACAGTTCCGGCAAGTTCCACGGCGCCGCCGAGAATCAGCCGCCGCGAATCGCTTTTGCTTTTTGCTAACTTAGACAGTACAAGCAAATCAAGAACAGAAATCGCTTCGCTCACGTTTATTTTTAGCGTTGGCATTTCTTCTGGTATTTCTTTTTTCGAAAAAAAATCAATCCAGCCATTTTTCGCCTTCTCCGCTTTGTACTTTCCATAAATTACATCGACAACGGCAGAGGCTATTTCAATTTTTGCATCCCGTGGATTTATTTGCGTAGAAGCAATGCCTTTTTTAAAATCTTCGATGTGTTTCAAGGGAAGTAGTGTGCAATGTTCGGCAACAGCAAACATAGAATAGTCGTCAAGCGCCATCACTTTGCCAAAAATATCATTGGGCGTATCATCAAGATTGATAAGTCCGCCCTCGCTTTTATTCATTAATTTTTTGCCGGTATTGGGATTTACTAGAAGCGTGGTGGCGACGAAAAATTTTTCTCTTAGTTTTGTATTGCCTTTTGCAATATGGGCCTTTCGCAGTTCGCGACCGACACTCATATTAAATGTCTGGTCATTGCCACCAATCTCTAAATCAACATCCATTTCCACGCCATCATATCCCTGCAAAAGAGGGTAAATAAATTCTTTAAGGCCTATAGAACCTATATCAAGATTTGCTTCTTGGTTATTTTTCCATTTCTCCAATCGCTCTCTGAACATGTCTCGCTGAAGCATATTCTGAACCGTAAAATATCCAAGCAAGTCTTTCATAAAATCCTCTAATTTCATTTTTTTGTACCATGATGAATTGTGTTTAATGAGTGCCTGATTTTTTCCTGAAAATGAAATAATTTTTGAAACTTGTCTTTTAAACGTATGCATGTTTTGCCTAACTTCGTTTTTAGTTAATGGCTGTCGTGCCGCCATTTTATCCGTCGGGTCGCCAATTCTTGCCGTGAAATCGCCTATAAGAAGAATGACTTCGTGCCCTAAATCTTGCATTCTTCTCAACCAAAGAAAATTGGTAAGATGCCCGAGATGAAGGTGGGGGCCAGTAGCGTCTACTCCAAAGTAAATTCTCAACTTTTCACCTGACAACAGTGCCCCCTCAAACGATTCACGAGAAGGCATTATATTGCTCACCGAGCGCGTCAGCGCTTCATTAATAAGTTCTTTTTTATTCATTGTTCCAATTCTATCACAAAAGCCGCTTTTCAGAGTAATGTTTTCCAAAAAAGTGAGCTATTCTATTTTGGAGAAGTCCCGCCAACGAGAAGCAATTCTCTTTTTGAGAAATCCCCAAAATTCTCATAGCTTCGTATTCTACTGTTATGCCATAGCATAACAGTAGGAACATCCGAGATAAAATGAGCGAACGCCGGTTCTCTCAAACCGAAAACCGTAGCCCTTACTTGTGATTTTTTATTATCTCGTCAATCAGCCCGTACTCTTTCGATTCTGCGGGTGTCAGATAAAAATCGCGGTCGGTGTCTTTTTCGATTTTCGCGAGCGACTGGCCGGTGTGCTTCGCGAGAATTTGATTCAGCTTGTCTTTGATTTTGATGATTTGCCGCGCCGTGATTTCGATTTCGGTCGCCTGTCCTTCGGCGCCGCCCATCACCTGGTGCAACAGTATCTCCGAGTTTGGCAGAGTGAATCTCTTTCCTTTCGCGCCTGCCGCGAGAAGCACCGCGCCCATCGAAGCGGCCATGCCGACGCACATTGTTGAAACATCCGGCTTCACGTATTGCATCGTGTCGTAAATCGCCATGCCCGCGGTCACCGAGCCGCCAGGCGTGTTGAGATATAATTTAATGTCTTTTTTTGAATCCTCGTGCTCAAGAAACAAAAGCTGAGCAATCACCGCGTTCGCGACACCGTCGCTTATCGGCCCGCCCAAAAAAATAATCCGCTCCTTGAGGAGCCGCGAATAAATATCGTACGCCCGCTCGCCGTACTGGGTTTTTTCAACCACGGTCGGAATCAAGTACTGACCGATAAGTTCTTTTTCTGTTTTTGGCATAGGGTGCATTGTACGCCTGAATAAAGAAAAAATCAAAATGAAAAACTACAAAAACGGCACAAGGAGAAGCGCGATAATATTGATAATTTTTATCACCGGATTAATCGCAGGACCCGCGGTGTCTTTGTACGGGTCGCCGACAGTGTCGCCGGTGACGGCGGCTTTGTGCGCCGGAGAACCCTTTCCGCCGAATCTGCCCTCCTCGATATATTTTTTCGCGTTGTCCCACGCGGCGCCGCCCGAAGTCATCGATATGGCGACGAAAATTCCCGCCACAATCGCGCCGACAAGAACTCCGCCGAGCGCTTCCTTGCCAAGAATGAATCCGACGAGCATCGGTATGACAACCGGCAAAAGCGCGGGCGCGATCATTTCTTTAATCGCGGCTTTTGTCACGATGTCGACGCATTTCGCGTAATCCGGTTTTGCCGTGCCCTGCATAATTCCCGATATTTCCTTAAATTGCCTGCGCACTTCGATAACAACGCTCCCCGCCGCTTTGCCGACCGCGCGCATTGAAAGCGCGGCGAATAAATACGGAATCATTGCGCCGAGAATAAGACCGACGACAATTTTAGGGTCGCTTAAATCAAACGAGAGTGGCATTCCGGTAAATCGGCTCTGCAGTTCCTGAACATACGATGAAAAAAGCACTACAGCGGCGAGACCCGCGGAGCCAATCGCATAACCTTTTGTGACTGCTTTCGTCGTGTTGCCAACCGCATCGAGCGGGTCCGTGATACTTCGCACTGATTCGGGCAAACCCGCCATTTCGGCGATTCCTCCGGCGTTGTCCGTAATAGGGCCGAATGCGTCAATCGCGACGATGATGCCGGTCAAACTCAGCATGCTCATCGCGGCAAGCGCGATGCCGTACAAACCACCAGTTGCGTAAGCCGCGAGAATGCCGCCAACAATGACGACAACCGGCAGGGCGGTTGATTCCAAGCCGACAGAAAGACCGATAATCACATTCGTGCCGTGGCCAGATTCGGACGCTTTGGCAATCGATTCAACCGGTCTGAATTTTTTTGAAGTGTAATATTCCGTAATCAAAACAAGAAGGCCGGTCACCGCGACGCCGATGAGCATCGGATAAAAAAGATTAGAAAAATCGAGCGGAGCGCCCGACTGCCGAATGCTCTCGAAAAAAGATGTTTTCGCGATTAAGCCGGCGTACTCTTTTGCCAAAAACCAGAATCCGACAATCCCGACAACGGCAGAAACAATCAATCCTTTGTAGAGCGCTCCCATAATCGATTTAGTTTTCCCCAACTTGACGAAAAATGTTCCGATGATGGAAGCGATAATGCCGATGCCGCCTATCATAAGCGGGAACATGATCGCGTCAGGAGAACCCGGGAACATTAAACTGCCTAAAATGATTGCCGCGAGCGCGGTTACGGCATACGTTTCAAAAAGGTCAGCCGCCATGCCGGCACAGTCGCCGACGTTGTCGCCGACGTTGTCCGCAATGACCGCTGGATTTCGCGGGTCGTCCTCTGGAATACCTGCTTCGGTTTTGCCGACCAAGTCGGCGCCGACATCCGCGCCTTTCGTGAAAATTCCGCCGCCGAGCCGCGCGAACACCGAAATCAAGCTTGCGCCGAACCCCAATCCGACAAGCGCTTTGAGATTGCCGGCGCTGAGATAATAAAAAAGCGAGACCGAAACTAGCGCCAGGCCCGCGACCAAAAGGCCGGTGACCGCTCCGCCCTCAAAGGCGACTGCGAGCGCTTTTTTCAAACCGGATTTCGCGGCTTCGCCGGTTTTCACGTTGGCGCGAACCGAAACGTACATTCCAATATATCCTACAAGCGCCGAAACAACTCCGCCGACAACAAACCCAACCATCGTGAGCCAGCCCAAAAAGAAGTAGACGGGAATCGCGATTACGACCGCGACCACGGCAACGGTTTTATACTGGCGGTTCAGATACGCTTTGGCGCCGATTTGAATGGCTTTCGCGATTTCCTCCATTTTTGCGTCGCCCGAAGGATACCGGGAAATTTTATAAGCGAACGCGAACGCCGCGACGATACTTATTGCGCCTGCGGCGACTGGGAATATTATTGCATTCATGTTTGATTGATTATTTTATTCGACTATTTTTTCTTCCGACTCTTCCACCGAAGCTATTCCTCCTTCCTGCGCTTCTTCGGGTCTTGCCTGCGAACGCACGTCTATTTTCCAGCCGGTGAGTTTTGCGGCAAGGCGCACATTTTGTCCGCTCCGGCCGATAGCCAAACTTAACTGGTCTTCCGGCACGTAGACCCGCGCCTCGCGGCGCGGCAAAATTTCAACCGACTTCACTTTTGCCGGCGACAGAGAATTCCCGATTAATTTCGCGGGGTCATCCGACCATTCGACAATATCGATTTTCTCGTTGCCAAGTTCGTTATTCACCGCCATCACGCGCGTCCCCCTCTGGCCCACCATCGCGCCGACCGGGTCAACGCCTTCGGCGTTCGAAGCCACGGCAAGTTTCGTCCTGCTCCCCGGTTCCCGCGCAATCATTTTTATTTCCACCGCGCCTTCCGCAACTTCGGGAACTTCGAGTTCGAATAATTTGCTGACGAATCTCGGATGAGAACGGGAAAGAATGATGCCCGGCACGCGCGTGTCTTCCTGAACTGCCAGAATCAAAAAACGGAGCCGTTCCCCGATGCGGTAGTGCTCGCCTGGAATTGATTCGTTCGCGAACATTACGCCGAACGCGCGACCGAGGTCAATATAGACGTGGCCTTTTTCAAACCTTTGCACCAAACCGCTCGTTATCTGTCCTTCTTTGTCGCGCCATTCTTTCAAAATTGATTCGCGCTCCGACTCGCGGAGTTTTTGGAAAATTGATTGTTTTGCCGCCTGCGCCGCGATTCTGCCGAAATCATCGTGGGTTTCGAGCGGAAACGTGATTTCTTCGCCGAGCGCGATGCCTTTTTTTATCTTCAGCGCTTCTTCCAAAATAATATGGCGCTCCGGATTAAAACGGACCAATTTCGTATCCGACGATTCATCTGGCTCGTTCGCAAAATCAGCGGCTTCGTCTTTATCGGGCTCAGGGAAGCGTACGGTGGTTTCGTCAACCACCGTTTTCGCCTGCCAGAATTTCAGTTCGCCGGTTTTCGGATCAAGATTCGCTTTTACGATTTCTCCGCGCTTTCCGTATTCGCGCTTGTATGCCGTGGCTATTGCCGACTCGATTGCTTCGAGCACTTTTTCCGGCTCAAGGCCTTTTTCTTCGGCGACTTGTTTAATCGCTTTTGCCAAATCTTTTAAGTTAAACATGCTGCTTTACCAACGAATATCTAATCTGTCGCGAATCTACGAATTCGTATATTCGTAATGGATTCGCCATTCGCTGATGTTTAAAAAAATCCGCTTCAATGGCGGATTCAAACGTCGCTTTCAGTATAGGGGCATATGACAAAATGTCAATAGCCCCGCGCAGTGGCCAAACCAAAGATATTTTTATCTAAACGCATCGCCCTACTTATTTATTTTATTTATTGCATCGCGCCCCAACCGCTATAGCATAGCGGTTGAAGAAACCTCCAATAAAATAGTAAGCACAAAATCTTACTCTCAAGAATCTTACTATTGGTTACTTTCCTTTGGGAAAGCGACAAAAATTATGTTTACTTATTTCCCTACTTTCTTATTCGCGCGAATAAGAAAGTAGGGAACTCAAATGCTATACCCGCTTCGCCAGCGAAGTAAGGCGAGTAGCCACGATATCTTACGATATTCAGCGGCGCGGCCATTCGACCGCATCGACACTAAAGCTAAAATCTCATCGGTGGTCGCTTTCCCTAAGGAAAGCGACAAAAATTATGCTCATCTAACTATTTATAATATCAATGTAAACACTTTCTTATTTTCTTATTCGCGCGAATAAGAAAATAAGACGGAATCGCGAAAAAGCTGACTAAAAAATATTTTCGTAGTGTTTTATCGTCGGCGTTTGTTCCCGAAGCTCAATTGCCACCAAATCAATCCGCCAGCCGCGTTTTTCATCAAGCAAGCCCTCAAACCTTGAAACGAACTGTTCGCAGGTTCTTTTGAGTTTCTTGATTTTTGACGAGCTTACTTCATCCTCCGGTAAAAGTGAACTTTCACCGGGATTATTGATTGTTTTCACTTCAACAAAAACCAGTGTGTTATCCGGCGCCCGAGCCACGATATCTATCTCTCCCCATTTCTGCTGGTAGTTTCGCTTTAATATCCTGAATTTCTTTCCCACAAGATACTCACAGGCCAGGTTTTCGCCGATTTGGCCGGTTTTTATGTTAGATGGTTCCTGTTTCTGCATTTTATCCTTAATTATTTTAACATGTTCCCGATCAAAAAGTCATTCTAAGTTTTTGATGTTCCCCGCTAAACAATTTGTACGGAAGTAAAAAGAAAAATCTAAAATATAGTTAAGATTTCATTACTCTTTTTGATAAACACTCTTGTTTACAAAGTTTCGCGCTAAACGTTTTAAACGCTTAAATTATTTAAAATGTAGGTTTTTCAAGCTTTATCAGTTATTTCGATAAATGAGATGTTTAGCAGAATGTTTGTCAAAGGTGCAATTTTGGCTCTTTCCTGCAATTTTGACTGCAATTTTGTCTGCAATCGGCAATTTGCCGGTAAAATTGCAGGATGATTTTTGCCGGATTGCCGGTTAAATTGCAGGAATGCCGATTGCCGAAATTGAATTTTGCAGGACGGCTCATAAAATATTTGACATAAAGTATGAAAATGTCGCAATGCATAACATATTTTATTTTTTCTACTCAGTCGCAGTGGCACCCGTAAAGTCGGACTGCGACCGTACATTGATAAGGAAGCAAATTTATAAACGGCGCATTTTGCTTTTTAAAAATCAATTTGACCAGCTCTTTCTATTCGGCTACTATATTTCCTAATAAGCCAGTCAGCTAACACCTAATTCCTATTACAATGTTAAACAAAGAAAAAATTTCCGAATACGAAAAGAAATTGAGAGCGGGAAAAACGGAGTTGCTTCTCAAGATTGAAAAATATTCTGAAGCAGAGGACTTCGGCGATGACATTGACCATTCCGAAGAAGAAGCGAATGAATCGGAATCGTTCGCGAACCGGATGGCGATCGCCCAGACCATGAAGGAGCGTGTGAACGAAATCGATATAGCGTTGAACCGAATCCATCTCGGGAGTTATGGCGTATGCGAACAATGCGGCAAAGAAATTTCCGATGAAGTTTTGAATCTTGTGCCGGAATCGAATCTGTGCGCGGACTGCAAGAGTAATCGCTGACAAACGACATCAACGAATAGCGAATAAATTACGAATACGCCGATACTATTAATATTCGAAAATTCGAACCATATTCGTTATTCGCTGATAAGCTTATATGCTCAAAAATCTCGCCAAGGTTTATTCGGCGGAACTCGAAGGAATCAACGCGAAACTTATTGAAGTGGAAGTGGATTTAAACGTCGGTCTTCACGCGTTCAACATAGTCGGCCTGGCTGACAAAGCGCTGAACGAAGCGAAAGAGCGCGTGAACTCGGCGCTCAAAAATTCCGGCATCAAACCGCCGAATCGCGAAAACAGAAAAATCACCGTGAACCTCGCGCCGGCCGACATCAAAAAAACCGGCTCGCAGTACGACTTGGCAATCGCGGTCGGATATCTTCTCGCGACGAAACAAATCGGCGACTTTGAAACGAAAGACAAAATTTTCATCGGCGAACTCGCGCTCGACGGCCGCCTCCGTCCGGTGAGCGGGGCGCTCAACATCGCCGAGATGGCGCGCGAACAGGGATTTAAATATCTTTTCCTCCCTTCCGAAAACGCTAATGAGGCCGCAGTCATAAAAAAAATAAACGTTGTCGCGCTCGGCACGCTCGAAGACGCGATTGAAATTCTTGAAGGGAGAAAAACGCTGATGCCCGCAACGTTCGCAGACTCGCCGCTCGGCGAAAATTCGGCGCCGGATTTCTCGGAAATCAAAGGGCAGGAAAACGCCAAGCGCGCGCTCGCCATCGCCGCAAGCGGGGGACATAACCTCCTGATGATAGGACCGCCCGGAGTCGGGAAAAGCATGTTGGCGCAAGCGCTCGTCGCGATTCTGCCCGAGCTTTCATTTATTGAAGCCATTGAAACGACAAAAATTTACAGCGCCGCCGGTTTGAATCAATCCGGTTTGATGAAAGAACGGCCGTTCCGGGCGCCGCACCAAACCGCGTCAATTGCCGCAATCATCGGAGGCGGCACCCAGCCAAAACCCGGAGAAATCAGCTTGGCGCACCGCGGCGTTCTCTTTCTTGACGAATTGCCTGAATTCCAGAAAAATATTCTGGAGGCTCTGCGCCAGCCGCTTGAAGCCGGAGCCGTGCATGTGGCGCGCGCCAAGAGCAGTATTATTTTCCCTGCCAAGTTCACGCTGGTAAGCGCGATGAATCCGTGCCCGTGCGGATTTTACGGAGACGCGGAAAAAGAATGTGATTGTTCCGCGTACGAAGTAATCAAATACCAGAAAAAAATTTCGGGGCCGCTTCTCGACCGGATTGACTTGCAGATAAAAGTGCCTCGCGTTAAAATCGCCGAGCTTCGCGAGAAAAGAGCAGTTGAGCCGATGAGCGGGAAAATAAAAAAGAACGTTGAGAACGCGAGAAAAATTCAGGAACACCGGTTCAAAAAGCTGAAAATAAAAACCAACGCGGAAATGAGTTCCAAACAAGCGGAAGAATTCGGAGCGCTCGACGCGTCCGCGGAAAAATTTCTCTCGACTCTCGATAAAACACGCCTCTCGCCCCGCGGCTATTACCGGCTCTTGAAAACCGCGCGCACCATCGCTGACCTCGAAGCGAGAGAATCCGTTTCGGCCGAACATCTGGCTGAAGCATACAGCTATCGTCTGCGGGAGGAAATATAAATATGAAAAACAAAAAAGGTAAAACTAAAAAAATAAAGGTTGTCGCGGTGAGCGGGGGATTTGACCCGGTCCATATCGGGCATATTCGGCTTTTTGAAGAAGCTAAGAAACTGGGCGACAAATTGATGGTTATTTTGAACAACGACAACTGGCTTAAAAAGAAAAAGGGATATGTATTCATGCCGGAACGGGAACGCAAGGAAGTTATAGAAGCGCTCCGGCCGGTGGATATGGTTTTCCTTACGAGTCATAAAAAAAATCCGCAAGACATGAGCATCAACGCCGAACTTAAAAAACTGAAACCGCATATTTTCGCGAACGGCGGCGACAGAATGCAAAGCAATATCCCCGAAGTCGCGGTGTGCGATTTAATCGGCTGCGAAATGATTTTTGGCGTAGGGAAGGGCGGAAAAATACAGTCAAGCTCGTGGCTTCTTAAACCCCATCTCAAACATTTCTCCATTCGCGATATGAGCCAATTTCTCCAAGACAAAGGAACGACAACGCCCGGCCTTCGCAGCCGAAACGGCAGCTTCGGCGGAGTAAGCAAAGTGCGCCGGACGAGGCTCTAAAATTATCTAACGAACGGATTCGGGACTCCTCCGATTTCAAAATGAACGTGGCAACCGGTCGCGTCGCCCGTCCTGCCGACCGTGCCAATAAGATCGCCTTGCTTCACATACTGTCCCAAAGAAATGAAAATTTTATCAAGGTGGGCATAGCGCGTTTTCGTTCCGTTTGGATGGGCCAGTATTACATAATGTCCATAGCCGTCGCTCCAAGAGTCCAAAGAAAGGTCGGATGCAAGTCCCTGGGCCGAGGCCACGACCGGCGCGCCGCAGGAGTTAGCGATGTCAACCGCATTATGCAGATGGAGCTTGCCCCAATTAAAGCCCTGAGTCGGAAGAATAAAATAGTCCTCTGAGTCGGAAGCAGAGGCATCGCTTGCAGAACCATCGGGCGATTTCCCGGAATTCCTGTTTGTCTGGATGTTGGGCCCTGAAATTCCCTGTAGAGCCGCGATTTTGAGAATATTCGAGTCGTGCAAAATGCCGGAAGTATCGGATGAGAAAGTGGACAAATCAGGCAATGGCTGGCTTGCAAGCATTGCCGTATCTCCGGAGAACCCCGCCGGAGCCTCGGAAATGATAGCTGGACCGCCGAATACACCAGCTTCGCCATGCGCTTTCGGAGAAAACAGTCCCAAGCCAAGGAAAACAAGGCCTATGACCAAAAAAACAGCCACTATCAATGGCTTCCTAACACTATTGTATTCGAATAGAATAGTACTAATGGAGAGGAGTATAGCAGGTTTTATCCATTCGGCAACCCCCCTGTGGAAAACCTGGGTAAACCGTAAGTTGCCGAAAAATAAGACATTTTCAGATTAAAATGAAGTTTCCCGACCTTAATCCCCAACAAAAACTGGCTGTCCAGGCGCCGGACAAGCCCCTTTTGATAGTGGCGGGCGCCGGCACCGGCAAGACAAGGACGCTTACAAGCCGCCTGCTCTACCTTATAGACAGCGGAATACCCGCGCACCATATCATTGCCATCACGTTTACCAATAAAGCGGCGAAAGAGATGGCAGATAGAGTGAATCAGTTAATTGGTGAATTGGGAAATTCAGGAAGAAATAAGCTAACCAGCCGACCAACTAACCAATTAACTAATCAACTAATTAACCGAATTGGCCCGTTCATCGGCACATTCCACTCGCTCGGAGCAAGAATCCTCAGGAGCGAGGCGCGCCATCTCGGCAGAACCCCGAACTTCGTAATTTTCGACAGCGGGGATTCGCTTCAGATTATCAAAAAAATAGCCAAATCTCTCGGACTCGAAACAATAAGGGGGTCTCGCGACCGCGGTCCGGCATACTTCGCCGGAAGAATCTCGCGGATTAAAAACCGCGTTGCCGACACGGACGAACTTGAACGCTCGCCGAAAGAAGAAGACAAGCTCTCGCTAAAAATGTTCGAGCGCTACGAAGAAGAATTGCTGAAGCAAAACGCGTTCGATTTTGACGACCTGATTGGAAAAGTTGCCGAGATTTTCAAAAAACATCCCAAGGTTCTTGAAAAATACCGGAAGCGATTCCGGTACGTGCTAGTTGACGAATATCAGGATTTGAACAATTGCCAGTACGAACTTGTTCGCCTTTTGGCGGGCGACTCGGCGCGGCTTTCCGTCGTCGGAGACGACCAACAGTGCGTTATTCCTGACACGAAAATACTGACGACGAAGGGCGTGAAACGAATCAAGGATTTGACGCTCCGCGACAGCGTCATAGGAGCATCGGGAAATGGCGGCGTATGCGCCGCGAAGATTCTCAAAATAAAAAAAATGAGATACCGGGGTCCCCTCGTAAAAATTACCGTGCGAAACGGGGCGACAATTGCGCTCACGCCAAATCATCTCTTATTCGCAAAACTCAACTTGGGAGGACGCGCGCACGTGGTGTACTTGATGTATCGAAAAGATAAAGGATTCAGAATAGGAATCGCGAAAGAGGCAAGAAAAGCAAATGGAAGAAATCAGGCGGGGCTGATCGTGCGAAGCAATCAAGAAAAAGCGGATAAAATCTGGATACTAAAAATCTGCCAAGATCGAACGGAAGCTGAATACTATGAATATTTTTACGCGTTTACCTATGGAATACCGACGGTTGTATTTGACACGGGAAACCGGAATATGAAGATGAGCCAAAACCAAGTAAATCGGCTGTACCAGCACATTGACACAAGATCCCGCGCGCTCAAGCTCATGGAAGGCGAACTGCTTTATTTTGGTTATCCGCACTGGATACCGCAGGGAACCGTTCGCCACGCCGCGAGAAGACTGCGCGCGCGAATTACGCTATTTGACGACAAAAGAAAGAGCGTGATACACCCATGGGGAATGAGCAGAATAAGTCTCAATACCAGAGATAAGTTACTGAAAAAAACCGTTGAAAAACTTGGGTTTGAAACAAGAAAGGGAAAGCTGCGCGACTGGCGCATGGAAATCGCGCGGCTGCAGTATAAAGAAATAGAAAAAATAGCCTCGCGACTTGAGCGAATAAACGACGGCGATTTTCAAATCGAATTTGTAAAAAGCGCCTGTCTTACCAAGAAGAAACGGCTGTTTTTTCAGCCGGCATCGCACGCCCGGCCCGGTATGCTTACGGCATCCTATGGGAAAGGCAAGATTATCGAAGAAATTATTAAAAAAGTGGAAGTTGAGGACTACTGGGGTTTCGTATACGATCTCGATGTCGAAAACATACACAATTACATCGCGAACAATACGGTAGTGCACAATTCAATTTATGGATTCCGCGGGTGCGACTTCAGAAACTTTTTAAATTTTGAAAACGACTGGCCGGACGCGAACGTGATTTTCCTCGAAGAAAATTACCGCTCGACCTCGAACATAATCAGGGCATCTTCTTCGCTGATTCGGCAAAACACGCGCCAAAAATCCAAAAACCTCTGGACGAAAAACGAAGATGGAGCGCCGGTAAAAATTGCCGAGGCCGAAGACGAAGATGTTGAAGCGGAGTGGATAGCGGAACAAGTTCAAAAGTTAATAAGTTTGAAAGTTGATAAGTTTGGTAAAAATAACTTACAAACTTATGCACTTATCAATTTGCCAACTGCCGCGGTGCTCTACCGCACCAACGCGCAGTCGCGCGCCATCGAGCAGGCGCTCATTGAACGAAGCATCCCGTACCGGATATTCGGAGGGCTCCGGTTCTATGAGCGGAAAGAAATCAAAGACATCGTGGCCGCGCTACGGCTTGTACAAAATCCGAAAGACGAAGTGAGCCGCGAGCGCCTGGAAAAAAATCTTTCCAAGGGCCGGTTTATGAGATTCCGCGAGTTTTTGAAAGATGCCAAAAAATTTTCGCCGCAGAATCTGGTGCGCGCTTTTTTGGAAACAACGGGGTATGCCGAACTTATCGAAAAAAACTTTTTCAACGCGGAAGAAAGAATGGAAAACATCGCCGAGCTTATGACGTTTGCTTCCGGCTTCTCGGAGCTCCCGCCGTTTTTGGAACAAATCGCGCTACTTCAGCCGGCGGATATGCCTGCGGCAACCTATAACCAAAAACTTATAACTAACAACAAAAATGAACAGTCAAAAGTTACGAGTCATCAGTCATCAGTTAATTTGATGACCATTCATCTGGCCAAGGGCCTCGAATTCGACACGGTGTTTGTTGCCGGATGCGCCGAAGGGATTTTGCCTCACAACCGGTCGCTCGGGAGCGAAGCGGAGATTGAAGAAGAACGGCGTCTGATGTATGTCGCGATGACTCGGGCAAAAAAAGAACTTCATTTGAGTTTTTACGGCATTCCGTCGAGATTTCTCGGCGAACTGCCTGTGGAATTGACTGAATTCGAAAGTTTGAATTCCGCAGAGCGGCGAACGCTGGATATTGACAGCGAAGAACGATATATTACGCTGGACTAGCGAAAAATTCGTTATTGGAAATTGGAAACTCGTAATAGAAAATGGAAATTTGAGATTGGATTAATATAACAACTTTCTATTTTCCAATTTCTATTACCAATTTCTATTTTCTATTAACTATTTTCCGTATACCTATATGTTCCTCTCCGGACAGCATTTTCTCGTTAATCAATCTGCGCTCAAAAAAATCGCCGAAGCGCTCGACGCGGGAAAAAACGACGTTGTAATTGAAATCGGCGCGGGGCACGGGGAGTTAACGGAAGGAATTATTAAGTTATTGAGTTATTATGATATTAAGAAATTTAAAATTATCGCCATAGAAA
>JACQKU010000007.1 GCA_016204335.1 Candidatus Liptonbacteria bacterium
CCTATACGACCTATACGACCTATACGACCTATACTACTTACTTATAGGACCGATAGAGTGGATAAGACTGATGAGACGCAATGAGCTATCCACAGTTTGCTTTTAGCAAAATGTGATATAATCAAACCACAATATGATTATGAAAAAGAAACCGCTTCATAAAATGACCATCGAGAAATTGGCGCAAATGAGCCAGCGCGAGTTTCTTTCGATTCATGGAGAAATAGGAGAATTTAGGGGAGAAGTGAAAGAGAAGTTTGAGAGAGTTCATGAAGATAATCGGATTCTCCGCCGCGATATGGAAGCCGGTTTTTCTGCTGTTAGCGAGTCAATGAAAACGGTAATTGAGAAACTCAATGATATTCAAAAAGATGTTATAGAGATTCATGATTTACGCGGTCGCGTCGAGCGCCTGGAAAAGAAAGTCGGTTTTGCAAGATAGTTTCCTGCGTGGTATATTTAAAAAACAATGTTCAGCAAAAAATTCTTTTACATAATTCTCGGAATCCTTTTTGTCGGTTCGTTGGGAATGTCGCTGTATTATTACCGGCAATACAAGGCGTTGTATCAAACCTCGCCGCAATCGGCGCAAGATGAGGCAAAAAAACTCGTCGCCGAAGTCGGCCGACTGATTATTCTGCCCGCAGACGAACAGCCGACAGTCGCCACAGTCGACGACCCTGAGCAGTTGAAAGACCAGTTGTTTTTCGCGAACGCAAAGAAAGGAGACAAAGTGCTGATTTACACCAACGCCAAAAAAGCCATTCTCTATAATCCAACCGAAGGCAAAATAGTCGAAGTCGCGCCTGTTTCCATCGGACAGCCCCCTTCGCAGGGTTCCGGTTCGCCTCGCTCAAGTTCCGGCGAAGCGGGCGAGCAGGCGGCGAAAGCTGACACCGCGCAAAGTTCTTCCACTGCTTCTTCAACGCCGAAAAAGAAATAATGTTATAATCCAAGAATGGCTCACGGCAAAAAAAACGGAGGAATGACACTCGACAAATTGGCGCTTATGATGGGACGCGGTTTTAACGCGACCGATAAAAAGTTTGATTCAATCAACAAAAGATTCGACTCGGTGGACGCGCGGCTTGCCGTTTTGGAAGTTGACGCGAGAGAGACGAAGAAGAGATTGGATAAGATTGAAGAAAGCATCGCCGGTCTTGCGAACACGCTTGACGCGTTCTTGAAGCGTTTGACCGCATGCCGGTATCGATATTCTCAAGTAATGTAAAGTCGGCGGCGAAGATGAAGTAATAAAAAATTGCTAAAATGAAACCAACAGAACAAAAAACTGCGGAAACGGATGTTCCAAACGGTCGAAAATCAACGCGAACAATGCGAATGAATAAAAAAACGGTTGCCCTGGCCATTCTGGTCATTGCCATACTTGCCATTGTCGGCATGAACTACAAGAAACTAAGTTCGACCAACGCCGCTTACCAGGCGGTATTTCTGAATAACGGCCAGGTCTATTTCGGAAAACTTTCCAATGAAAACGGTCAGTATCCGAAACTGCGCGACGTGTTTTATGTGCAGGTCACCCAGCCGCAGAACATAAACCTGGTAAAACTGGGGAGCGAACTCCACGGTCCGACAGACGAAATGAAAATCAGCCGGACACAGATTCTTTTCATTGAAAATCTGCGTGCCGATTCCCAGGTCGTGCAGTCGATTCTTCAGTATAAAAAAAGCAATCCTTGATTCTTTGAAATACTTTGAAAAACTTTGGAAAAGGACACATTTTAACCTTGGCGCTGTTGTCCGGAGCGGCGGTTCTTTCCCCTACGCTTTTCGCGCTGGCAGATGATTTCTCTTCGACGAATTTTGTCGTGAAAGACCCCGTCGTCAGCGGTGGCGCCGGCTCTTCCGCGTCCACGAGTTTCCAGAATATCGGGAATATCGGTCAGAACGCCATCGGCATCAGCATCTCAACCTCGTTCATTTTGAATTCGGGCTTTTTGTATTTTCCCGCGCCGGCGGCGGCCGTATCTCCCTCGCCGTCTCCCGCGCCGTCGCCGTCTGGCGGAGGCGGCGCGGGCGGAACCGGATATTATCAATCGTCCGCGCCGCCTTTTTTCCCTCTCGCGGCGAACTTGCCGAATCAGCAACCGCCTTTACCCGCGCCAACCGGACCGTCGCCTCTCGCGTCAATAATAGGAAGCATAGGCAATTTTATCGGCGGACTTCTCCCGCGTCCTTTTCCGCCGCCGCGGCTGGCAATCCCGATTATTCCCAAAGAAGCGCCTGTTGCTTTCAAAGGGTTTTGGGAGTTGCTCTCGAGGAAAGAAATGGGCGCATTCGTATTCGCGCCGCTTCCAAAAGACATAGCCGTGCTGGGACAGAAATTTCCCAATATCGAGAGCGCTTTCAAAGCCGTTGGCGTCACCCGTTTGTCCGACTTGCGCAAACTTCAGAATGTCGGACTCCGTCTTCCCAATCTTACGGAGCGCATCGGCATACAATCGGTCGCGCTTAATACACAACCGTTCGCGCTCCCGAAAGGCGTTCCGATAGCAAATCTTCTTCCGGACGCGAAAGCGCGCATCCCGAGCGAGATTGTTTTTGCCCGCACCAAAGGAGAAAAAATCGACTTGCCGATTAATCTTAACCTCCGGGACGACGGCGTTCTTGAGAAAACCATACGAACCGTGGTCGGTTCCACGCTTCATCTTGTAGTAAAGCCGGAATATCCCGCGAAAAGCATAAAAGGGTATCTTGTTTTGAAGTCGCGAACGAGACGGGAGCAAACGAGCGATAGGGAGCAAACGTCGCTCCAAAATATGCTCGCGTCCATTTTCTTCGTGCGTCCGGCGTTCGCCGGGCCGGCGAAGAACGCGAACTACCGCCTGCTCGCGGGGGCAAGCGCTCCGGCCGATATGGCTGATGGTTCGACACGGCTCACCACAAGTAGGTCGGATACGTCGGATACGTCTGATACGTCTGATACGTCTGATACGTCTGATACGTCTGATACGTCTGATACGTCTGATACGTCTGATACGTCTGATACGTCTGATACGTCTGATA